>JBBSUD010000179.1:0-10699 GCA_038235225.1 Verrucomicrobiales bacterium
CCGCCGCCGCCTGGCCGCCGGAGTGCTGCTCACCGCGCTCATCGGGCTGATCGGCTACCGCTTCATCGACAATGCGGCGCACGCCGGCGGACTGGTCGCGGGAATGTTGTATGCGGTGATCGTTTTCCCAAAATCCTCCTCGCCGCACCGGCCGCGGGCGACGCATGCGGATCGGATCGCGGGCGCGGTCTCGCTGGCGGCGCTGGCGTGCGCGGCGGTGCTGGCGGCGTGGTTGGTGGTGGCTCGATGAGAGAGGCCGGAAGCCCTAAATCGCGGGCTACGCTCCCTTTTTCAGGGCGAAGGCGAGGACCATAAGGGAAATCGCGACGATCCAAGAGCCGACGATGCGCATGGCGATGCGCGCCCAGGGGGTGTTCGAGCCGTTCGAGGCGCTGAGGGCGATGTAGAGGACGAGGGCGTTCATTGCGAGGAAGGTGCCGAGCAAGGTTTTGCCGATGGCGAGGGGCGTGCCGGTTTCCAAGCCTGAATCCGCGCCGATGGCCAGCGCCGCCAAGAGGCAAATGACGCCGATCGCTGGGCGAGGTAGGCGCTTGTCCAGGCCGACGAGCGCGCCGATGACGAGCGCCAGGCCGATCAGCACCGGCGGGTAGATTTCGCCAATGGAAACGAACGCCGTCAGCCCCAGCGCGACCGCGGAGGCCGGGGTGAACCAGCGGATCGGCGTGCGCATGTTCTGGGGGATTTGCAGGGCGATCAGCAGTCCCAGCCCGAGCAAAATCATGGCATGGACGGGCGTCAGGACCGGGTGGAGCGCGCCATTCGCCACCTCGCCAAGCCCCTTGACCATGGTGTGCGCGCCCGCTCCAGATGTGGTGGCGGCGAGGCAGAAAGCCACGAGAGCGACGAGGCGGAATCGCGACATTTCAGAGGAAATGGAACAGGAAAGCGAAGCCAACCGCGGCGATCGCCACGCCGCCGGTGCGCACCGCGATGCGGCCCCACGGCCATTTCGTGAGCAGCCCGAAGGCGATGCCGCAGAGGTGGAGCAGGCCGGTGGAAACCACGAAGCCAATGGCGAACGTCATCGCGTTCGCGCTTTCCGGCAGTTCCGCGCCGTGGGCGTAGCCGTGGAAAATCGCGAAGATGCCGACGAGAACCGCGGCCACCACGAGCGGCGGGCGGGCGGCAAAAGCGACCATCAACCCGAGCACGACGCCGGACAGTGCGATGCCGATTTCAACGCCGACCATCGGCGCGCCGAGCACTCCCAACGCGCCGCCGAATGCCATGACCACGGGGAAAACCACCGGCAAAAGCCACATTGCCCGGCCGCCGAGGAAAGCGCCCCAAAGGCCGACGGCGACCATGGCGACGATGTGATCCAGCCCGGTCAGCGGGTGGAGAAATCCGCTGGAAAACCCGCCGATCGCGCCATGGGCGGAGTGCGCGGAGGCCGTGGCGGCGGAAATCGCGAAGAGAACCGAGGTGGCGAGCAGGGGCGATGGCCCGGTGCGGCGGGTGAGGAGGGAGGCGCTCATGGGGAAGTGGCGGCGACCCTATCCCCGCGTCACGGCGAGCCAAGGAATATGTCCCGGCAGGGAAGCGGAATGGTTATGGACGGATTTCCCGAACGACAGCGGCGGGTTTTGGCTCAACGGTGCCGGATGAAATTGCCCGTCGTGCTTGCCTCCGCCGCGTTCGTTACCGCCGCCGCCGCCTCGCCGCTCGGCGACTATCGTTGGAAAAACCGGCTGATCGTCGTCTCGGTGCCGGACGGCGCGGCGCGGGCGGAAATGGTGGCGGATTTCCAGAAACGACGGGCCGCGCTGGAGGATCGGGATTTGATTGTGATCGACGCGTCCCCCACCCCGCTGGGTGTGCCGGGGGCGGTGCGGCCGGAGGATTTGGAGGCCGTCCGGAAGAGCTGGAAGCTCGGCGGCAAGGCGGTTTTCGTGCTGATCGGGAAGGACGGCGGGGAGAAATCCCGGCAGACGGAGAAGCTGGATTTGGAGAAATTTTTCGCGCTGATCGACACGATGCCGATGCGAAAGGCTGAGATGCGGGAGGGCGGCGGGTGAACTCCGGCGGAGAATGCCCGCGCGGGTGGCGCTCAATCCGGGAGCGTGATTTGGAGCGCTACGGAATCAGCCAAGGCGAGAAGTGGCGCGCCGTCGCGAGGGAGGAGGACGGTCTGGCCGGGGAGAAACCGGCGGCCGCCGCTGCTCTCGAATTCGCCGCTGACGATGGTGACAATGGAAAACCGGTCGTCGCGCGGATTGGCCAGGGATTCGCCCAGCTCAATGGATTTCCGGGTGGTGATGAAGTGCTCGCAGGTCGCGAGGATTTCGCCGTCGGCAGCGTCCATGGCGGGCTCGGTATCGGCGAAATCGATGCTGGCTAAGGATTGCGGGAGGTGGAGCTGGCGCGGTTCGCCATCGAGCCCGGTGCGGTTCCAATCGAAGACGCGGTAGGTGGTGTCCGAGTTCTGCTGGATTTCGTGGATGAGAAATCCGGCGCCGATGGCATGCAGCCGGCCGGACGGAATGAAAATGGATTCGCCGGCATCCGGGGAAATCGCGTGGACGCAATCGCCGACGGTGCCGGCCGTGATGGCGCGCTCGAAATCGGCGCGGGAGACGCCCTTTTTCAGCCCCACGTAAAGCTTCGCGCCGGGCTGGCAGGCGGAAATGAACCACATTTCCGTCTTCGGCTCGCCGCCCTGTTCCGCAGCCAGCGCGGCGGGCGGATGGACCTGGATGGAGAGGTCTTCGCGAGCGTCCAGGATCTTGATGAGCAACGGGAAGCGCGTGTGGCCGGGCAGATTTTCGCCGAAGATTTCCTGGCGGTGGTTTTGCCAAAGATCGTGGAGGCCGGCCCCGCGCCAAGTGCCGGTGTCCACCTTGGATTCCGCCTCTTCCCGGTCCACAATTTCCCAGGATTCGCCATAGGGAACACCAGCCGCGGGCAGCTCGCGGGCATAGACGCGCTCCAGTTCGCGGCCGCCCCAGACTCGTTCCATGTAGAGCGGGGCGAAGGTGATCGGTTCCATGCCGCGGGGCGTAGCGGACGCCGGATTTTTTGGCAATCCCGGGGAATAACCGCAATTGACCGCCGGGAAATCAGTGCGAAGTGTGCCCGCGTTTTGCCGGACGACGAATCGAAGACCCCCACCAAGACCAAGCGTAGATGGAAGCGCTGGCTCCTTATCATCCCGATTTTGCTGATCGCCGCGCTGCTGTGGCTGAATGGTCCGGGGCTGCGCTACATCGCCCCGATGGCTGCCAAGCATTTCTTGGAGAAGGCCGGAATCGAGGGGGATTTCAAGGTGAACGGCAGCGTCACCGGCGGGCTTTCGCTCTCGGATTTTTCCATTTCCAACAAGAAGGGCGCGCTCGCCGGGCTGACGATCGACAAGATCGAGCCGCACTACAAATTGAGCGGGCTGGTCAAAGGCAAGATCGAGGGGCTGACCGTAGAGGGCGTCCATGCCGACGTCCGCCTCGACCCGCAGCCGAAGGAAAAGGACAAACCGCCGCTGAATCTCAAGGACTTGGTGAAAACGATCAAGTCGGCCCGCGCCCAGGCGATCCCCCTCGATTTGGACGTCAGCGACGTGAGCGTGACGGCGACCAAGGAGGACAAGCCGCAGTTCACGCTGGCCAACAGCCACATTTCCCACAAGGCGGGCAGCTCGCGCTTCGACCTCGATCTGGGCGAGCTGACCGATCCGTCGGGCCAAGTACATCCGGCACAGGCCTCGGGAATCGTCTGGGAGCCGGAGGAAATCTCGATTGATAAGCTGGATCCTTTGCCCGGCATCGGCTTTCGCGATTTGAAGCTCGCGCTGCCCGAGGGCGGTGAGCCCTCGCTCGACACGCAGATGCTGGTGGGCGACGCGACGCTCGCGGTGACAACGACGCCCGGATTTGCCGACGCGAAGGTCGATTTGACCAAAGGCAGCATCGCGATTTCCGAGGTGGCGAAGCGCTTCGGTGTGGAAATCCCGGTCCAGGCGAAGGTCACCGCGCTGTTCCTGGACGCGCAAAACCTGATGCCGGATCCCAAGCTTGCGACGGGGACCATCAAGCTGGGTCTCAATGACATTTCCTACACCGATTGGGCGGCGAACACCCTGACGCTCAATGCGAAGTTCGACGCCGCCACCGGTAGCGGCAGCGCCAAGGCCACCATCGACACGGTGACTTACCCGGACCTGACCGCCCACGGCCTGACGCTTGATGCGGACGTTTCCAACGCGCTCGATTTGGCCAAAACCACCGGCACCGTGAAGCTCGCGCTCGCCGACGCGACCTACACCGACTGGAAGGCGGACAACCTGACGCTCGACGCCACGCTCGACGAGAAATCCGCCACCGTGGCGCTGAAATCCGGCGCGCTCGGGACGAACCTCGCGCTCGACGCCACCGCGCCGGTCACGCGCGAGGGTTCGAAGTTCCTGCTGGGCGACGCGACGGGCAGCTTCAACTTGGAAAGCGTGCCGCTCGCCCTGCGCGAACTGGCGTCCAAGGTGCCGGCGCTCGATCCTCTCGCGCCGGTTCCCGCATCCTCGCTGGGCGGGAATTTCGCGGCCACCTTCGAGGAGAATCAGCCGCAATCCGCCAACGCGGACATTTCGCTGACCCCGGTCGATCCCACGGCGGCGACCGCGGTGAACATCAAGGGCGCGTGGACGCCCGAAGGCCCGGTGACCGTAGCCGCCACGCTGGACGGGCTGAAAATCGACGCGGAATACGCCATCGAGAGCAGCGCGTATCGGGCGAATCTGGCGCTGGACGGATTCACCACCACCCGCATCGAGCCATGGCTGACGGTCGCGAAAGTGACCCTGCCCGGCACCGCGGAGGTGACCGGCACGCTGAAAGGCGAGGGCGACGCGAAGGCCGGCACGCATCGCGGCGAGCTGCGGCTGGCGCAGGCGAAGTGGTTGCGCCCGGACGCAGAGCCGATCTTCGCCAGCGGCGGCGTGGACTACGATTGGCCGAAATCCGCCTCCACGGACGACCTAACCGTAAAGCTGGGCGAGCAGAAAATCGCGCTGGCGGCCACTTACTCGGACAACGTTTTCGCGCTGAAAAACCTGCTCTGGACGGACGGCGCTACCGAGCTGGCCGAGGGAAGCGCCAAGCTGCCGGTGCCCAAGGATTTCGCGAACTGGAAGACCGAGCTGCCGCGCGACACTCGCCCGGTCCAGCTCGACATCCACTCCCGCAAGCTTTCGCTCGGCCTTCTGAAGCAGTGGGTTCCGGCGTTGGAGAAAATCGATCCCGCGTCCACCGGCCAGCTCGATATCGCGATTTCCGGCAGCTACGCCGACCCGGAAATCGACGCCAAGCTGGATGTCCGCGACCTGCGCTCGCCCGACCAGCCGAAGCTCCCTCCCGCCGACCTGAAGATCGAGGTGGCCGGCCGCGACGGCCGCCTGAAGGTGAACGGCAGCGCCATCGCTCCGGATTTCGCCCCGGCGGAGTTCAAGGCGGACATGCCGTTCCGTCCGGGCGACTGGGCGGAAAATCCGGAGCTGGTGAAGCAGGAACCGATCGACGCCCGGCTCGATCTGCCGCGCCTGGACATCTCGCGATTCGCCTCGCTGGTGCCCTCCGCCCAAAGCGTGAACGGGATTTTCACCGGCAACGTTGTTGTGAAGGGCACGCTCGCGAAGCCGGAAATCAAAGGCTCGCTGGACCTCGCCAACGCCGGCCTGCGCTTCAAAAACGATGAATTCCCGGAAATCGAAAAGGGCGCCATCAGCATCGAAGCCGGCCTCGATAAGCTGACGCTCAAGACCTTGCGGGCGACGGTGGCCGGCGGCACGATTGACGGTGGCGGCTCGGTCTCCATCGCGGACGGCAAGCTCGGCCCGCTAGATTTCCGCTTCCGCGGCGACCATCTGCCGGTCGTCCGGAACGAATCGCTCATCGTCCGCGCCAACGCCAATCTGCGCCTCACCGGTCCGTACGAAACCGCCACTCTGTCGGGCACCGTCGGCATCGTGGATAGCATCTTCTTCCGCGATATCGAACTCCTGCCGATCGGCAAGCCCTTCACCGGCCCGGCCGCGGCGGATTTGCCGAAGATCGACACGCCGAAGACGCCCGGCTCATCGGTGCCCGCGCCATTCGGGGACTGGAAACTCGACGTCACCGCGCGCACCGAGCAGCCCTTCCTCGTCCGCGGGAACCTCGCCACGGGCGAGGCCACGGGCAACATCCGCGTCGGCGGCACGATCGCGAATCCGAAGCCGATCGGCACCGTGAAAATCCGGGATTTCGTGGCCACTCTGCCGTTCAGCACGCTCAAAGTCGCGGCCGGGACGGTGGAATTCACCGCCGCGTCGGGTCTCGATCCGGTGCTGGAAATCCGCGGCACCGCCGAGCCGCGGCCCTACACCGTCAACGTTTACGTCTATGGCCGCGCCTCGGATCCGCAGATCCTGCTGACCTCGAATCCGCCGCTGCCCGAGACGGAAATCATGACGTTGCTCGCGACCGGCACCACGACGTCCGGCTTGGAAGACCCGCAGGCCGCGCAGTCCCGCGCGCTCCAGCTCCTCGTGGAGGAACTCCGCCGCGGCCGCTTCCGCTTCGGCAAGAAGCTCCGCCCGGTGCTCGCGCTGCTCGATGATGTCGATTTCAGCGTGGCGGAGTCCGACCCGTATTCCAGCGAGTCATTCTCCACCGCCACCCTCTCCATCACCGATCATTACTATCTCTCCGCCGGCGTTGGCGAAACCGGAAATTCCCGATTCCTCGCCATCTGGCGGCTATCTTTTCGCTAAATGTATCGCTTTCGCCTGCTCGCCGCCCTCCTCCTGACCGCCCTAGCCGCCGGTGCGGAGACGGAAATCCACGTCAAGGGCGTCCGCAACCACAGCGAGAAAGAGGTGCTCGGCCTGATGGGCGCGCGCCTCGTCCACGTCCGCAACAGCCCGGCCTCCGCCTCCCGAGCCGATGACGCCGCCGTCCTCCTCCGCCAGATTCTCCTGAGCGACGGTTTCGCGAAGGTCGATGTGGATTGGAAAATCGTGAATTCGCGGGAAATCCTCCTGATCGCCAACACCGGCACCCGCCTCTCGCTCGGCACCGTGACCGTCACTGGCGCGCCCGCGGGCGAGGACGAGAACCTCGCGAAACTCTACGAACGTCCGGCCAAGAAGGACCGGCCGATCGGCGCGGGCGATCCGCCGTTTCGCGAGGAAGACATCGAGGACGGCCTGAACAACATCGCCCAAGAACTCAAATCCAAGGGTTACTGGGGCGTCGATGTGAAGCTGACCGACCGCGAGACCGAGCCGGACACGGGCAAGGTGAATCTGAAAATTGACGTCGATCCCGGCAGCGTGCACCGCATCGGCACGCCTCACATCATCAGCCCGGATTCCCGCGGACTCGTCCGCACCAAGACGACCGCGCAGCCCTTCGTCGGCAAGGACGCCACCACCGCGAATCTCAATGAAATGCGGAATGCGGTCGAGCAGGCCTTCCTCAGCCGCGGCTATCCCGACGCGAAAATCACGATGGGCCGCACGCTCAGCACGTCCTATTTCATCCCGGATTTCTACATCGACCTCGGCACCCGCGTCCGCCTGGACAACGTCCGCACCGAAGGCTTGCAAAAAACCAACCCCGCCCGCGTCCGGCAGCGCGTCGTGGCGCTCGAGGGCGATTGGTACGACGAGGCCGCCATGAACAAGCGCGTCCGCGGCCTGCTCGCCACCGGTGCCTTCACCTCCGTCCGCGTCGAGAAAGTCCCGACCTCGGAAAAGCACATCGACGTCCTGCTCCACTTCGAGGAAGGCAAGGCGAAGCAAGTCAGTTTGGCCCTCGGGGCGGATACCTATCTTGGCCCGATCGCCCGCGCCACCTACGCCGACCGCAACCTCTGGGGCCAGCTTCTCGGCTTCAGCACCGGCGCGGAAGTCAGCGCCCGCGGCGTCCTCGGCGAGACGAAAATCACCGACCCTTGGTTCCTCGGCCGCGAGCTTTCCGCCTCCGCGCGCGCCTACGCGCTGATTTTCGGCAGCGAGGGCTACACGTCCTCCGAAACCGGTTTGGAAGTCACGCTCGAGCGCCAGTTCGGCGAGCACTACACGCTCAACGTGCTGGCCGGCTACTCCCTCGTGAATATCAGTGGCAAAGGCGTCCCCACGCCCCTCCTCGGCGAGACGCTTTATACAAATCCCCGGCTGCGGGTTACCCAGTCCCTCGATTTCCGGAACAGCAAGGTGCTGCCCACCAAGGGCTTCCACGTCGAATTTCCCGTGGAAATCGGCGCTGCGGTCGGTGCCGATTCCACCACCTACGTGTCCGCCGGACTCACCGGCGGCTACTACCACAAGATCAACGAGAAATACCAGATCGGCCTCGGCGGCGAGGCCGGCCTGCTCATCCCGAGCGGCGGCGGCGAATTCCTGCCCATCGATCTGCGCCTTTTCAACGGCGGCGCGCGCAGCGTCCGCAGCTTCCCCGAGCGCGAGCTTGGCCCCCAAGCAAACGGCTACCCCACCGGCGGCGAGGCGATGTGGAACGCGAATTTCGAACTCATCCGCGCCATCACCGGCAGCGTGAAAGCCGTCGGGTTCTTCGATGCCGGCTCGCTCTCGCGCAGCTACGGAGACATCGGCTCGGCGGATCTGGAACTAGCAGTCGGCCTCGGCATCCGCCTGGAATTGCCGATCGGACCGGTGCGCTTCGAATACGGCTACAATCTCACCCAAGACCCCGGCGAGCCAAGCGGCGCGTTCCACTTCGCCATCGGCACCGCCTTCTGAGGCAGCGAGTTCCGGCGCCCAAGGGACGTCCGCGCCTCTACAAGGAGCGTCGGCGTCTCGCCGACTCAAGGAGCGTTGGCGTCTCGCCAACGCGCGCAAGAATCGCCAATGCCAAGCGCCCCATCCCCAACCGCCCTACACCAGCAGCGCGATCTGCTCCCCGGGCCCATGCACGCCCTCGATGAGAATCCCTTCGACGTCCGCCGTTTTCGACGGTCCGGTCGCCCAGATGATGTTCGGACTCTTGCCCAGCGCCGCGATCGCATCCGGGATCGTCCGGTGGATTTCCGATCGCGACAAAACCGCCACATGCACCCACGGCGAGAGCGCCGCCAGCCGGCGGGTCGTGTGCTCGTCATCCAGAATCACCGTGCCGCTCTCGGCGATCGCGCCGGTCGCCTTGGTGATCCCGAACTGATAATCATCGTAGCGCGCCCGATCGTATTCCGTCTCCACGATCAGCCCCGCAGCTTCGAGTTCCGGCCCCACCGCTGGATACAGCAGCGGATCGCAATAACCGTGGAGTTGGTCGGATTTCTTGAGGAAATCCGCGAGTTCGCGGGCCGATCCCATCGGCTTGCCATTCACCGCGGTCAGATTCCGCGAGAAAATCTCCCACAAATCCCCGCCCTCGAGCTTCGGCGCGGAATGGAGGATCGCCGGATCGTAGTCCGGATAGGCCGCCTTGGTTTGTAGCGCGGTGGTGGCGGATTCGATCCGTTCGAAAATGGCGGTGCGTGAGTCCATGGATTTGGCAAGCTGCGGGAAACGCCGGTGTCTTGCGAAACAAGCGCCCGCCCCTCAAGCAGAAATCCCCGCCCGGAGTTCAAGCAGCAGCCTTGCCCATCACCAAATTCCGCCCGGACTTTTCTCATCAACCCGACAACCGCGCCCGCTCCCGGACCCAATGATACTGCCAAGCCCCCTCTTCAAGTGGCTGCCGCGTCTCGCGGCAGGCCGTGGCTGCCGCGTCTCGCCGCAACGTATTCATTCATTCATTAATTTTCCCAACCTTCCGACCTTTTGACCTTCCGACCTTTCGACCTTCCAACTGCTCCAAAGCGGGACTGACATCCGCCCCGTTCAAGACCTCATGGGGCATTCCAGCGTGGAATCGAGCGGAGCGAGATAAACAGGAGCGCAGCGACGTGCCTGCAGGGTGGCCGCGGGGGCGGGCATCAAACGACGATGATCTACCCGCATGTGATGAAACGCCCCGGAACAGGCGGACCTGGTCCTCTCGATCTCCCCTGAAATCCAACCCCACCCTCACCGCCCGAAATCCAACCTTTTCCTCATTTCCTGAAATATTTGCGTGGCAGTGCTTCTCCGGCGGGCTAAATACCCTCTCGATGAACGGTTCTCCCAGAATCATATCCCTCAGGGTTCGTGTTCTCCTGGAACAACGAACGGTTCGGTTAACAATTGTTAAACCGACGAGTCATTGAACAAATCTGTTCTCTCTGGAAAAATGAATACGCAGAACGAGCTCAATCCAGACAATGTTCCGCCTAATTTGCGTCTGTTGATACCCTTCGCATTGACTTGGGGAACCTCCGATGACTGCGAGCGGGAACAAGCCGTTGAACAAGCATCACCAGCTCAAATCGCAGAATTGAAAGCCACAGTAGCGGAATTTGATGATCACTTGGACACATGGCTGGCAGGCGACGAAGCCACGGGGTCCGTCTATTCCAACGAGTATATTGCCTTCAGTGCGATGAGGATGGCCGCTGACTACGCCCGAATGAATACCTCAGCCTGTTGAAGAAAAAAGATGAGAGAATCGGGTCCCCGTGACTGACTCGTAGAGCCAGCCACGGGTCCCACACCACCGTGCGTACGGGTCCGTACACGGCGGTTCCGCACAGACGCGGGACAAGCCCGCGTGAGGAAGCGGGCCGAAGCCCGCTCCTGAGCGCCCACATGCTTCCCATCGTGGCGGCACTC
>JBBSUD010000180.1:0-10627 GCA_038235225.1 Verrucomicrobiales bacterium
CGGGTGAATCCTTCGCCGCACATCGTTCGTTCGGCGGCGAGCAGGATGGATTTTCCGTGCCCTTGGCCGCGATGCTCCGGCGCGACGGCCATTTGGCGGATTTTCACCGTGCCGCCCGCCATCGGCACCGCGATGACGCAGGCCACCAGCGAGTCGTCCCCGGCGAACAACCCGAAATGCCGTTGCGCCTCCTCACCGGCCGTATCCGCCGGGGATATCCGCAGGCCGAGCGGGGTGCGGAGGACGGTTTGGCGGAGTTCGAGTTCGCGCTCGTAATCGGCGGAGGCGTGGACGATTTCGCGGAAAATCACGGACCGAACCAGCCGTCCGGCGCGCGGCGTGTCGAGCGCCACGGGGGATTTTCTGTAAGCGATTTCCTGACTTGTTGGGGCTGGAATGCCGCTTGCCGTAGCGGGAATCGATTCCTACGGTGGCTGTCCGATGCTTCACCGGATTGCAAAAACCCTGCGCTTCCCTACCGCCCGGCTCGCCTGCCCATTGCTGCTTCTCGGCTCGCTCACGCCGCTTCTGGCGCAAGCTGCGCCGCCGATCGCTCCGGCCCAGTTCGATCCTTCGGATGTATATTTCCAAGGCTATCTCGCCACGAAATCCGCCGAGCGGTTGGAAGAGGCGAAGGATTTCGCGGCGGCGGCGGTGAAGCTGGCGGAGGCGCGGAAGATGTTCGACGCGGTGCATCGCTATTTTCCAGCTTGGAAATCGGAAATGGTGGATGAGCGGATGGCGCGGAATGCCGCCGCCGAATCCCGGATTTTCCCCTTGGCGGAGGTGCAGCGCCAACGGGACAACGCCGCCGTGGCGGAGCTGGAAGGCGGGGCGAGGCAGTCCGGGGAAATCGTCGATCCGGCAGCCGGTGTCACGCCGCTGACGCCGCCGGGGCTTCTCCAAATCGACCCGCTGGCGGCGCGGCGGTTGAACGATGCGGAGGCGGAGGTGAAGCGCCTGAAGGACGTGCTTTCCAGCAAGCCGGATTTGCTGGAATCCTCGCGAAATGCCTCCCGCGTCCGGGATATCGCCAAGCAGCGCGACGCGATGCAGGCGCAGCTCAAGGCCGCCGAGCGGAATCTCGAGCGCGTGCGCGGGCAGCTCGCGGCGCGGCCGGTGGAGGAGGAAATGCGCGGCATGCAGGAGCGCCTCGACAAGCTCCAGCAGGAGCGGCAGGCGATGGGAATGGCGCTGGAAAAGAGCCGCGGCTCGCACACCGAGGCGCTGTCGCAAATCGCGATTCTCCAGGCGGATCTGAGCAATGTGCAGAAAAAGCGCGCCGATCTGGAGCGCGATTTATCGATGGAGCGCGAGGTTTCCAACAAGGTCATCGCCGGCCAGCAGGCGCAGCTCAAGGCGCTGCAAAAGGACCTCGAAGACAAGAGCGCGGAACTCGGCAAGGCCAACGAGCGCATCGCCGGACTCGTCCGCGAGCTGGAGGAAAGCAACGCCGCCTCCGAGCAGCTCCGCACCGAGCGCGATTCCCTCTTGCAGGAGCGCAACCAGATGAGCGCGCTGCTCAAGCTCGATAACGACAGCCGCATCGAGGACCTGATCCAGCAGAACATGGGACTCGCCAAGGACTTGCGCGAAGCCAACGAGCGCTTGGACAGCGTCGGCCGCGACGATAACGCGACCAAGGACGAGCTGACCGCCGCCAAGCGCGACCTGGGCGTCGCAAAATCCCGGATCAACCGGCTGGTCGAGGAAAAGCGCGCGCGCGACCAGCGGCTGGCCGAGCTGGAGAGCCGTTTGCGCGGCGAGGAGCACTCGCTGGCGGCCGGGACCGGTTCGTCAAATCCGGCGGAGGTCGAGGCGTTGCGGGAAATCATCCGCCGCCAGCTCCGGATGCAGGAGCGCCGGCGGCAGGCGCGCGATCTCCTGCTGGAAGCTGCCCGCGATATGGGCGCGAAGGACGAGGAACTCGCCAAGGCCGTGAAGCTGTTCGACGCGGAGGAAATGGAACTCACCCCGGAAGAGCAGAAGCTGATGGCGGGCAGGGCGGATTTCGAACTTACCTCCCCGTTCGCGCGGGACCGCGCCAGCGTGGACCGCAGCACGAAGGATCTGAATCGCGACATTGCCGTCTTCGAGCGCACCGCGGAAAAAGCGTTCGCAGCCGGGCGCTATTTACCGACGCGCGAGTTGTTTGAAATGATTGTCGAGCAGCACCCCGGACACGTGCCGACCTTGTGTAAATTGGGCGTGGTGCAGCTCAAGCTGAAGGACCCGGCCGCCGCCGCCGAGACCTTCCGCCGGGCGGTCGAGCTAAATGCGGATAATCCGTATGCGAACCGTATGCTCGCCTACTCCTGCATGCTTCTCGGCGATTTGCCGACTGCGGCGGGCAGTGCCAAAGAGGCCGTCAAGCTCGCGCCGGACGATGCGCGCAACCAACTGCTGCTCGGCAATATCAATACGATGCTGAAAGATTTCGCCGCGGCGGAAAGCGATTTCAAAGCCGCGATTTCCGCCGATCCGATGTTGAGCGAGCCCTACTACAATCTCGCCGTGATCTATGCCCAGACCGGCCGCATGGACGAGGCCCGCGAGTCCTACAGCACCGCCCTGGAACGCGGCGCCCTGCCCGACGCCGAACTGGAAAAACGCATCTCCAAATGAAACACATCGCTCTCGCCGCCGCCCTCGCCCTGCTCGCTTCGTGCGCCGGGGACAAGAAATCCGAAACCACGGGTCCGGTTCACAAGAGTTTCTCCGAACGCATCAATGAGCAGGGCGGTTACGTGCAGGATTCGTCCGGCAACTGGAAACCGCGCAACGACAAGCGCAGCCAATACGAAAGCGTGGGCGAGGATCCGAATTTCAAAGGGAAGTTCGGTAAGAAGGAGTTCAAAACGAAGGATTTCTCCAAGAAATCCTGGCTCGGCGGAAAGGATTACAAAACCACCGAATATGCCGGCGCGACGGATGGCAGCCGCTTCCAGAAAACCTCGCAACTCGGGCAGAAAAGCGCGCGGGAAACGGACGCCGACGCCGGCCTGCAGACCGATTACAAAACCGATTCCTACGCCACCAGCGCCGCCCGCGAGACGGGGAAGGGGATCATCGACCGCCCGTCGGACGCATTGGTGGACCGCCGCCGGAAAGTCTTCGCGCAGCCGGAGATCGTCGGCTGGCAGGAAAGCCGGAAGATGACCGTCGAGCAATCGAACAGCATCCTGGGCCGATAGCCGGGAAGGGAATTCGCGGTCGTTCCGGGGCGGAGAAGCGGCCGCCGGTTCGACCGGTTGGTGCCTTGGGAAAGCAGTTGGGACCGCGAATCGCGGCGCGCTTGGATGAGCAGATTGGAAGACGAACCACCTGCGGTTTCGCCAACTCCACCACTAGTCCAAAGGAAGAATTTCCCTCACTTCTTGTCGAAATCCGCGGCGGTCATGCCTTTGCGGAAGCCGTCGAAGCCGAACTTCGAGGGCTCGTAATCGCCGACCAAAGCCACGTCCGCCTTGGCCGGGATTTTCATGTCGAGGCCCCAATAGACGCCGTTCACGACAAGGCGGCGGAGGCCTTCGCTGGTCAGGTCGGAGGCGGCGCCCATGGTGGTGCAGAGGACGCGGTTGGTTTTGCCAGCTTCGTTCGTCACCTCGCGGGTCCAGGCGATCGGCATCATCGGTGTGTTAACGTCTTGGGTGCCGCCGTCGCTGGCGCGCTTTTTCTCGGAAGCGGCGGGTTTGGAATCGGGTTCGAGCGTCGCGGTGACTTCGCCGCGCAGCAGGATGGTGGCATCGGCCGGCGGATAGGCCTCATACACATCGGTGGTGCCGAACACGCCGGTGACGCCGTTCAGAAGGGGATTTCCCTCCGCCCGCGGCTCGACGATGCCGCGCGTGCCTTCCTTGCCGTGGTGTCCCCAGTGGCTCACCCAGGCCTCGCCGAGGACGTTCTTGCCGTAGCTGTCATAGCGCTTGAAGGCGCTGGATTTCGGGAGCTGGAACGAGTGGGTGCTGGTGCGCAGGGCGACGATCGGGACGCCGCGTTGGATGGCGCTGTCGAAGTGTTTCATCGCCTCGTCCGGCCATTTCCGGAAGCGCAGCGAGGTGACGATGGCGTCGGCGGAATCCAGCGCTTCGGGATTGTTGATGCTGGTCTGTTCGTTCGGCGCGATGGTCCCGGATTCGTCGGTCGAGAAGAGGACGGTGCACTGGAAGCCGTGGCGATCGCTGAGGATTTTGGCGAGCATCGGCAGCGCTTCCTCGGAGCGGTATTCCTCGTCGCCGGCGATCAGGACGACCTTTTTCCCCGCGCCCGGACCCTCGCCGCCGGGGTAGGAAATCCAGCCTATGCCGGATTCGGCGTGGGCGGTGAGGGTGGCAACGAGGGCGAGTCCGATGGCGGCAGTGGAGGATTTCTTCATGGAAGCAGCCATTTACCCGGCCGGTTTCCGCCGTCTATCGCGCGCGGGAAATCGGGCGGGGAAGTTAGGCCCCGGCGATTTCCGCCCCGGCCTCGCGCATGGCGAGCACCGCTCGCTCGCAATCGCCGGGCTGCAAATCCACGCCGCGGCATGCGGACAGATGCACGGTGACGGGAAATCCGCACTCCAGCGCGTCCAGCACGGTGAATTTCACGCAGTAGTCGGTGGCCAGCCCGCAGACCACCAGACGCCGGACGCCGCGGTCGCGCAGCCAGGCGGCAAGACCGGTATCGCCGCGATGACCGTTGTCGAAAAAGCCGCTGTAGCTATCGACTTGCGGGTTGGTGCCTTTGGGGAAAACCGCCTCGATCCGCCGGGTGTCCAGCCCCGGCGCGAACAGCGCGCCGCCGGTATTCCGCACGCAATGCACCGGCCACAAAACCTGCGGTAGTCCGTGCAAATCGGCGCTCTCGTACACCGATTTCCCCGGATGGCTCGCCGCGAAACTCCCATGGTCCGGCGGGTGCCAATCCTGCGTGGCGAGCACGATCGGGAAATCCGGTATCAGCGCGTTGGCCGCCGGGACGACCTCGCCGCCACCCGGCACCGCGAGCGCGCCGCCGGGCAGGAAATCGTTCTGGATGTCGATAAGCAGCAATGCGTCCATGGCGCTCGATAGACTCCCGCGCCTTCTCCGGCAACTGTTGGCGACGGCTGAACGAGGCCGGCGGTTTTATTTCGGATTTCTCGCTCCACGAGTCGGTGGAAATCGGGCTAGGGTGCGCGCCGATTGTCCCCCGACGCCCATGAATCCAATCCATTTGCTGGCGAGATACCGCCGTGTGCTTGCCATTGCCGCGCTTTCGATTTTCCCGTTCCAGACGTCCCGGGCGCTGCCGCTGCCGCTGTGGCAGATCGGGGAAATCGAGGACCCGTACATGCCGAACTACGATCCGACGAACGAGTTTTCCACGGAATCCGGCAGCTCGAACACCGCGCCGGGGTTGGTCACGCGGCTGCCGGGCGATCCGCTTTATGACGCGGCGGCGAACCCGGCGCAGGACGATCATTTCTACACCGCCGGCACCTACCCGGCGGACTTTAACGGGCTGACGGCGGCGCTGGCGGTGCCGAATCAGGAACCGGCGAAATCGTTCGAACGGGCGCTTTCCAACAGCGATCCGCGCAACCTCATCCATTTCGTTCTGAGCCCGGCGCAGGCGGCGGCTTCGTCGCGGTTGCGGCTGAGTTTCGAGTTGGTCGCGGGCGGGGTTTACCCGTCGCCGGGCGGGAATTCGGACAATTTCGGCACCCACGACATCACCGTCCGTTTCCGCACCGCGACGAGCGACACGCTGGTCCTCCAGCGCGCCGGGGTGGACCGGGCGACGGCCTTCACGATCGACATCCCGGCGGCGGCCGTGCAGGCGGCGGCGGGGGCGAACACGATCGAGATTTCCCGCAGCGGACCGGCGCTGCCGGCGGGTATTTACTCGTGGATCCAGTTCGATTTCGTAAAAATGGAGGTGGATGCGGACGCGCTGGCGGACGGCGATGGCGACGGCCTGCCGCGCTGGTGGGAAATCGAGAACGGCCTGAGCGACGCCGACCCCGCGGACGCGGCTAGCGACGCGGACGGCGACGGTCTGACGGCGCTTCAGGAATACCGCGGCGGCGTCCGGCCGACCGATCCGCGCCAGGCGGATACCGATGCCGATGGCGCCAACGATGCCGTGGAAATCGCGGCGGGCAGCGATCCGACCGTGGCGGATACGGACGGCGACGGGCTGACGGACGGGGAGGAAATTTCCACGCCACCCACCTCCTCGCCGCTGCTGGCGGACACGGATGGCGACGGCGCGCCGGACGCTTGGGAAAAGCGGGTCGGCACAAATCCCGCCTCGGCGGCAAGCGTGCCGACGGTATTCGCCGGGGCGATCGGCATCCGTGTGCTGACGGCGGCGGACAGGGAGGCGGATTTGCCGTGGAATGTCCCGGCGGGCGCGGTGCCGCAGCTTTATTGGAACCAGACCGTTTCTCTGCGCGGCTACTCGGTCGGCACCGGCGGCACGGCGGATCTTGGTTCGCCGGCGGCGGGAGTGTTGACCCGCTCGGATGGCGCGCCGGTGCCGGGCATGACATTTTCCTGGGTGGCGCGCGGCGCGGGCGTGACCGCGAATGACGGCACGCCGGACCGGAAGCTGATGAATGCCTTGCTCGTGGGAGACCAAGGAATGCCCGTCGAGATCAGCCTCAGCGGCATTCCCTTCGCGAATTACCGCGTGCTGGCCTACGTCGGCGGCACTTACGATGGCCAGGAAACCACGGCGGAAATCGTCGGCGATCCGGCCGGCGCGAGACAGTTTCTCACCGCCACCATGCCGCCGCAGGACCGTTGGGTGGAAATCGCGCCGCCGACCGCCGCGCAGCCGTTTCGCTACGGAAATCTGGTGCGGTTCGCGAGCCGCTCGGGATCGTCATTCACCCTGAAAGTGAGCACCTTGACGGGCTACAGCGTCGGCATCCACGCCTTGCAGATCATCGATGCGGACCTCGATGCGGACGGCTCGGGCATTCCGGATTGGTGGGAAATGGAACACGCGCTCGAGCCCGCCGGCCCCGCCACCGCCCCCGCGGATGCTGATGGCGACGGCCTCACGAACCTCCAAGAATACCAGCGCGGCAGCGATCCGCGCAATGCCGACACCGACGGAGACGGCCTCACGGATTTCCAGGAATCCGCCGCCAACGCCCTCACCGCGGACAGCGATGGCGACGGCCTGAGCGATTTCCAGGAAACGAACGGCCCGCTGCCCAGCAACCCGAATCTCGCGGATTCCGACGGCGACGGCTTGTCCGATTTCCAGGAAATCCAGCGCGGCACCGACCCCGCCGCGGCGAGTTCCGGGCTGGTGCCGGCTTTCACCGGCGGGCCGGCGGTGTGGACGTGGAAATTGGAGCCGATCCAGCTCGTTTGGGACCACGGCAGCGGCACGATCGGCGGCAGCGACGGCTACGACGACGAAATGCTCGCGATCTCCGTCGGCAACGCGACCGCCGGTTCCACCCGCAGCCTGACGATGCGTTTGGTCAGCTACGGCGGCCGCCTGACGTATCGCTTTGGCTCCGACGCCGGCAGCGCGTTCAGCGCGGCGAACGACCCGGCCAACGGCTTCGATCTCAGCGACGCGGCCACGCCACCGGTCGATTTGAAATCCGCGCTCGGCTTCAGCGGCTACGGCGGCACGGATATTTCCGATCGCCTCCGCTTCCAGCTCACCGCCACCCGCGGGGCGGGAAATTTGTGGTCGCTGGCGTGGTCGATTTTCAACGTCACGCGGAACGCCGCCGTCGTTTCCCGCGTCGTCAGCCAATCGCAAGCCGCGCCAAGCGTGGATGACGGCACGGCGGCTTGGCAGGACGGGGATGAAGTCGCCGGATTTCCGAGTTTCGAGCTTCATCCGGGCGTCCGGCTGTTCATGGCGGCGGCCCCGCTGGAGACGCTCCCGGCGTTTTCCGCCTTCGCGGATGCGGATGACGACGGCATGCCCGACGCGTGGGAAAATCAGTATTTCCTCAATCCGAACTCCGCCTCGGACGCCACCGCCGACGCGGACGGCGACGGCGTGAGCAATCGTGACGAATGGCTCGCCGGCACAAATCCGCTCCTGACGGACACCGATGGCGACGGCGTGGACGACCGGGTGGAAATCGCGGAAATGTCCGACCCGCGGCTCGCAACGAGCCGTCCTGCCTTCGCCGGCGTGGTGCCGGGCGGCACGGATTTCGACCACGACGGCCTGCCCGACGCTTGGGAAGCGCGCTTCGGCGTGCGCGGGATTTCCCCGAATGGCGATGCCGATGGCGATGGCGCGAGCAACGCCACCGAAGCCGCGTGGGGGACCGATCCATTCGATCCGAACTCCCGGCTCGACCTCACTATTTCCCGTGCTGGCAACGACGCGATGCTTTCATTTCCAACGGCTCCGTGGAAACGCCAGCGCATCCAGCGTTCCGCAAATCTGACGTCGTGGCAGGCGCTCACCGTGCCATTTCAAAGCGCCGCCGGCACCTCGATGGCGCGCGTCGTCGGGCAGTTCGCCGCCGCGCCTTCCGCGTTTTTCGCGCTGGAAACGGTGGACCGGGATTCGGACGGGGACGGCGTCTCGGACTGGGATGAAATCTTCGCGGGCAGCGACCCCTACCTCCGCGATAGCGTCCGCGGCGGCTCGCTGGTGCTGGATTCGCAGGGCAATGTGACCGGCAGCGTTTCCGGTGATTACGCGTTTCTGTCCAGCCAGTTGCGGCGTCCGCCGGCGGGCGGTTCCATCGACCGCGAGCAGGCGGCGCGATTTCTTCAGCAGGCCGGCTTCGGGCCGACCATGGCGGAAATCGACCGCGTCCGCGCGCTTGGATTCGCGGCTTGGATTGACGAGCAGATCGCCGCGCCCGCCACCCTTCACCAGCCGGTGATCCAAGCCATGGTCGCGGATCTCCGCGGCCCGCAGCTCGATCTTTCCTACTACCACGGCGATACCGACGTCCGCGGCGCGAACGCCGCTACCGCCTTCGCCCGTGCCGCCGTCGCCGGGCCGGACCAGCTCCGGCAGCGCGTCGCCTTCGCGCTTTCCCAGATTCTCGTCGCCTCTCGCCGGGATGCGAATCTGGAGAACCGCCCGCTCGGCATGACGAATTTCTACGACATCTTAGTCCGCAACGCCTTCGGCAGCTACCGGGACATCCTCAGCGAGGTCACGCGCCATCCGGTCATGGGCCGCTACCTCAGCCACGTCGGCAACCAGCAGGCGCGCCCGGAAATCAACCAATTCCCCGACGAAAACTACGCCCGCGAGCTCATGCAGCTCTTCACGATCGGCATCTGGCAGCTCAATCCCGACGGCACCCGCAAGGTCGATGCCGCCGGCCAGCAGATCCCCACCTACAACAACGGAGACATCACGCAGATGGCCCGCGTCTTCACCGGCTACTGGTTCGGCGGCCTGCGCTGGGGATCGGGCGGCTATGACGACGCGCAATACACCGTCCCGATGACGATGTGGGCGGAAAGGCACGATTTCGGCGCCAAGCACCTGCTCGGCACCCTCGCGATTCCCGCCCGCCAGCCGAGCGTCCGCAATGGCAGCCGCGACGTGGACGATGCGCTCGATTTCCTCGGAAATCACCCGAACGCCGCGCCCTTCATCGGCCGCCAGCTCATCCAGCATCTTGTCACCAGCAATCCCAGCCCGGCTTACGTCGCCCGCGTTTCCGCCGTTTTCGCGAACGATGGCAGCGGGAAATCCGGTAACCTTGCCGCCGTCATCCGCGCGATTTTGCTCGATGAGGAGGCCCGCGACGCCCGCTGGTCGCTCGGTTCCGCCAGCTTCGGACGGCTCAAGGACCCGGTGCAGCGCGCCATGAATCTCGCCCGCGCGGGAAATCTCTCCCGTTTCCCCGGCCTCCAATGGTGGGACTACGGCGATTTTTACGACGCGGCCCTCCAGTTGCCCGGCTTCTCGCCCAGCGTTTTCAATTTCTACCGCCCCGACTATCGCGCGCCGGGCCTCATCGCGGACAATCATCTCACCGCCCCCGTGTTCCAGATCGCGAACAGTTCCAGCAGCATTTCCTTCGTCAACCAGCTCTGGGACAACACCGTGGACGGCCTGCGCCTCTACAGCAGCTACCGTTTCCCGCCCGACTACAAGGACCTGATCGAAGTCGCGGGAAATCCCGCCGCCCTCGCCGATCGCGCCAATCTCCTCTTCTGCGGCGGCATGATGTCTGCCGCCACCCGTGCGAACATCACCGCCGCCCTGACCCAGACCGCCGATCCGATGCTCCGCGTCCACGTCGCCGTTTTCCTGGCCACCGCCTGCCCGGAAGGCGCCGTGCAGAGGTAAATCACCGTGGGTCGCGCAGCGCCCCACCTTGGAGTGCGGTGGGAAGCGAAGCGCCACACCGCTCTGGATTGCAAAGCCCAAGCCGAAGCAAATCCAAAAGAGGTGTCGCGGCCGCCCGCCTTGCCACCGGACTCCAAAGGCGCGCAGCGCCAAACCTTGGAGTGCGGTGGGAAGCGAAGCGCCACACCGCTTTGGATTGCGAAGCCCAAGCCGAAGCAAATCCAAAGCGATGTCGCGGCCGCCCGCCTTGCCACCGGACTCCAAAGGCGCGCAGCGCCAAACCTTGGAGTGCGGTGGGAAGCGAAGCGCCACACCGCTTTGGATTGCGAAGCCCAAGCCGAAGCAAATC
>JBBSUD010000181.1:0-10472 GCA_038235225.1 Verrucomicrobiales bacterium
GGAGTTGTCCGCGCACCCTGCGCCAACCGGTGAAAGACTGGCCGAAGACCAAACGAGCCGAATCGAAAACGCTGGTGAAATTCATCAAAATCACCAGTCCTTAACGGCATTGGCCTTCAGGCTGCCTATTCCGCTGCCGGTACCCTGCTGAAGAGCAACCTGAAGGTTGAACTCCGGGCGGGTTCCGGGCGATTTCAGCCAAATCTCCCCAGGATCGGCGCGAGGTCGGCGGCGGTCTTGGCAGGCCAGAGTTCGCGGGCGGTCATGATCGCCGTGTCGAGCGCGCGATGGCTGGGGGAACCGGGATTTTCCGGGATTGCGCCAATCGCGGCGCGGACGATCCGACGCGCCATGGCGCTGTTCGCGTGGAGGTTTGCGAGGACGGCGTGGACCTCCACGGCGGCCTCGTCGCGTTTCCAACAATCGTAATCCGTGACCAAGGCGAGCGCGGCGCAGGCGATTTCCGCCTCGCGGCAGAGGCGGGCTTCCGTTGCGTTGGTCATGCCGATGATGTCAGCGCCGATGAGCCGGTGGAAATCCGCCTCCGCCCGTGTCGAGAATGCCGGGCCGTTCATGCACAGGTAGGTGCCGCCGTCGCGCGTGTCCGGCGCGTGCGGCCGGGCTGCCGCCAGCAGGATTTCCCGCAAATCCGCGCAATACGGGTCCGCAAAGCCGATGTGCGCGGCGATGCCATTGCCGAAAAATGTTTGTCGCCCCGCGCCGCCGGTGCGGTCGATGAGCTGGTCCGGCACCACGATCTGCCTTGGCGCGATTTCCTCCCGCAGGCTGCCGACCGCCGTCACGGAAATCACCCAGCGCACCCCGAGCGAGCGCAGCGCCCAGATATTGGCGCGGTGGTTGATTTCCGCGGGCAGAATCCGGTGGCCGACGCCGTGGCGCGGCAGGAAGCACACCCGCCGGCCGTCGATTCTCCCCGTCACTATCGTGTCCGATGGCTCGCCGAAAGGGGTGGCCATCGTTTCGCCGCCGGTCTCCTCGAAGCCCTCCATTTCATAAAGTCCGCTGCCACCGATCACACCGATCGCCGGCTCCGCCGCTTGGGTTAAAGTCATGCGGCAGGCCTATTCCCGCGGTCCGCCGCGCACAAGTGCGGGGCGGGGGAGGGTCGGTGATTTTCCCGCCCGCCGCAGCCCGGAATTGACCGGCGGGTGGCTCCGGGAGGACGATTTCCTCATGCCCAAGAAAAAGGTCCCCAAGCGGTCCGGCGCACTCAAGTTCCCCGATTCCGCCGCCGAAGCCATCGCCGCCATCCACGGTCTTATTGATCATCCGCCGACGGACCCCGTCGAGTGTCACATGGCGCACACGCTCGCGATTTTCGCGCTGACCCATAACGCCGCAGGGATTGCCGGGAACCCGGACGATCTGCGAGAATTGCTGCGGCTGGAAGAGCGCATGGCCGGCGTTCGCGGCGGGGGGAGGAACGCCGGGGAGGAATTTTCCCGGCTAATCCGGGATGTGTCCGAATTCGTGTCGGATGCCGCGCCCGACCGCGCCGACCCCCACCCGACCTTCGCCGCCGCGCGTGAGGCGGATCCCGGCTCGGAGTCGGTCTGGAAATCACTGGAGATGCTGGCGGACCACGCGCTTGGGAAGATAAATGGCAAGCGCGCGAGGTCCCGGAGCGCGGCTAGCATGCGCGGGGATGCGTGGCGCCAGTTGGCCGACATTTGTTGCGTGGTCCGCGAGCCGGCCTGGATGGCGCTCGCCAAAACCACCGCCGCCGATGCCAAGGCCTCCGAAGCCGAGCGTCTGGGTGCCTTGGAACTCGTAGCCAACTTCGCGGGGACTGGCGGGCTGGACGACGAAACTCTCGCACTTCTGGACAAGATGGTGGCGGAGGCACCGAGCCGGGACTTCCTCGTGGACCTCATGCAATTGCGGATCGAGCTGGGCCTGTCCCACCAATCCCAGGCGTTGATGGCCGTGGAAGCTTGGGACGAGGACGAAGATGATCCGGAAGAATGAATCCTGAAAACGGCCCCCACGGTCGTGTCCCTTCGGGTCGGATCGGCCCATTGATTTGCCGGCATTCGCGCGAATCGCCCGCAGCGCTGGTTCCGGTCTTGCCAAGGTCGGCGAAATCCTTAGCTTGCGCCCGGAGCAGGCGATTTCCCTACCTCCGACGTCCGCATCCGGCCGAGTGCCTACAGATTCACCCCAGATTTCCGGGTCGTGAAATCGGCCTGCGAGTTGGAAAGCGGGAACCCGCCAGCCCCAGGGCGGCGGCGCAGGCCGGGACCGCTCCGACACAGGTGAAGTCCCCTTCCGCAGGCGCTGCGGAGCTTCGCCACGGCACCAGAAAGCCGGATTTTGTCGGAGCCGTTTCCAGGTCGGCACGAGGTCCATACCCGTGCTGCCGGACCCATGGGGGTCCGCGGCGTCGGACCGCCCGGAAACCACGAACCCACTGACAACATGTCAAACGCAACCAACGACTCCCGCAATTCGGGAGACAGCCGTCGCCGCCGCTCCCGCGGCGGCTCCAACCGCAATCAGAACCGCGACCAACGCAACGATAACCAAGGCGACCGCCGGTCCGACGACCGCGGCTCCCGCAACGAGCGCGGGCCGTCCCAAGGCCGCCGCCAGGAAGGCGCTCTCGCCGAGGAATTCCACCCCCAGTCCCCGCGCCCGGCCCGGAAATACGCCCCGCCGAAGCTGACGTTCTGGCAGAAAATCCTCAAAGCCGTAGGCCTTTACAAGGACCCCGCCCCGCCGTCCCGCTACGACCGGGATCGCGCGCCCGCCCCGGCCAAGGCCGATGCGGACGCCCGCCCGCCCAAGTCGAACACCCGCAACGCACGCTCCGACGAGCGCCCGCCGCGCGAGCCTCGGGAACCCCGCGAGCAGCGCGAGCCCCGCGAACCACGCGAGCAGCGCCAGGACGGCGAACGTCCGCCACGCCGCGAGCGCCCGCCGCGCACCGAAAAGCCCCGCGGCGGCGATCCGTCCACCGTGGAATCCAGCCGCGTCTATGTGGGAAATCTTTCCTATGACGTGACCGAGCAGGACCTCCAAGAGCTCTTCAAGGGCGTCGGGCCGGTCCGCAATGTGGAAATCGTTTACAACCGCAGCACCCACCGCTCCAAGGGCTACGGATTTGTCGAGATGCTCCGCCGGGACGAAGCCGTCCGCGCTGTGGAAGTCCTTCACGATCAGCATTTCATGGGCCGCCCCATGACCGTCTCCGGCGCCAAGGGCAAGGGCCAGGACGAGCGCGATGACCAAGAAGAGAGATCCGAACCCAAGCCCGTCGTCCTCGCGCCTTCCTCCCCTCCCGCCGTGGAGGAGCAGGTCGCCGCCGGAGCCGAACCCGGCCTTGAGGAGACCTCCGATCCCACCGGCGATGCCGGTGGCACCGAAATCGCGGACGTCACTGCCGACGATCTCGCCAGCACCGATGTCCCGCATACCGCCACCGAGGAAATCGCCAGCACCGATGTCCCGGATGCCCCCGCCGACGATCTCACCACGAAGTACGGCTTCGACGAGCCAAGCGAAAAGCCCGACCAAGCCTGACCGCGGCTCCCACTCAACCAAAACCCCCGCCCGGTTCTCCGCGGCGGGGGTTTTTCGTGTCCGGACGCGCCTATCTCGTGGCGATCACCTGCACGGTGAATCCTTTCAAATACCCCGTCTCCGGGATGGAAATCAGGATCGGATGGTCGGCGCGCTGGCTGTGCTCGCGGACGAGCCGGGCGGATTTCTTCGCATCCACCGCCGCATCGATCAGATTTTCCATGAATAGCTCCCGCGAGGCGTGGTAGGAGCAGCAAAACGTCGAAAGGATGCCGCCCTTCTCCAGCAGCTTGAGCGAGCGCAGGTGGATTTCCTTATAGCCGCGCATCGCGTCCATCAGCGTTTTCTTGTTCCGCGTGAAGCTGGGCGGGTCCAGCACGATGAGGTCGTAGTCCGGCGTCGCCTGCTTCAGGAAATCGAACACGTTTGCCTCCACCACCTCGATTTCCAGCCCGTTCAACTCCGCGTTCCGCCGCGCCGCCGCGCAAGCGCCGGCCGAGACATCGACCGCCGTCACCTTCGCCGCTCCGGCCTGCGCGCACGCCAGCGCGAATCCGCCTTGATTCGTAAAGCAGTCCAACACCCGCTTGCCTTTCGCCAGCGCCGCCACCTCCGCATGCGCCTGGAGCTGGTCCAGATAAAGCCCCGTCTTCTGCCCGTCGCACAGATCCACCTCGAAGATCAGCCCGTTCGCGCTCACTTGGAACGGCCCCGGATTTTCCCCGTGCAGCATCCCGATCCCCGGCTCCATACCCTCCGCCTTCCGGTAGGGCGAATCGTTCCGCAGCACGATCGACACCGGATTCAGCAATCCGACCAGCGCCTCCCGGATGATTTCCTGCCGCTGGTCCATCGCCAGCGTCAGCGTCTGCATGCTCAAGTGGTCGCCATAGCGGTCCACAATCAGCCCCGGCAGCCCGTCCGATTCGCTCCAAACCAGCCGCGCCAGCTTTGTATCCAGCCCCGACCGCTCCCGCAGCTCGATTGCCTGGCCGATCCGCCGGGTGAAGAAATCCAAATCCAGATCCTGCTTCCGCCGCGAGAACCGCCGAGCCACGATCTGCGACTGCGGGTTGAAAATCGCCGATCCCAGCGGCCGATCGCGGAAATCCTTCAGGGTCACCACGTCCCCCGGCTGCGGATCGCCGAAGGATTTTTTGATTTCCGTAGCATAGACCCACTCGTGGCCGTGAAAGATCCGCGCGCGCGGTGAAACGATGATACCTGCCATAAGGCCGCGACTCTTCCCCGCCTCCCGCCCGCTTGTCGAACCCGAATCGCCCTCCCAAAACGACCGCAGATCCCGCGCTCCACCCGGCTGGGGCGACCGGCCACCGCGCGTTCTTCGGATGGCTGCCGCGTCCCGCAGCGAATCACTCCTGACAACGAGCGTCCCGGTTTGCACCGCCGCACCATCGATTGACATTCATTCGCTCTTACGCTTGGCTCCCATCGTTGCCAGTATGTCAGAGATCCATCCGAGATGCTCATCCGCTGCAGCGACCGATTCCGGTAGAAACACGAAATCCACAATAAGCGAACCGTGAAACCTCAACTTTTGGCCTGTCTGGCCCTCATCACGCTCCAATTTCCGCCGGCAGGAAAGGGGGCAAATGCAAATAATCCGAGGTTTGCGCGCGAGCTGAAGCCCCCCACACATTCACCCCGGCAAGAAATCGGCAAGGAGGCGAAGGGAGCCGCCGATCTCCATGTGACGGTTTCCGGCGAGCTTATCCTTTATGGCCGGAAAGTGACCGAACGCGAATTGGTCCGCGCGTTGAAGGAGGCGGTCTCCAAGAACAAGGACCTGAAGATCAAGATTCGGTCCCATGTTTTGACGCGACCGGAGCTTACCAAACGCACGATCGATCTGTGTGAAGCTTCTGGCGTCTGGAACCTTTCTTGGGAATCCGATAAATAGCCCCGGCTAACTGGTCCATCGTGCCTCATCCATCATCCCGGATTTTCCCCATCCATGACTACCATCAGCAAGGAAAACCAAGTCGTCACTCTCATCAATGTCTTCACCGTAGATCCCGCGAAGCAGCAGGAACTCGTGGATGTGCTCGTTCACGCCACCGAGACTTCGATGTGTCATATTCCCAGATTCATCTCTGCCAACATTCAACGCAGCCTCGATGGGACGAAGGTCGCGAACTATGCCCAGTGGCGCAGTGTGAAAAACTACCAAGCCATTTTCAAAAATCCCGATGTTCTACCGCACATGCGGCAGGCGGCGGCTCTCGCGGAGTTCGAGTATGGATTGTATTAGGTGGTGGATACCCGCTCCACCACAGCCGGAGAGGACTGACTTCACTTCAAGCCCGCGCCGGAAGTGGCTCGGGAACTGAAGCGCCCCGCGTCGGTTCCCAGCTCACCCCTTGTCCGGGTGGCGGGACATCGCGCGGAATTCGCCGTTCTCGCAGGCGCGGACGAAGGCTTCCGAATAGCTTTTCAGCGTGTCCCAGCACTCGCGGATTTGATCCGCCTCCGCCGCCGTGACGGAGTAATCCGCCGCCGCGTCGGAAATCCGCGAGAGCAGGTTGGAGAATTGCCCGATGATTTCCTGGGTGGCCGGCAGCACGTGGCCGAACCGCTCGCCATGCATTTCCGGGTCTTTGACGAAGTGCCCGCCGCGCCGCCGGCAGAGCCAGTCGATCACGCCATTGTCGTCCGCCAGCTCGATGATCTGGAGCAGCCGGTCGAGCGGATTCTTGTTCCCGGAGCCGGCATCATCCGGCTTTTCCGCCCATTTATAAACCAGCGAAAGCGACACCCCGAGGTCCGCCGCGACGGCTTTCGGGGAGGTTTTCCGCAGCGCTTTGCGCAGGACTTCGTGACTCTCCATACCGGGGAAATTGGCGACCGGGCGTCCCGATGGGAAGCCCGCAAATCGTCAGGGTGCCGGGTCTTCCTCCGCTAGCGGCTTCGGCGCGAGGATCACCTTCGTCCGCGCCCATTCGTCACCCAGCCGGCGGCCGCGGTCCGGCTTGTCCTCGCGGCTGAGCAGGACGAACAGCTCCACGATTGCGAAAAATGGAATGCAGAGGACCCCGTTGCGGACCACCGCCGCCTCCCATTTTCCGACGAGCGACGTGCCGTCGGCCATCACCGCCTGCAGGCCCATCGCCTTTTTCCCAACGCCTTGGCCGCCGAGAAATGGCAGGGAATCCCGCGTGATGATATAGGCCACGCCGACCAATACCGCCAGCTTGTCCGCGAAGTCCGGCAGAATCATCATCAGCCCCCAGACGATGCCGGAAGCTACCAGCGAATCAATCACAACGGCGATGACCCGCGGATTGAACGGCGCGATGCCGCCGGGCGGGACTTCGTGAAATTCGTCCGCGCCCGAGCCGATTTCCACCCGCGCGCCCGGATTTTCGTCGAGCGGCCGTGGCGGTGGAGTGATTTTCGGCATGCTCTCCATGGGCGATGGCGGTCCGGCTGCCTTGCGGGAAAGATCGGGCGGCGGAATGGCGGGTTTCACGGGTGGATTTGCGCTCGGCTGCTCGATTTCCTCATCCATGGACAGGGAGTTACGCCAAACCCTCCGGCACGGCAAGGCCGGGTTCGCCCGAGAGGAAATCCTCACACCAGCGGCAGCAGCCGCGAGCCTAGCAGCGTCACCAGCAGGCCGACCACGGAGACGATCGTCAGCAGCACGGAAAACGATTTCAACGTCTCCTTCTCGGTCATGCCGCTGAGCCGGGAAACCACCCAGAAGCCGCTATCGTTCATCCATGAAAGCGCGAAGGCGGCGAAGCCGATCGCCAGAAACAGATAGAGCGGATGGTAGGGCAGATCCGGCCCGATCATCGGCTGCACGATCGCCGAGGCGGTAAGCATGGTCACCGTCGCCGAGCCCTGCGCCACGCGGATGACGAGCGCCAGGATATAGGAAAGCAAAATCAGGCTGATGCCCATTTCATCGGAAAGCCGGCCGACCGCGCCGCCCACGCCGGCGCTGCGGATCATATATCCGAACGCGCCGCCGGCGGAGGTGATGAGGATGATGACGCCGGCATTTTCCAAGGCCGGTATCAGCAAGCCGGCGATGCGGCCGCGGCTATAATTCAATTGCTTCGCCAGCAGCCGGATGGCGAGGAACGTTCCGATAAACAAAGCAATATTCTTGTCCCCGAAGAAATCCACGATTTCGCGAAATCCGCCAGGCACCGGGCCGCCCGCCACTTTGAGAAACGACGAGCAACCAATTAACAATAATGGCAGCCCGACCGGCGCCAGCGATGCCGTTAGTCCGGGAAGCTGCGAGTCGGGTTTGGCGACGATTTCTTCCAAATCCGCCAGGCTCGTGCCGGGGATTTCGCGCAGCGGTACCGTCATCCGGCGGTTGAGAAAAAGCGCCACGCCATACCCGACGGCGGCGGGGATGATGCCGGCGCAAATGCCGCCGAGTATCGATAGTCCGGTATCGATTTTGAAAATTTCCACCATCGCGATCGGCCCGGGATGCGGCACCGTTAGCGAATGCGTGATGACGCCGCCGCAGCAGACGCAAAGCACGTAGAGCAAATAGTTTTTCCCGGTGCGGACATGCAACGCCTTTGCCAGCGGCGCCATCAACAGGAACATGGTGTCGAAGAAGATGGGAATCGACAGGATATAGGTGCTGACGAGCAGGGCGATGCCGGCGTTCCGCTCGCCGAAGATTTGCAGGAATTTCCGCACCACGCGGTCCGCCGCGCCACTTTCCATCAGACAGAAACCGATGATCGCGGCCAAGCCGATGGATACCGCCACGCCCCCCGCCGTGCGGCCGAAGCCATCCATGGCGAGGCGCAGGACATCGCCGAGATTATGGATTACAACCGCCCCTCCATCCACGGTGGATTCGGGGAAAACCCGGGCCAGCGCGCCGGCGAAAATGGCCGCCAGCACCAGCGCGAGAAACGGGTGCAGCTTCAGCCGGGCGATTGCCAATACAATGAAAAGCACGCTCGCCGCGAGCACGACGAACGGCCAGTTCGAGACGAGGGCGGTGGCGGCGAGCGTCGGAAACATGCGGTTGGCAAAGTTATGGTTTTGCCGGCGTGGCGCGGGTCGCTCCGGTGGAAATCCCGCCGTCGATCAATAGCAATTGTCCGGTCATGTAGCGGCTTTCCTCGGATGCGAGAAACAACAGCGGCCCGTCCAGATCGCCGGTGGCGCCGGGGCGCTTCAGCGGGATGCGGTCGCTGAGATAGGCAACCCATTTTTCGTCCTCATACATCACCGCGTTCTGCGCGGTCTTGAACCAGCCGGGCGCGAGACAATTCACGGTGATGTTATGGATTCCCCACTCGTCGGCCAAGCTCATGGTGAGCTGTTTGGTCCCGCCGCGGCTCGCACAATACGGAGCCAGCCCGGCATATCCCGCCACGGAGGTGACGGAGCCGATATTGACGATTCTGCCATAACTCGCGGGGATCATGAATGCCGCGGCGATTTCCCGCGCGACGAAGAACGTGCCGCGCAAATTGGTATCGAGCACGAGGTTCCAATCGTCCCAAGTGATTTCCGTCGCGGGCTTGCGGACATTGCAGCCGGCGTTGTTCACGAGAATGTCGATTTTCCCGATATGCGCTTTGATTTCACCGACGGCGCTGGTGATGCTTTCGTAGGAGCGCACGTCGAGCGCGACCGGCAGGCAGGTCCGGCCAAACTCGCGGATTTTCTGAGATATGGCATCGAGCGAAGTTAATTCCCGGCTGGTGACGATGACATCCGCGCCGGCGCCGGCCAGCGTCAGGGCGAAGCGTTCGCCGAGGCCTCGGCTAGCACCGGTGACGAGCGCGGTGCGGCCGGTTAGATCGAAAGAATTCATGGTTGAAGAATGACTTTGAGCAGGCCTTCCCGATTGTCGGCGAGGCGGGCGAACCATTGCGCGCCATCGGTCAGCGGCGCGGTCGCGCTGAGCAGCGGCGCGACGCGGATCGAGCCGTCGGCAATGCGGCGGATCGCCTCCGGATACTCGCCGGCGCAAGCGCACGACCCGCGCAGCGAGAGCTGGCGGGTGACAATTTCCTGCAGCGGCACCGGCACGCTCGGCTGGAGATTTCCCACCAGCACAACCGTCCCGCCCTTGCGCACGCTGCGGATCGCGAGGTCCACCGGGGCCGCCGCGCCGACCACTTCAAAGGAAACGCCCGCGCCGTCGCCGCCGCAGATCTGGCGGATTTCCGCCGGCAAATCGGTGCGGGTGGCTAGGAATGTGCGCGTCGCGCCGAGGGATTTCGCGAGTTCGAGGCGGTTGCTGTCGAGATCCACGGCGAGGATTTCCGACCAGCCGCGCGCCCGGAGCGCCTGAATGACCAGCAGCCCGATCAACCCGGCGCCGACGACGACGGCGGGCTCGGAAGTCGTTGGCGGGGCAAGGTTGACGGCATGGAGGGCGACCGCGACCGGCTCGGCGAAGGCGGCCATTTCGAAGGATAAATCGTCGGGAATGCGGTGGAGGATGCGCGCCGGGAGGACGACTTTTTCCGCGAAACACCCGTGCCGCCGGTAGTCGCCGCAGGAGACGCCGAGCACGCGGCGGCGCTCGCAGAGGTTGAAATTCCCGCGGTCGCATTCGCCGCATTTCCCGCAGAATTCGGTGGAATCGAAGGTCACCCGGTCGCCCGGCAGGTAGTCCGCCACGCCCTCGCCAACCCGCGCAATCACGCCGGCCGCCTCGTGGCCCATGACGATCGGCGGAATGCGGCGGCCGCTGCGCCCGTCCATGCCATGGATGTCGCTGCCGCAAATCCCGCAGGCCTTCACGTCGATCAGCACCTCGCCGGGACCGGGCGCGGGTTCCGGGAAATCGGCGAATTCGAAAGCGGAGGGCGCGGTGAGCACGAGCGCTTTCATGCGGCGCGGGCGGCGGTTGGGTTTTCCATGCCGGGGAGGGATAGCAGACCCGCGCGCGCCGGGGCAAACCCCAA
>JBBSUD010000182.1:0-10461 GCA_038235225.1 Verrucomicrobiales bacterium
GACGCCCTTGCCGCGGATGGCACGGCATTCAACTGGGGCGGGTCCTTTGACATCTACACCTACGCCATCAATTACCAGACGCTGACGATTACCGACAACCAAGGCGGCCCATCCATCGACGCCGCCGCACTCTCCGCCGGCGGTGCAGGAACCCTCAACGTCTCGCCGACGACTACCACCACCTATACCCTCACCGCCACGTCCGGTGCCACCGTCGATACCCGCCAGGTCATCGTCGCCGTAAAAACTTCGCCGAACGTCAATACCTTCACCGCAACCCCGGCTTTATTCTTCGGCATCGGCAGCCCGACCCTCGCGTGGACCACCGACTCGGCGAAGCGCATTGAGATTAGCAACGGTGCCAGCACCATCGCCACCTACACCACGACGGCAAATACCCAGAGTGTGCTCAACGCCGGCACCTTCAAAGCTCCTTCTATCAATGCGACCGCCACCTACACCATCACTGCATGGATTAACGAGGCCGGCACTGGAAACTCGACCGTGGCCCAAACCACCGTCACCGTTCAGCCGGCTCCTAATTTCACCCTTCACGCCTCACGGTCGTTCATCGGCTCCGGTAATCCCATCACCCTGAGCTGGAACGCGACCGTCATCCAGACCCAAGCCATTGCAGGCACCTTCGAAACCTTCCCGAGCAATCAGGGCGCTCCGCTTGTCGACAATGACGTGGCGGATTTCAACGCCATCCTCAATTCCGGCACCAGTTACTTCATGGAGGTCACCAATGGCAACATCGCCGGCTCGATCACGACTGTCACTAGCTGGTCCGGGAGCAACCTTTTCGTCGCAGATAATTTCAACACCGACTTCACGTGGAGCAGCTACCGCATCTTCAATTTCTCTGGTACTGACAAGATTGTGATCAATAACGGGACCTCGGACATCGCGACGATCACCGATCCTGTGCAGATCGCTGCCGGTTCGTTGGTCATCAATCCCGGCCCGAGCTCAACCACGACATTTACCGGAACCGCATCCATCACCGGTGCCACCGCTTCGGCAACGGACAGCAAGACGGTTACGGTGGGCGGTCCAGTCACCAGTTATCAGGAGCTTGTCCTGGCGGATGCTCCGGTAGGCTACTACCGCTTCGAAGAAAACGTGGGATCCACCGTCGTCTATGATTCGTCGGGCAACGGCAATCATAGCACCGGGATCATCGGGGATTTCACCAGCGGAGTCGCCGGACCACTCGGAAAATGTGGAGGATTCAACGGAAATGAGACCATCGTGACACCCGTCACGCTCAATCCGCAAGATCCCGACAACGATGACGGAATCGGAGACGTCGATCCGGACAACGTTGAAGGTTGGACCCTTGAAAGCTTGATTCGCCCGGATGTTAGTCTCAAGTTGAATAACGCCGAAGTGATCTGGGCAAACCGAGACGGAACCGGAATCGGCCGCACCGAAATGGCGCTAAACCCCGACGGAATGCTCGGCAGCTTCCTTGGCGGCAGCACCACTCCCAATCCATTTGCCACAACGGACACCTTACAAATTGCTGGAGATGCGGACTGGTATCATGCAGCGATCACCTGCACCGCAGCTTCAGGAAGCTACACCCTGCGATTTTTCATCGACGGGACCTTGGTTGTCGAGCAGCCGCTGGTCAGCGCGACCAACGTCCCGATCATCCCTGAGGCTGCCAATGGCGCGTGGGTCATCGGTTCCCACAAAGTCCGCCAGGCAGGCCAATTCTGGCAGGGGTTGCTAGATGAGGCCGCGATCTACGATCACGTCCTGTCTCCTGCGGAGATCGCCTCGCATGCCAACGCGTTTTTGGCCCAATCAACCGGTCCTCTGGCTCTCGGCGGAACTTCCCGCGTGGTCGCTGGAAGCGGTGGCGTGCTGACCTACAAGACGGGTGGGGCCTCTCCCGGCGGCATGATTGACAATGGCATCGGCCCGGTTGGCGCGGGAGTCACCTCCAGCGTGTCGATCCATCCTCTGGTGGACACAACTTACGTGCTGACGGTCGATGGCAAGCAACTGACATTTTTTGTGGACGTGATTGATCGCTACTTTATCTCCTGCTTCGGCACCAACAATGGAAGCGGTTTCCCCTTTGTGAACGCGGGAGGCTTAACCGACGGGATCAACTACCAATTGTTTACCTCGCCTGATCTCAAAACTTGGACTCCAAACGGGCCTGCAATTCCGGGAACGCCATCCGGCACCGCCACATTCACCGAGACCGCGGTCTTCGATTCAGTTGCCAAGCCGAAATACTTTTATCAAATCCGCGACGTCAAATGATGGTCTGAAGCGCTGGGATATCCAACCCCCGGACTGTCGAAATCTCAGGTTCGCCCTTGCTAGGGACGTCGGGAACCAATGGAGAATCCAGCCTCATGAATCGGTCACTTGGACCATTGGAAGATCGTCATTGAACTTCCAGTGGTTCCTTCCGTTCATGCAGGGTCATGAGTTGCAGGTGGGCCATGGATCCGATCCGAGGGCTCTTGTTGATAAATCCGCACGCGCACCCAGCAAATGAATCTCCGGATCCGTCGGAACGCTTTCCTACCTAGCTAATTTCTCCTGATTCAGCAGATGGTCTGCTAGTCCTTTTTGCCGAAATCCGGACTAACACATCCGGAGAACAGATCGAGACGGGCAATCTCTTCCCGCCTCGGCGCCAGCCACCAATCATGACAACCGTCTCGCCATTAGGGATCAACCGACGACTCGACTGGAGCTTGAAGGCTTGCCCTTCCATTCGGTTTCCACCAGCTCTCGATTTCCTCGAGAGAACGACCGGCGGTTTCAGGCATGAATCTCCACACCATCCAGAGCTGGGGTGCGAGTAGCGCGGCGAAGGTGAAGAAGGTGGCTGGGGCTCCGATGGAGTCCCTCAACATCGGGAACAGCTGACCGACAAGCGTGTCCGCGGCCCACATGACCAACACGGCAACGCTCACGCCATGCGCACGAACGTTCGTGGGAAAGATTTCCGAGGCGAAGATGAATTTGATTGGCCCGATGGAGAACGCGAAAAAGGCGACGAACCCGCAAATGAGCACGATAAGGGGGCCTGTCTTTCCAGAGTTCAGGAATAGGCCCATGCCACACAGACACAGGATCGCTCCCGCTGTTCCTATCAGAAGCAGCGGGCGCCGACCTGCTCTATCAACGACGGCGATGGCGATCACGGTGAAGATCATGTTGAAGAACCCGATGGTGGCCATGCCGCCGAGGGCACCGGTGGCTCCAAAGCCTGCCTCCTCCAAGATGGTCGGTCCGTAGTAGAAGATCGAGTTGATCCCGCTGAACTGGGAGAAGATGGAAAGCAACAAGGCAATGACCAGTGGCTTGCGATAGCGCGGATTGAAGACTTCTGAAAAACTCGATGTCTCGGACGCTTCCCGCGAAACCGCCTTCTGTATATCGAGCAACTCCTCGTCGGAACCGCGCTTGAGAACCTTCCCTAGAACTGATAGAGCCTGCTTATTCCTGCCCGCTTGGACCAGCCACCGCGGGCTTTCCGGAATCGTCATGCTCAGAATCACAAACAGGATTCCGGGAATCATTTCCGCCGCGAACATCGACCTCCAGGTCTGATCCACGAGAAACCATTGAATGAAAACTCCCGCTCCGGTTACGTCCGATTCCTTGGCAAGACGGGCGATCCACGCATTGCTGACTAGAGCCGCAAGAATGCCGATGGTGATCGCGAACTGAAACAGAGTGACCATCCTTCCGCGCAGGTGGGAAGGTGAGATCTCCGCGATATAGACCGGGCACACCATCGCGGCGATGCCCACTCCGAGCCCGCCGAGCCAACGGGCCATGATCAGTGTGGTAATTCCGGTTGCCCATGCACTGCCGACCGCGGATGCAAGCATGAGCAGCGCGGCGAGGCAAAGATTTGGCTTCCTGCCATGGCGGTTGCTCAGAGGACCTGCGGCGGCAGCACCGATGACCGCGCCAATCAATCCCGAACTAACGAACAAGCCCTCCATAAACGCGGCAAGGCCGAATTGCGCCTTCACCGGTCCGATGGTCCCGGAGATCACGATCGCGTCGAAGCCCCACAGGAATCCGCCAAGCGCGGACACCATGCAAACGAAGAGAAGGAAGCCGATCCGGGAAGGATGTCGTAGTTGATTTGTAGTGGATGTCATCTTGGATTTGTCTGTTGAAAGAAAGGCTGCAGTCTCTGTCTTGATCGCGCTGTATCAGATCCTCACGCTTGCTTTGAGTGTCGCGCATTCGGTGCCGATGGCATCCCCGTGGGGCCGGATCGTGTAGTCGCCGACAGCTGCCGGGACGATAAAGGTTTCCGCGAAATGGATGACGAAGGGCTCGAATGCTCCGTCAGGACTTTCGACGATGGCCTCACGACCTTGAACCAGATTCAGGACATTGACTCCGCCCAACGTATGGTGATGCACCTTGCCGGTGAACCAGTGGCGTCTCGTCTCGATAAACTCCGAGGAATGAAGGCCTGTGCTCTCCTCACGCCATTCATCGCCCGAGGCGACTGGCTCCAGAGCATTGATCAATTCATTTCTAACCCACTGTTCCCTCCGGTCCCACTGGATATTGGCGAGTCCGTGCTCCATGTGGACGTGGCGTGGCTTGCCATCGAGGCCGAGGCGCCCCCAGTCCCACATCTTGAAGGTGAAGATATAGGGAGTCGCGCTGATCTCGAGGACCATGGAATTCGCTCCCGAGCAATGCACGGTGCCGGCGGGGATCAAAAAATGATCGTGTTTTCTCGCCGGCCAGCGACAGGCGTGCCGGTCCACAGGGAACTCCGCGCCACCGGCCTCCGCCTCGATCAAGTCGCTGATCATTGCCTCCGGATCCACGTCTTCCTTCAGCCCGAGATAAACAAATCCGTCATCCTCCGCATCGATTATGTAATAACTCTCATCCTGGGTGTAGGACATCCCGAAGTGTTCCTTGATGTAGTCCACAAGCGGATGCACTTGGAACGATAGATTCCCCCCGCCCATGGTGTCGAGCAGGTCAAAACGGATAGGAAATTCCGCGCCAAACATGGCATGCACCGCCTCCCCTAACAAATCCTGTGGATGACTGAGTACCACGTCGAGCGACGGAATTTCAACAAGCTCCCCATCGAACCCTAACAAAAGGCTGTTTTCCTCAGGTACACAGTCAAAGCACCAGCCAAAGTTGCGGCTACCCGCGTCAAGATCGAAGGATTCCCTCATCCATTGTCCTCCCCAGGGTGCGGGGTCGAAAAAAGGAACCACTCGGAACGGCCGTCTCACCGCCTGCCTCAGCCCAAAACGAAGCGCCTCTCCTGTGACAAGTTTGGGCGATTCGGCTCGATGGGAATCCAACAGGTAATCCCAATTCTGAATCATCGAGGCCTTCCAGCGATCCGCGACTCGCCAGTCGATGAAAAATGCATGCTTGTACTGGAGCGCTGCCGGAGTGGAATGGTTCTCCATCCCGAGATTGCTGCTCTCGTCTCTGCGGAACCTTAACTGCGCCTCCCACCTTGCAAGATCGGCATAGATCAGGATGTCTCCCGGGTGGATGAGTCTCGCGCCGCAGCCAATAAGCAGAACCAGGCCCGCGTGGATTGTTTCAATCTCGGCCCTCATTTCCGAAAGCCGTTGCTCATTGAAGAAGTCAGGCATCGCGAGGTCCGTTACATAACCAAATACCGGATCCTCGCCACCAGCGAAAGGTGCAGTCAACCGCCCCACCTCCACCGGCGAAAGCATCGCCTCCGCCACGTGATAGACACAGCTGGGCGACAACCCGGCTTTGAGCATCTGCGAGAGCTCGCTGACATTCACGCCGGGATAGCATTCGACCACCATCACGGTTCGGGCAGAACCGGAATTTACCACATCCTTGCGAAGGCGGTCTTCGATCCGTGACCAGCCGCTTACACAATCTCCTGCGGCTGAAGAAACATCAATGCGTGGGGTCTTGTCGTAATTCGATATCAGTAATTCAGGCATGGTTCTCAGTCGTATTTGCAAAATATTGATAGCATCCTAGGAGTGCTGCCTGATCGCTGAGGAATCCCTCGACGACCGGGATGTCAGACGCCACTCCGGCAACAGAACGGAAAAGTGACTCTCGGTTCGCGGGAATCACCACATCCGCCCGGCGCAGGATGCCCAGTCCGAGGATCAGCATCTCGGGGTCATAGGACAGAACGACATTCCTCGCGACAGCTGCCCACACTTTCAAACTTTGATCCAGTAACGCGATGCTGCAGCGGTCACCGGCTTCAGCATGGGAAAAAAGTTTTTCAGAATCGACGGGGTTCGCTCCAGCCAATGTACTTTTAAGATCGTCCGGATGAATCCCAGCCCTTGCCGCGAGGGTCGCTGTGGAAGCCATATCTTCGGCGCACCTTGGTGCCTCGCATCGACCCAGCGGTGAATCACAGCCCAGGGTCATGTGCCCTAGCAGGATCGAAGCTTGATTTCGCGCTCCCCGCAGCAATTGACCACCACAGACGGCGGCGCACCCGATTCCAGTGCCGAACGCGAGCATCACCACGTCAGTGCGGTCCCTCGCCGCGCCATGATGCCATTCACCCACCAAGGCCATACGCAGGTCATTCTCGATCACGACTGGCAGCCCCATCCGTTGAAGAGCCCATTCCTGATAGTTCACTTTCACCGCTCCTGGAAACTTATCGAAATCACCTTTCACCCGTGCTCCACAGGATTCCACGATGAAAGGCAAGGCTGTGCCTGCACCGTCTAAATAATCCGCGGTCATGTCGCGACGGCCCATTGGAGTTTCCCATCCACTTGCGATGGTCTCCAGACAGGCCTGCATGCTCCTGCCGTAATCAGCAGGTAATGTAATCCAATCGATAACCTCCGCATCTGACACAAGCCCGAGATGAATCGTCGTCCCTCCGACATCCGCCGTCAGCACATTCATGGCAGGTCCCGTTTCAGATCGAGCGTGAGTTGGAAGCGGCTGCTGACGTAGTGAACTTCGGCGACTTCCACCGGACGATCCCCGTCATCATAAACCGTGTGGCGTCTCAGCAGCAGTGGCTCACCGATTTTCACCTGCAATTGTTTGGCAAGCTGGGCGTTGGAAGCGACCGCGGAGAATTCCTCCCTCGCGTGATGGGGAGATGTCCCCGAGGCGACTTTCAGCACCTCGTAAATAGGCTGTGAGAAATCCTCCGTTCCCTTGAGCGCGAGGCGTGGATGGAACCACGAGCGCGAATGGAGCACTGGCATCCCATCCCACCCACGCAGGCGGTCCAGCCGGAATACCGTGGCCTTCGCATCAATTCGGAGCGCTTGAGCCACGATCTTGGAAGCCGCGACCCGGCTAGTTTCCAGCGCGAAATTCTCAACTATGACACCCTTCCCTGCCATTTCCCGCGTCAAGCTCCGCCATGCGGTCACTCCCGACTCCACCTTGCGAGGCCTGACCCGGGTTCCAACTCCGGCCCGCCGGTCCAAGATCCCGTCCTGCACCATCCTCGACAGCGCGGCTCGGACCGTGCCACGACTGACCCCGAACTCGTTGGCTAGCGTGAGTTCGTTCGGCAACAGCGCGCCGTCCTGAAACTCCTGCCCGTTAATCAGCGAGCGGAGGTGAATTTCAGCTTGGCGGTGCAAAGGCACCCCGGTGGCAGAGTCAAGTTCTAGCACCTTGAGTTTATTCCTCGTTCTGATTTCCATCGCGTTGCAATAATGTTCAGACAAATCTGCCGGTTGATTTCTGGCGGTCAATCTTAATCCGAAAGTTTCACTATCAGGCTCTCCGAACCATTCCGAGATTGAGTTTTCCTGTCCAGCCGGATTTCCCTTTAAGCGACTGAACCGGAATTTCCGGTTGACACTCAGTTTCAACACTGTTGTTTCACGCGATTATGGGGACGTTTCTTTCCTTTGGCTGGATTTACCGTTTAAGCAATTCAATCCGGCTCCCCTGCAGTGATCACCGACCCGTAATAGCCTCAATTCCATTTCCGGCCCCGCGACCAAGATTTCCGGCACAATCGTGCTTTTTGTGGGTAGCGCCCATTTCGGCGCGCATCGGGAGGAGGCTTCCGCGGTCCTCCGCCCCCCACGAATCTCCGGGCCTTGTCCCTCGTACATCTCCTCAGCCAAGCCCTCGGTCTCGCCGCACCTTGGAAAGTCGTTTCTTGCAACCTCGATCCCGCCGCCAAATCGCTCGAACTGCTCATCGATTTCAATCGCAGTTCCCGTTTCCCCGACCCTGATTTCGGCGAATCCTGCCCAGTTCACTACACCCTCCGGCGAAGCTGGCAACACCTCCGCTTCTTCGAACACAGCACCACGATTAGCGCCTGCGTGCCACGCATCATCACGCCCTCGGGAGCTGTCAAAACCGTCGAAGTCATTTGGGCTCTGCCACAAAGCGGATTCAACCTGCTGATGGAAGTTGGCTGCTCGCGCTGGCCAAGGTGCTGTCCGTCGCCGAGGTTTCCCGCCATACTTCCGTGAGCGAGGTCCGCATTTGGCATCTCGTCCGCGCCCGCGTCACCAATGCGTGGAGGGCCGCCGACTGGACTTCCCTCGAGAGCCTCGGAGTCGATAAAACCTCCACCCGGAAGGGCCACAAATACACCACCGCATTTTCGGAAGTCGACGGCAAGGAAACCGAGCGCTGTCGCGGCGGCTAGCAGGTCGCCCGCTTGCTCCTTTTAACACCCGGCAAAGGTAAGGAAAACCTTGTGAAATTCGCCGCCGAGCTCGAGTGCCGCGGCGTCCCGCGGCGCAGGTCACTGAGGTCGCAATGGATATGACCAAAGCCTTCACTTCCGCCGCCGGCACTCATTTCACCGACGCCCGTATTTGTTTCGACCGATTCCACGTCATGAAACTCTGCGGCGACGCCCTCGACCAGGTCCGCAAACAAGTCGCCGCCGAGCACGGCGGCCTGCCCCGCGGCGCCATGTGGGTGCTGCGCGCCAACGAAGCCAATTTCAAGGAAAAGCAAAAACAACTGCGCCAGCAGATCTGTAAAGAACATGGCGAACTTGCCCGCGCCCTCTCGATCCGGGGATTCTTCGCCGACCTCTGGAACTGCCGCGAGGAGGCCGATGCCAATCTCCATCGGGCAGCGGTCATTTCCTGATGCGGCCGCTCGCGCATCGAGCAATACGTGAAGCTCGGCTGATCGCTCAAGAGCCATTGCGGCGGCATCCTCGACTACTTCGAGAACTACATTACCTCCGCCGCCATCGAAGCGGTCAACGGCCTCCTGCAACTCGCCCGCCGGCCCGCGCGGGGCTACCGGACCTTCCGCAACTTCCGGGCCATCGCCTACTGAATCGCCAGCCGCCACGAGCTCAAAACAGTCTAACGACCGACCCGCATCTAACCACTCTATGCTTAGGAGCGCCTATCATGGATTTCTGGCTGCACAACGGCCATTGCAATTTCGACCATCCGCGCTCCGGCCTCGAGGAAAATAATTCTATGTACTGCATGTTGTCTATCCCACAGGGTTTTTCCGGACTGGCAGTCAAAATCGGTGGCGACGAGACGGCGGCAACGAGACTAAATCATCAGCAGTTCCTCGACCCGGAGGCGAATAATGTCCTGGCGCGAAGATTTGGCGAGGCCTGATAATGGGTGAGCTATGGAAATCGGCCCACGGCCGATTGTTTGGTCGGTTTCGCGATCTTGGGATCGCCTCCCAGCGCTTTTCCTACCGTTGAACCTGCGATTCCAACAGCAACTGCAGTGTCCTTCTGGGTCATTCATAACATGATTTCAATTGTGTGAAGCCGGCGATGGTTGCCTCTTCTCCCTGTCAGGCACAAGGTCTGTAAATGAAAATTCTGGATGGTTGGGCAACACTGATTACCAAAGCATCAAATTGCTTCGATTTGGATTTCTCCAACCTGTCCCATTCGTCTCTCAGGCCATATGGATATTTAGGAAGCTTCTCGGGAGAAGCAAGATCCTAGCCATTAATCATACATTCGGTCCCATACTCTCGTATATCCCCGGATGATGCATTTCGACCGCCAATAAGTTTCGGACCGAATCGAAGCTTTCGCCCTCATCACTTCAACCACATTTAGGATGAAATCAACAAACAATCATGCGACCAATGGTTTCGCTTTAATTGTGACGCTTACCTTGATGGTTCTCTTATCGATTCTGGCGGTAGGCTTGCTTTCGCTCAGCACTATTTCGCTTCGTACAATGAGTAGGACACGCCCGGCGGAAACAGCACGTGCAAATGCTCGTTTGGCGGTAATGATCGCCCTTGGTGAGCTGCAGCGTAATGTGGGGGATGACCGCCGTATTACCGCAGATGGGTCGATTTTGGACGGAGCAGCCCAACCTAACCCGACTTTCGCTGTTAGTTCCGAAAAACGCCGGTTTTTTCTCATGTTAGACGCTGGAACCCTTATATTCCAACACCTGTTTTCTGAAAACCCGTGCGGTGAAGACCCGCCCCATCGACAGCCGCCCCCAATCCGGC
>JBBSUD010000183.1:0-10170 GCA_038235225.1 Verrucomicrobiales bacterium
AATCACTGACGCCGCCGGAGATCCCGCCGCCACCTACCGCTACGACGCCTTCGGCAATACCCTTGTAGCGACAGGCTCCTATGCCGCCCAAAACCGTTACCGCTTCAGCACCAAGCCCCTTGACTCCGAAGTCATCGGCGCGCCGCTCTACTACTACGGCTACAGATACTACAACCCGCAGACTGGCAGGTGGCCGAGCAGGGATCCGATTGAGGAGGAGGGAGGAATGAACCTGTATGGTTTTGTGAGGAATGCTGCCACTGATGAAATTGACTACCTTGGCAAACAGGAATCCGAGTGCAGTGGCGCGGGTGAGGAATGGACAGAGGTTCTTACTGCTCAAAGTTTAGAGAATTTTTCGGTTCTGGGCGTAATAGAGCATAAGTTTGACAAGCTAGGAAATGTGATTTTCGGGAGGCCAGAAGAGGATGGATTAGATACAGCAATAACAGCGAATTGGGTGAAACCGTGTTCGGGTGACAAAGGAATTATTTCCATGGACGCATCCGCTTCCGAAATAAACGCGGGCACCTCCCATGATGGAGATAATGGCTCAATGACTATTCAATCGCGACATATAGACTCTTCCTATAGCGAAGTTTTGGCTAAGGCTAAAGCGAGATTCTGTTGTGGGTGCATCAAGCCCAAAGGTTGGTAAACCCTATGAATATACCAAAATCTTATTGCTATTCCATTTGGGTGGTGTCGTTGTCTATCTTGCTGTCGATTGGAATTTTTATTTTTAATTACGAAGGGCCGCTGGAACAGATTGAAATGGGCTCTGTCGATGTGAAGCAGGGTGATTCCTTGCGGTCTGTTTGCGCCAAGATTGATTATGCTTTGAAAAGTGACGGTAGTTCGTGGAATATTGCCATCGGATCAAACGTTCTTGAAAGAAGATCTAATTCGACTTTCGGAGGAGGAGGAAATGCCTTGGTTGTGGCATCGATTGCGCGAAACTTCAAATGTAAATATATTATCATTAAGAGCGAGCGCTATATTTTAATTATTGCCAAGTGAGCCCGCTCGACACAGATAGTGACTAGCACAGCCAACGTGTCTCTGCTGTTCTGAAGCTTCATCGAGGGCAGTCTGTGGATTCCAATGTCCTTAAACTGCAGACTCGCGCAATTGAACGTGAATTGACGACAAGATGTCACGAATGCCGCCACATCGCAGCAAGGCCTAATCTTTTTTCCCCCGAAGTCTCATTCAACGATATTTAATGCAGTGACTTGCTCGTTACCAATCAAAGTCCGGCATTCGCGGATTTCTTTCAGATCCCGACATCAACGACCTGGTGCCTTTTACTACGGTTACAGATACTACGACCCGCAGACCGGCAGGTGGCCGAGCAGGGATCCTCTGGGGGAGTGCGGTTTCATGTTGCGTTTCTATGAAAAGAATGAGGGCTCTCTTACAAAAGATAGTAGCGACTTGAAAGACAATGCAATGGGAAATATCTACACTTTCTGTGAGAACTCGCCGGTTATCAGGCATGACTATATTGGGTTAATATGCTGCTACCTCAAATGGTCCGAACATGTCCGCGGGCCATATCGGGCGTTGACAACAAGTGGAACGAGTTATAGGTATTATTGTGATAGAATTGAACGGTCAAAAGAAATGGCGGGAAATACATGTACCGGGGTGATGACCTACGCACGTGGGTATAAGATTTATGCTACAATCGTCACGTCTTTCGATCCCGTAGTTCTACGCATGGTCACTATGGCGAAATGCCCAGGAAAAGAAGATTTAGATTTTGGTAAATACTAAAGATATTAGACGGCATGAAAAACGCTTGGAATCCAACAAGATTTTTGATTCTCGTCCTAGCGTCAATAGGTGCTTCGATCCTGTTTGTAAGTTGGTTCTTTTTTGGATTTGGACGTGCTGAATCTAGCCAGACAACTATTTCTGCTCCTGCTCGAGAATTCTCCGATAAAGTTTGGATTCATGGACTCGGAGTCGACATAAGGACGGACCCGTTCGTGTTGGCGGAACTTGAAAAGGTTGTTGATGCTTGGCCAGCCAAGACGGACGAAGTTTCGGTCTTCCGGAAAGGAGTTGCCGGCCCGGTCATTCGATTCCACCCAAGTGAATTCTCCATCCTTGCATATAAGGATCAACAGGTGCTAAGTGGAAGCGAAATCTTAATCAGCAGAAAGATCTCATCGCTTGAGAGCCTTGTCCTGCTCGTTGCAGTAGTTCTTGTCGTTTTGGCTTGGCTGGTGTTTATCTTCGCTGGAATTCGTAGCTGTTCAGCTGGCTCGGCAGGACTCTCATCGTGCAGGTTGAGTTTGGTCTCATTTGCGCTATATATGATTGCTCTTTGTTCGCTTGCGCTGGTCGCCAGTGAATGGCTTGATTTGTAGGTAAATCCCTCCGAAACTGTAATTCAAATTGTGTCAATGAAGTCGTCACAGGGGTCCGGTCTCGGATGGTGCATTCCAACGGCAACGGCCGGATAGTTCCCTCGTGGAAATCGGTAAAAGTATCAAATCGTATGGCATCGAATAGGATCGGTGCATTCCACTTCCGCTGGTAGCGCACAACCCGCCCCTTTCCTCAGTTTTCGCGAGTGCAAAGCGAATTGGGGATAGTTTGCGGCAATCACTTGTCGTCGGAATTTCGTGGCGGTAAGGTAGCGCTTCGCACGGGCGGTTCATGCGCTGTGGCGGCAGGATGCCACCGCTCCTTGAGACGTGGCGGCGATAACCGGTCGCCGCGAAGTTGACGCTCGCGTGACCGTCGGGAGCGGGTGGCGTTCACGCCAAGGCGACGTTGCAGCATTGGCGGCAAGATGCCAGCGCTCATTGAGACTGCTAGAGTTTGGCGTCTCTTTGCACGGCCAGTTCATCGGAGGTGGCGGCAGGATGCCACCGCTGCTTGAGACGTGGCGGCGATCACCGGTCGCCGCGAAGTTGACGCTCGCGTGACCTTGGCGTCTCTTTGCACGGCCAGTTTTTCGGAGGTGGCGGCAGGATGCCACCGCTCCTTGAGGGGCGATCGCGATGCTTTGAGGCGTCGCTGGACGAGATCGGCCGAAACCGGACGAAATCGAGACGAAGCAGAGTCACTTCGAGCCGAAGCTTGTTAACTTCGAGGCGAAGCAAGGTAACTTCGGGACGAAGCTTGTTAACTTCGAGGCGAAGCAAGGTAACTTCGGGACGAAGCTTGTTAACTTTGAGGCGAAGCAAGTTAACTTCGAGGCGAAGCAAGTTAACTTCGGGCCGAAGCAAGTTAACTTCGGGCCGAAGCAAGGTAACTTCGGGGCAAGGCTTGTTAACTTCGGGCCGAAGCAAGAGTACTTCGGGGCAAAGCAGGGGTACTTCGGGGCGAAGCAAGGTAACTTCGGGGCAGAATTGGTGGGTTTGGAGCGGAAATCGATGAGATGGCAGTGGTCCGAAAGCGGACAGAAGCACCCGAAAGCGGCCACAACCGGGCAAAGCCCGGAGCGATTCCCCTACCCCGCATGATCGCGTGAAGGAGGCAGGAGTCTTCGATTTCCCGGCAAAATCCGGTGATTGCGCCAGATCATGCCCGGTGTAACTACCTGATGGAGAGCGCGCATAGTAAAGTGATTCTCTTTGTCAAGAAGTTTTCTCGGATCCGCTCATTTCCCGCGGGAGCGGAAAATTCCCTCTCGCCAGGGGGAGCCCGGGCCTGCGATTCGTCAAAGCACGGTGGGGGAAGGCAATTCCGCCCTCTTCCGCCGCATCACCCGAAACACAAACAAAGAAACAACACCCCATGAAAACTGAAAAATACCGGCTGTCCTCAGCCTACACGAAGAGCGCGATCCTGACCTTGGAGAGGGCTGGCGCGGTGCGGATGAATCTCTACACCGACGCATCCTTTAGCGATCCGCCGGTAACGGAACCGGATCTGGCAGCGGCGGAAGCGGCGATGCGCACGGCCCAGGCGGCGCAGGCGCAGGGCGGCACCGCGGCCACCGCGGAAAAAGACTACCGCCGGACGATCCTGACGGGGCTGCTGGAAAAGCTGGCGCTCTACGTCCAGCTCGTGAGCGGCAACGATCCGGTGAAACTGCTTTCCAGCGGCTTCAATCTGGTGAATGCCAACCGCACCTCCAGCCAGCTCCCGCGTCCGACGGGCCTGCGGCTGGTGAACGGGCTGACCGGCCAGCTCCTGCTCACGGTGGACCGCGTGGGAAACGCCCGCTGCTACGAGATCGGCGTGGCACTGCTGGATGATGATGGAAAACCCAGTCCCTGGACAAGCGGCGGCCTGGCCACGAAATCCCGCAACATGCCGGTGGACGGACTCGTCCCGGGCAAAATGTATGCCGTGCAGACCCGCGCCGTCGGCGGCACCACCGGCTATTCAGACTGGAGCGACCCGGTCGTCCGCCGCGCCATTTGAGAGAGCCGCAAAGCGCGGCAGGCACCTCCGCCTGCCGCGCGGAATGAGCGGGGAGCGGAGCGACCGGACCGGCGGCGGTCCGCATCCGCCAAGCTCCGAACAATCTCCTTCTCCCATCCGGCACCCCAGTTTCCCGCCCCTTGCGGGAAATCCTCTCCGCGCCACCCTCCGCGCATGTCCGCCCGAGTCGTCGTCCCGGAAATCCTCGACCATTTGCCGCACGAAGATCCCGCCGCCCGCCGCAGCCGCCGCGATCTCCGGCGGATCAATTTCCTGATGGGGAACGAGCGCTGGATCCTCCGCACCGTCCGCCGGTTTCCCGCCGCGGCGGGGCGCGGGATTGTCGAAATCGGCGCTGGTGACGGATTTCTCACCTCCCGCCTCGCCGGGGTTTACCCACACGCCACCGTCGCCGCGCTCGATCTGGCCCCGCGCCCGGCCACGCTCGACCCGCGCGTCCTCTGGCTGCGCGGCGATCTCTTCAAATCGCCTCCGCCCGCGCCCGGCGGCATCGTCATCGCGAATCTTTTCCTGCACCACTTCGAGCAAGCCGCGCTGGCCGAGCTTGGCCGCTGGCTGGAAGGCGCCGCCGTGATGGTCTTCAACGAGCCGGACCGCCGCCGGCTCCCGCAGATTCTTTCCGCCGTCATGGACCCGGTGCACAACCACGTCACCCGGCACGACATGCGCGTCAGCATTTCCGCCGGATTCCGCCAGGGCGAGCTGCCGGCGCTGCTCGGGCTGGATTTCCCGTCATGGCGGATTGCGGAATCTTCCACATGGCGCGGCGGGCGGCGGGTGCTAGTCTCGCGGACTTGATGAGGGAAATCACCATCGCCGGCGGCGGACTTGCCGGCCTGTCGCTCGCCACCGCGCTGCGACTGCATGGTGTGCCGGTGACTATGTGCGAAGCTGGCGATTACCCGCGGCACCGCGTTTGCGGGGAGTTCATTTCCGGCGTTAGCCAAGGCACGCTGGAGGCGCTCGGCATCGCGGAGTGCTTCGCCGACGTCCGCCGCCAGAGCACGATCGCGTGGTTCGACGGCGGCCGGGAAATCCACCGGGACAAGCTGCCGGAGCCGGCCCTCGGGATTTCACGCTACCAGCTTGACGCCCGCCTGCGCGACCGCCTCGCCAGCCTCGGCGGGGAAATCCACACCCATACCCGCGTCCGTCCCGAGCCGCAGCCGGGCTTCGTCTGGACCGCCGGCCGCCGCCCCTGTGCCGGCCCGTGGATCGGTCTCAAGGCCCACATCCGCGGCATTCCCATGGCCGCGGATCTCGAAATGCGCGCCGGTGCCAACGGCTACGCCGGACTCGCCGGCGTCGAGGACGGCTGGACCAATGTCTGCGGATTGTTCCGGCTCGATCGCAGCATTGCCGCCACCGGCTCCGCCCTCCTCCCCGCCTACCTCGCCGCCGGGGGCAATGGCGGCCTCGCCGAAATCCTGCGCGGCGCAGAGTGGCGGGAGAAATCCTTTACCGCCGTAGCCGGATTCCGCCTCGGCCGCCAGCCGCCGCTGCCCGGTCTGCTCTGCCTCGGCGATTCCGAAAGCATCATCCCGCCCTTCACCGGGAATGGCATGTCCATGGCCTTCCAAGCCGCCGAATGCGCCACCCGCCCGCTCGCCGACTGGTCCGCCGGCGCGATTTCCTGGGAATCCGCCGCCAATGCCGTCCGCCACGCCCTGCGCCGCCGCTTTTCCCGCCGGCTTTCCGTCGCCGCCGCGATTCATCCGGTCCTGCTCGCCACCCGCGGCCGCGCACTGGTCCGCAACCTCGCCGCCGCCCGCCTCCTGCCATTCCGGCCCATGCTCGCCCTCGTCCGCTAACGAATTCTCATGTTTCTCCGCTCCATCGCCACCGCCGTCCCGCCAAATTCCTTCACCCAGGCTACTTGCTGGGAGGCCATGCGCTCCGACAGTCTCCTCGCCACCCTCCGGCCCCGCTCGATTTCCCTGTTGGAGAAAATCCTCTGCAACGGCACCTCCGGCATCGAGCGCCGGAACCTCGCCGTCGATTCCATCGAGGAAACCTTCTCCCGCGACGCCCAAGCGCTGAACAACCACTTCGAGCGCGACGCGCCACCGCTCGCCGCCCGCGCCCTCGCCGCCGCCTTGGAGAAATCCGGCCATGCCCCCGGCGATGTCGACGCGCTCTTCCTCTGCACCTGCACCGGCTACCTCTGCCCCGGCGTCTCCAGCTACCTCGCCGAGCAGGCCGGCCTCCGCGATGATGTCTTCCTGGCCGATCTCGTAGGCCTCGGCTGCGGCGCCGCCATTCCCGCCATGCGCGCCGCCCACGGCTACCTCGCCGCGAACCCCGGCGCGATCGTCGCCACCGTCGCCGTGGAAATCTGCTCCGCCGCCTTCTACGCCAGTGACGATCCCGGCGTCCTCATCAGCCTCTGCCTCTTTGGCGATGGCGCCGCCGCCGCCATCTGGGCCGGCGAAGGCTCCGCCGGTGATTGGCGGGCCGGGCAATTCACCACCACCCACCGCCCCGCCCAGCGCGGGAAAATCCGTTTCGTCAATTCCGGCGGCAAGCTCATGAACCAGCTCGACCGCTCCGTCCCCGGCCTCGCCGCCGAGGCCGTCGCCGATCTCTACGCCCGCCGCAGCGCCGATGCCTCCCAAGCCCTCGCCCACCCCGGCGGCCGCGATGTCATCGAGGCCCTCGAAGCCGCCATCCCCTTCCACCTCGGTGAAACCCGCCAGGTCCTCCGCGAGCACGGCAACATGAGCAGCCCCTCTGTCCTCTTCGCCCTCGAAAATCGGCTCGCCAGCTCCCGCCCCGACGATCGCCACCTCTGGCTCACCGCCTTCGGTGCCGGCTTCGCCGCACACTCCTGCGAGCTCCACCGCTGAATCCGCGAACGGGACGCGGGATCCGTCCCGCGAATCAAATCCAGCGCCCAGCCTCCCCGCCCCTTCCGCCCGGAGATAAAAAACCTGTCTTTGCCGAACGTTTCTCCGTCGGATCTTGAGATCGTCACTTCAAATCCACGGTCCAAGGCCTGCCCACCGATGATCCATAACCCCGCCGATGAGCTACCTGCACGTGCCCAATGAGGCCGACCCAAGCCCCCTTGACCTTCGCTGAGATCCGACCGAAACCCCATCGCCCGAAAATCCTCACTTTTCCACGTCACCCAAAGAATTTGCGTGGCAGTGCCTTCGTGGCGGGCTAAACCCCTCCCGTGACCGGTTCTCCCAGAATCATATCCCTCCGGGTTCGTGTTCTACCGGAACAACGAACGGTTCGGTTAAAAATTGTTGAATGAGTTCATTGAACAAGACTGTTCTGCTGGAAGAAGAAACACCCATGAAAAACACACTTGGTAGTATCGGAGCCGCGCTCAAGGCCGCAGCTAAGTCAATCGTAACACCAACGACTCGATATCGTATAGGAGACATTCCTCTGATCTGTCCGGTCTGCGGGCATGATGAGTTTGATCGAAGAGAGATGCTCATGAATACAAGTGGCATGACTTTCATGGCGATGGATTGGCTGAATAGTTCTGCGTGCGCCTTGGTCTGCCAGAAGTGCAAGCGCATCGAATTATTCGCGGATACCCCTTTGGGGAGGTGATTAGCTACACGATCTTCAGATCTACGTGACCAATGAACACAAAGAGGCAGAACAAGACATGACGCAAAAACCGGCCATAAGCTTCTCAATTTCATTTCAACATCACTTCAATCGCGCCGGTGGGCGCACATCAAACGTTAGCCCGCTACGCGATACTCTTCGGCAGCCGGAACTGTTAAAATGCCAGATGATGAACGAACAATATGAACAAGCACGCGAACTGATGAATCGAGGTCAGTTTGAGGAAGCCGCAAGTTTATTTGAGAAGAACGTAAAGGCAAATCCTCATTTCAAAGAGGTTGAATTGTTGGGCGAGTGTTTCATTCGTCTTGGCCGGTTGTCGGAAGCTATCGTTCCGCTTGCAGCCGCAACGACCTTAAATCGGGGAGTAAGAGCGCCTTCATTATTGGCAGAAGTGTTTTATTTGCTCGGTGGAATGCAAGATGCAAATCAAATGGCAGAACTTGCTTTGAGCCGTGACCCAAATAACCGAAAGGCGTTGGAGGTCAAACAGTTGGTGGCGAAAGCTGTTATAACAGCGGGCTAATCGGGTCCCGGGGAGTAATTAGCTCCCCGGTCCCACACCACCCTGCGTACGGCTCCGTACAGGGCGGTTCCAATCAGACTCGGGCCTTGGACCCGAAGTGAAGAACGATCCTGATGGCTTTCATGTCGGGAACCCCTTGTTCCTCCAGCCAACGGTTGTTCAGCGCGAATCGCACAATCTCGTTCTGGCTCATCCGCCAGTAGCCCTTCCGGCTCCGCGTCGCCATATGGATCCGCTTCGGATCGGCTCCGAGTGCTAGTAGGTGACGGCGGCGCGTGCGCGGTTGCTTCCACTGTTTCCAATAATATAACCTCACCCGCCGCCGGATTCCCTCCGCTCCGCTCCGGGCATGCAGGTTTCCATTTTCCTCCTCCGGAAAATGATTGATGAAGGCGGCAAGCCGCTGGCGCATTCACTGCGACAAGTCTTTCACTTCACCAAAGGTGGAGCTGAGCTTGTAGTAGTTTAGCCAGCCGCGGACATAGAGGTTCAATTCGTCGATGACGGTTTGAACGTTGTGCCCGCGGTTGCGGCTGGTGATTTGATTCGCTATCGCTCACCCCTCGTGGGGCTCCCCTCCGGGAACTATATTTCCGCTGCGCTCCCATTCACGAACCCGCTCCTTGAAGCGGTTCTGCGCTTTGGCCGTCCACGCGAGCTTGGCCCGATTGTTCAATCGGTAACCGAGGAACTCGCAGGTTTTCAGTGGCGCGGCGCGGTTTACTATCAGTTGCAGCCGTCCTTCGCAATAACGGATCAAGGATGCCATCACCCGTTTCGCCGCGTTCGCGCTTTTCACCGTCACGATGAAGTCATCGGCATATCTCGCGAACTTGTGTCCGCGGGCTTCCAATTCCTTATCGAGCGGATCGAGCACGATGTTGGCTAACAGCGGCGACAGCGGGCCACCCTGCGGCCCTCCTTGAGGCTTGGCCTCGCGGGTGCCGCCGGGCAGCACCACTCCCGCCATCAGGTAACGCCAATACCCCGGAGGGGAATGGACAGGAGCGAACGCGACGTGCCCCGAAGGGGTGTCTGCCGTGAGGCGGCAGTCATCAAATCAGATCGAGTGTTTTGCAACACCGGACTTTTCCTAGCAGCGCTCCCATCAGGCGGTCATGGTTGACCGTGTCGACGAAATGCTCGACTACACCAGCTCCGCCTCGTATGAAGTCGTCCGACAACAGAAATCCAAACGTGATCGAAGTTGCACCTGCGCGCAATCCTGAGGAGCCCGGTGCGGTAATTCCGCACGCCTGGATCTGCTAGAGGGGGCGTCGGCCAACCGACGTCCCTACCTCAATCGACAAAATGAATCGCATAATCGCTCACATCTTACAGAAAGCCGCGTTCTTGACGGCTTTCATAGAGTTATCGTCTGTATGCGCACGTTCGGTCATCTCGAATAACCATTATTTGGACAAGCGGCCTACAGTTAATCCGATTGAGCTGGGTATTCCTTTTGTAACCCTACTTTTGGCTTTCCAGTATGGAGCGTTTTTACGCGGAGAAATCACGATTCGGAAGATGAGATGGCGCTGGCTATACTGCCGCGCATTAGGATTTGTGATTTTGGAAGAATTGAAAGTTCAGCGCTAGCAGGCTTTTGAGTTCAGGTTTGCGCTTGTCTTCGAAGTCGTCCA
>JBBSUD010000184.1:0-10043 GCA_038235225.1 Verrucomicrobiales bacterium
GCGACCGCGCCGCCGAGGCCGCGTGGAATCATTTGGAAGCCCGCGGTGTGACGGCCGGGCAAATCGTCATCGTCACCCGCTCGGTCGGCTGCGGTCCCGGCGTCTGGCTCGCCTCGCGCCACGAAGCGGCCGGGCTGGTGATGATTTCCCCGTTCACCTCCGCCTTCCGGACCGTCGTGCCGTTCCCGATTTTCCCCGGCGATCGCTTCAAAAACCTCGGACTCATCCGCGCGATTGGCACTCCGCTGCTCGTCATCCACGGTGAGGAGGACAAGGTCATCCCGGTCTCCCACGGCAGGAAAATGGTCGAGGCCAGCGCCGCCACGGACAAAACCTTCACCGCCATCCCCGGCGCCGGGCACAACGACATTTTCGAAATCGCCGGCGACCAAATCCTCCGGGAAATCGCCGACTTCTCCCGCCGCGTGGCCGCCAAATAATGCACCCCGCCCTCTACCGCGCCCTCGCCGATGCCGTGCTCGCCGCGCACACCGGGTTCATCATCTTCGTCGTCGCCGGACTGTTGCTGATCCTCATCGGCGGCTGCCGCGGCTGGAAATGGGTGCGCAATCCGTGGTTCCGCGCCGCGCATCTGGCCGCCATCGGCATCGTCGTTTTGCAAGCTTGGCTCGGCATTACCTGCCCGCTCACCATTCTCGAAATGGCCCTCCGAGATCGCGCGGGGGACGCCACCTACGACGGCACCTTCATCGCCCACTGGCTGCGGCGTCTGGTATTCTATCAGGCCCCGCTGTGGGTTTTCGGCCTTGCCTACACACTCTTCGCCGCCGCCGTGGCGGGGAGTTGGTGGAAATTTCCGCCAAGGCGGTTCCGGCGAAAGTGAGTGCCGGGGCGTTGCCTTCAGGTCGCGGCCCCTGGCGTCCAGGCTGGCGTTTGACGATCGTCCCGGCAGCGGAAGAGCAACCTGAAGGTTGAACTCCGGGCGCGGCGGGGATTTAATAAAACTCTCACTCCCACTCGATGCTCGCGGGGGGTTTGGTGGAGATGTCGTAGAGGACGCGGTTGATGCCGGCGACTTCGTTGAGGATTTTGTTGCTCGTTTCGCGGAGCAGCGTGGGCGGCAGCTCGACCCAGTCGGCGGTCATGGCGTCCTCGGAAATGACGGCGCGCAGGGAAATCGCCCATTCGTAACTGCGTTCATCGCCTTTCACGCCGACGGTTTTCACCGGAATGAGACCGGCATAGGCTTGCCATACCTTGTCGTACCAACCGTGTTCCTTGAGCTTGCCGATGAAGATGGCGTCGCACTCGCGGATAATTTCCAAACGCTCTTCGGTGACCACGCCGGGGCACCTAACGGCCAAGCCGGGGCCGGGGAACGGATGGCGTTGGAGGATATCATGCGCGATGCCGAGCGATGCGCCGAGTTCGCGGACCTCGTCCTTGAAAAGCTCGGCTAACGGTTCGAGGACTTTGCCCTGCGCTTGCAGTTCCAAAATGCGCGGGACGCGGTTGTGATGGGTTTTGATTTTCGACGCTTTGGATTTGGCGTTTGAAGCGCTTTCGATGACATCCGGATAGAGCGTGCCCTGGGCAAGCATTTCGGCGTCGCCGACGGAATCCCAAAAGACATCGATAAACAAATTGCCGATGATTTCCCGTTTCTTTTCCGGGTCGTCCACGCCGGCGAGCGCGGTGAGAAATCGCTCCGAGCAATCGACCGTTTCGATCGGCACACCCATGCGATGAAAATTGTTGCGGACTTCCTCGCCCTCGTTTTTGCGCATCAGGCCGTGGTCCACGAAAATCGCGCGGACGTTCGCGCCGGCTTCCTTGAGCAGGACGGCGAGCACGGTGCTGTCCACGCCGCCGGAGACGCCGCAGACGATTTGTTTGGTGCCGACAATCTCCCGGATGCCGGCGATGATCTCGCGCTTGAGGTCATCGATGCGGAATGGCAGCAGACCTTTTGCTTGGAGCAGGAAGTTATGAAGAATGCGCAGGCCTTCGTGGCTATGGGTGACTTCCGGGTGGAACTGGATGCCATAGAATCGCTCGTTCCACTGGATGGAAACGGCGGTGCCGTTTTGATTGGTGGCGATGACTTTGGCGCCCTCCGGCAGATTTCTCACCGTATCCGAATGGCTCATCCAAACCTGGGATTTCTCGGAAATGCCTTCGTACAATCCGGCGCGTTCGGTGGGGAAAAGATTCGCCTGGCCATATTCGCGGCGATCGCTCTTCTCGACGCTGCCGCCGAATTTGATGTTGAGCAATTGCATCCCATAGCAGACGCCGAGGACCGGGACGTCGAATGCCTTCAATGCCTCAAAATCGAGGTCTGGCGCGTCGGCTTCGCTGGTGCTTTTCGGACCGCCGGAAAGGATGATGGCAGCGGGTTTGCCGATGTCCGGAAATTCCTCAATGGCATAAAGCTTCGCGAAAAATCCCAGCTCGCGGACCCGGCGGGCAATGAGCTGGGTGTACTGCGAGCCGAAGTCGAGAACGGCGACGTGGTTGGTTTCGTGCATGGAAGTAAGAAGGAAGATTTAACCGCAAAGGCGCAAAGGTCGCAAAGGGTCGCGAAGAGAAGTTGAGTTTTTAATTATGGCTAAATCGAAACGCGGAGTTTCGGAGGCAGCGGAGAGGGGCGCGGAGGTTATTGAGAATCAGGTGGCTGGTCTTTGTCCGGGCCATTGAAGCCGCCGCGGATGATCCTGAGGATATCCTCTCTGCGAACGATCAGAAGACGGCGGGTCATAAGTATTGGGACGAAAACCGCTAGTGACATCAAGCCAAACGCGAACGGCACAAATTGGAGATTCGTCGGAAGAATTCCCGCGATCGCCACATGAAACGCGATTAATGCCAGAATCCCGATAAGAAACCAAAGATAGGTTCGCGCGGAGAACCAAGTCAAACTCTCTGCAAGCCCGATCGCCTGATCCCGGATTTCCTCGTGATAAGTCAAAGCTTCTTGGGTAGTTTGGGAGCTGAGCAACATTACACGGAAAAGATTGAAACGTTAGGGCTCGGAGGTCGCAAAGGGCCGAGAAGCTGGAGGGGATTTCTGGATAAATCGAAACGCGGAGTTGCGGAGGTAGCCGAGAGGGGCGCGGAGGTTACGCGGAAGACTGAAACACGGAGGCGCAAAGGTCTGAAAGGGTCGCGAAGTTGGAATATGGGATGATTGGCTAAATCGAAACGCGGAGTTGCGGAGGTAGCGGAGAGGGGCGCGGAGGTTGCAGGTAGGCGAGTTAGAGGAAACCTGAATTTCATAAGAATCCTCAGCGTTTCTCTCTGCTACCTCCGCCCCTCCGCGTTTCGAAATCCATCTTCCTTTGCGACCCTTCGCGGCTTTTGCGGCTTCGCGTTTCAAATCTTCAGCTAAGGGGTTGGTAGTTGGTAGGCTCCTCGGTCATCACGACGTCGTGAACGTGGCTTTCACGCAGCCCGCCGGCGGTGACGCGGACGAAGCTGGCGCGCTCGCGGAGTTCGGTGAGGGTGGCGGCGCCGATGTAGCCCATGCCGGATTTCAAGCCGCCCATGAGTTGGAAAATGACGTCGGACAGCGGGCCTTTGTAAGGGACGCGGCCTTCGACGCCTTCGGCAACGAGTTTGCCGGAGCTGTTCTGGCCGTAGCGGTCGCCTGCACCTTTTTGCATGGCGCCGATGGATCCCATGCCGCGGTAGGTTTTAAAACGGCGGCCGAGGGACTGGACGGTTTGGCCGGGGCTTTCGCGCGTGCCGGCGAGCAGCGAGCCAAGCATGACGAGGTCCGCGCCGGCGGCGATGGCTTTGACGATATCGCCCGAATAGCGGATGCCACCGTCGGCGATGACTTTCACGCCGGCCTCGCGGCAGACATCAGCGACATTTCGAATGGCGGTGAATTGCGGCATTCCGACGCCGGAAATGACGCGCGTGGTGCAGATCGAACCGGGGCCGACGCCGACTTTCACGGCGCTGGCTCCGGCTGCCACGAGGTCGCGCGCGCCTTGCTCGGTGACGACATTTCCGGCGACGACGGGAATGTCGGAAAGCGCGCGCAATTTCCCGATGACATCCATTACATGGCGGGTGTGGCCGGTGGCGGCGTCGATGAAAAGGGCATCCGCGCCGGCGTCGATGAGCACCCGGCCGCGATCGACGCAATCCGGCCCCACGCCGACGGCCGCGCCGCAGCGAAGCTGGCCGTTGCTGTCCTTGGCGGCGTTTGTGAAAGTGACGCGCTTCTCGATATCCGAGCCGGTAATGAGGCCGGCGAGACGATTGTCGGCATCGACAAGCGGGAGTTTCTCGATGCGGTTCTTATAGAGAATGCGGCGGGCGTCCTCGAGCGAGGTGTTCGGCGGGCCGGTGATGAGCTTGTCGCGCGGCGTCATCACGTCGGCGACGAGCGAATCCTCGCGTTCGAGGTAGCGGACGTCGCGGCCGGTGACCATGCCTTCGAGGCGGCCCTCGGCATCAATGACGGGAAATCCGGAAAATCCATTGGCCGCCATGATCGCGCGGACGTGGGCGATGGTGTCCTCCTTGCGGACGGTATGCGGCTTGTGGATGACGGCGTTTTCCGAGCGTTTCACCCGGGAAACCATCGTCGCCTGCTCGTCGATGGGGCAGGCGCGGTGGATCACACCCATGCCGCCCTCGCGGGCCAGGGCGATCGCCAGATCGTGCTCGGAAACGGTGTCCATGGCCGCCGAAACGACGGGCAGGAAAAGCTGGATCCCCGCCGTGACGTGCGTGGAAAGGTCCGCCTCGCCGGGCAAAACGGAGCTGAGCGCCGGGATCAGCAGCACGTCGTCGAATGATAGTCCGAGGGAAATCTCCGCCATGGCGGAGTCAAAAGAGGCGACCCCGACCGCGCAAGTCCGAATCCGGGCTGGGAGGCAAATCTAGCCAGCAGTCAGCTCCGCCCAGCGCTCGCGGAGGCCGGCGGCGACCGGGCCGGGTGGCAGCGGATCCCCCTCCAACCGGTTCACGATGACGGGGCCGCGGGTGGCGGAGGTGAGGAAAATCTCGTCGGCGTCACGGAGGTCGGCGGCGGTCAGCGGGATTTCCTCGGCCCCGGCGATTTCCAACAGGATTTCCCGGCCGACACCGGGCAGGCAGCCGGAATTTAGCGGCGGGGTCAGCACGCGGCCGTCGCGGACCAGGAACACATTGGCGGTGGCGGCTTCGCAGAGCTGGCCGGCGGTATTGAGGAAGATCGTCTCGTCGAATCCGCCGCGGCGGGCGTGGTCGAGGGCGATGAGATTTTCCGCGTAGCAGGCGGTTTTCAGCCCGGCGAGCGGCGAGCGCTCGTTGCGCGGCCATGGGGAAATCGTTACGGAAATCGGCGCGGCGGTGTCCGGCTGGGGGAACGCCGCGAGCCAAATGAGGCGATCGGCGCCGGGTGCGAGATCGTTGTGCGGCCCGCTGCCGGCGGTGACGACGAGGCGCAGCCGGGCGCGCTCGGCGAGGTCGTTCCGGGCGAGAAGTTCGGCGGCGATTTCCGCGAAATCCGGGATTTCCACCTGCCAGCCGAGCCGCGCGCAACTCTGGCGAAGGCGCACCTGGTGCCGGTCCCAAAACACGACTCGACCGCGCACGGCGAGCATCGTTTCGAACAGCCCGAGGCCGAGAAATCCGCCGCGGTCCTGCGCCGCGCCGGGGTGGCGGTCCGCGGGGAGGAACCGGCCGTTGCACCAGATTTCGTTCATGGAGTGGGTGGGAATTGCGGTTGCCGGTGGGCGGGCGGCGGGTTCAAGTCCGCCGGTGCGGACGTTCATTTTCACGTGTGGCGGGGTGGTGCTGGCGATCGGCGCGGCGGCGGCGTTCCTGTTGGTGAGGCCCTATTCGATTGGCTTTTTGCAAGGCGCGCTGACGCTCGGAGGCGGCATCGTGATTTGCGGATTGTTCTCCCTCAGCATGCGGACCCACGGCTTCGTCGCGGCCGGCGTGCTTGGATTGCTGGGAGCGGCGCGGGGGCTGGGAAATCTGCCGGGTTTGGCAAAATATTTCCTCGGCGATCGTCCGCGCGGCGTGGCTCCGCTGCTGGAATTGGCGGTGACGGTGGTTAGTTTCCTGTTGCTGGCGAAGGTGGTGCGGCATCTTTATCGCCAGCGGATTGTACAGATGTTGGAGGAGCGGGAGGAGGAGTGACGGGCGGCACCGGCTCCGGCGCGGGCGGCGGCTTGGGCAGCAGGTCCTGCCATTCGTGGAGCTGGTAGCCCTCGCCGATTCCGCCGATTTCCCCGAGCAGCTCGAAGCAGCGCTGCCGCCATTTCGGGTAATCCGGCGGCTCGCGGGTGGCTTCGCGGCTGTTCGGAAAGACGACGTAGCTGACCTTCAAATCCGAGACCGGGCGGCTGTAGGAGTTCGATTTCGGGTTCAACTCGCGCGCCATCCGCAGCGAGGCCTCGCCCACTTTGAAGGTCGGGCCGCCATCGCCGACGATGGCCGGATACAGCTTTCCGCCGTAAATCACGACCGCGTAATCCCCGACATCCGGCGAGAATTCGTCGCGCGCGGTGAGCACGTTCACCGGGATGACGATGAAGGGATCGTAGTCGGCGATGAGGAAACTGCGGCCTTTCAGATCGTCGATGCCGCGCTTGAGGTATTTCAAGCGGTCGCGCAGCCACGCCTTGCGGGCGGCGGTGGTGCCGGCGGCGGCGAGCTCCTTGTTGGCGATTTCCACCCGCCGCAGCCAGCCGACGATCATCGGGTTCGGCGTCTTGGTTTTTTTCGGCCAGCCGTAGCTTGTAAATGGCTGGTAGTAAGGCGAATCGACGATCTTGGCGGGCATGTCCGAGAGCCGATCGCCGTCCGAGCCGTCCGAGACGACGTCCATTTCGGACTGGAGGAAGAACACCTTGCGGCCCTTCTCGCCGGTGAGGTTGAGGATGGTTTCGCAATCGTAAAGGTTGTGCTTGGAGAGCAGCTCGTTGAGCGAATTCGCATCGTGGCGGATGCGGGAAATCTTGTTCTGGTAGAGCTTGTCGAACCACGTGGAAACCGCGCCCTTCTCCAAAAGCACGGCCATGCCGGGCAGCATTTTCCCGAGATCCGGCGTGGAGGATTCCAGCTCCGCCAGCGTTTTCGCCGGGGTCGGCGCGCGCAGCGAAAGCTTGTAGCTGGCCGTGTAACTCTCGGGGTCCACCCGCTCTTTCGACGCGATGCCGCCCTTCTCCACGGTCACCTCCGTCTTGAACGGAATCCCCGAACCCAGCTTGCGGACGTCCGTCACCGCGCCGGTCTCGATCTCCGCCGGGGCCGGGGGCGCGGGTTCGTCCTTCGACCTCGCCTCCTCGAAGGATTTCCGCAATGCGGCGAGTTCCTCCTCCTTCCGCGCTTCCGCCTCCTCAATGATTTCCGCCTCCCGCTGGCGGAAAATATCCGTCATGTCCGCGGCGAGCGGCGGCGGCTTCGGCGCGAAAATCTCCCGCAGCCCGCGCTGGATTTTCCCGAAGCTCCCGCTGGCAATCACCGCCACCAGGATCACTCCCAGATAGAAAAGATCCTTCCAGCCGAACCAGCGGAAGCCACCCGAACGCCTGCGATTTCCGCGAATTTCCCCTGTCATGCGGCGCGACCGTAACAGCGATCCCGGGGGCATCAACCACCGCCTGCCCGGCTTGGGAAATCCGCTGCTTTCGGCGCGCTGAGGCTCTTGCTGTATTGGCCCGACCGGTCGAAGCAGCAGGGGCGGCGCTTGCCGGACCCGAGCATCGAGCAGCCCGCGACGATCCGCTTGATCCGCGTTTCTGCCTTCTTCGGCGAGACAATCCAGTGGATCCAATCCCGCCGCGCCGCCGGTGTGATATCGGCCCAAATCGCACGCGCCCCGGGTTCCGCCGCGGCCAATCCCTCCGCAAAATCCTCCGGCACTTCCGGCTCCGGCTCCTCCGCCATCGGCACGATTTCCAACTCGACCGCATCCCCCGCCGCCCCACCGAGCTTCGCGACCACTTTCATCCAATGGCTCCCCTGCCCGTCCGGTTCCAGCATCGCTTGAAATGGCTCGCCATTCAGAGTCCCCTCCACCGCCACCATCCCCCGCGAAGGCAACCCGGCGCTGGCCTCCGCCGGTAAAATCAAGAACAACCACCCGTCGCCCTCCGCCGGGCGGACGAGCTTGGCCGTGAAACGGATCGACAGAGGGGCGGGACGGCTGGCTTTGGCTTTCATCGGACGAAGCGCTGGGGCGCGGCAGCAAATTGCCGGGCAAACCCGCGGAAATCAATCCGGCGTTGCGCGGTCCGGTGAGCGGTGGGACGCGGGCCGTTTCGGCATCCGGATGATTTCATGGCCCGACAGTTCCTGCCGCATCCTCGCGGCGTTCACCATGGAGGAAATGTCGTACCCATGCCTCTCCGCTATCGCTTCCTTATGAGAACGGACCTCTTCGACAATGGACTGTTGCTTGTTAGTGATCATCGCCAAGTAAATCTTCCGGTGTGCATATCACGCTCGCTTGATAGCCAAACTTCGCGACGCATTCGGCAATGCGCCTCCAATTGCGGGGATTTGCCAAGTGCTTGCAATTCCAAGTAAATGAGAGGAGCTGGCGAGGTGATGCCTGTCAACCCAATCCCCGGGGCGAGACGCTCCGCGCGGACTCCGATTACTGCTCTTCCTCTCCCGAACCGATTTCCTTCCGCCCGCCAAAGCTCTTCATCCCACTTCATCCGCGTGAATCTCGTCCATCTGCGGTTGAAAAATCTTCCCCCAAGCCCCAGGAGATTTCCCCTTCCGACGAAAAACCGGCGATGACAAACCGGCCGGCGTCCCTATGGTCCGCGCCGTGAGTTATCAGGTCTTCGCCCGCAAATACCGGCCCAAAACGTTCGACGATGTCCTTGGCCAGGACCATGTCGTGAAAACCCTCCGCAACGCCATCGCCCAGCAGCGGCTGGCCCACGCCTACCTTTTCGTCGGCCCGCGCGGCACGGGGAAAACGTCCACCGCCCGCATTCTTTCCAAGGCGCTGAACTGCACCGGCGGCCCCAAGGCGGATTTCGACCCGGACGAGGACGTTTGCGTGGAAATCGCCGAGGGACGCTCGCTCGACGTGCTGGAAATCGACGGTGCTTCGAACAACGGCGTCGAGCAGGTCCGCGATTTGCGCGAATCCGTCCGCTTCGCCCCGGCCCGCGGGCAGTTCAAAATTTTCTACATCGATGAGGTCCACATGCTCTCGAACGCCGCCTTCAACGCGCTGCTCAAGACGCTGGAAGAGCCGCCGCCGCATGTGAAATTCATCTTCGCGACTACCGAGCCGAACAAAATCCTGCCGACCATCCTGTCGCGCTGCCAGCGCTTCGACTTGCGCCCGATTCCCACGGAAATCATCTCCCAACACCTGCTCCACATCGCCAGCGAGGAAGGGATTTCGCTCGACGAGACCGCCGCCTGGGCAATCGCGAAAGGCGCGGACGGTGGCATGCGCGACGCGCAGTCGATGCTCGACCAGCTCGTTTCCTTTTGCGGCGACTCGATCAATGAGGCCAATGTCCTCGACGTTTTTGGCTTCACCTCGCGGGAAAAGGTCGCCTCGCTGGCCGGCACGCTGCTCGCTCGAGACAACCCCGCGGCGCTCTCGCTCATTCAGAAAGAGGCGGAAAGCGGCCGCGAACTTTCCCAGCTTCTCGGGGAAATCATCGGCTGCCTGCGCGCCCTGCTCGTCGCGAAACTCGACCCGGCGGCCGATGGCGATGGCATCCCCGCCGCGCTCTGGAAAGGCCTGCTGGAAGCCTCGGACGAATACGCGCCGGACCGGATTTTGGCCGCGATCGACGTGTTCGCAGAGACCGAGGGCCGCATGAAATGGGCCACCAACAAGCGCCTCCACTTCGAGCTTGGCGTCATCAAGGCGATCCAGGCATTGAGCGAGGTCCGCATCACCGACGTGATCAAAGTCCTCACCAAAGGCGCCGATTACATCCCCACCGACGGCAATTTCCAACCCGCCTCACCCCCCGTGGCGGCGGTTTCCAACCGCCAAGCCCCGCCCTCAACTCCCGAACCGGAACCCGAGCCACTCAAGCCCGCCGCGCCCCAGCCGGAGCCGGAACCAGCCAAAAAGGCAAAACCCC
>JBBSUD010000185.1:0-9681 GCA_038235225.1 Verrucomicrobiales bacterium
CGACCTCGCCGGCCTCGCGACCGGCGGCGGCATCGGCGTGCTCGCCACCGTCAAGGGCGTGAAGCCGGGAAATGTCGATCTCATTGCCCCCAGCGGCATCATCGACGCCGGAGACGCCGGCATCAGCGCCAGCGGAAATATCAATCTCGCCGCCGTCACCATCGTAAACGCCCAGAACATTTCCTCCGGCGGCAACAGCACCGGCACCCCCTCCGCCGGCGCCAGCGGTCCCTCCGTCGCCACCATTTCCAGCGCCTCGAACGCCGCCGTCGCCTCCACCACCGCCGCCCCGGCCGTCTCCCCGGAAACCCAGCCCGCCACCACCGCCGCCCCCGTCGAAACCCTCTCCATCATCACCGTGGAAGTCCTCGGCTACGGCGGCGGCTCCACCACGGATGACGACGAGGAAGATAAGGAAAGCGCTTCCGGCGACGATTCCGCAAACGGCAGCAACTAACAAGGAGCGGTGGCGTCTCGCCGCCAAGCTCATGTCTCGCCAATGAAAAGCGGCCCCGCGCCCTTCATTGTCTTCCATGCCCGGTCCCGTCCGGCTCCCCTCTTTACGGACCGCGAGATTCATCTCGCGAGTTCCCAAGGTACGGTGCCGTCCCTCCTCCAACCCGGCCCGGAGCCCGTTGGTTCTTCTCCATTTCCCGCCAGGGAGCGGTCTGCCCGCTTGACGGTCCGGGCACTCCAGTACAATTTGTATCCGTTGCGCATCATCAAGGAACAATTTCTCAAGGCTGCGGCTTCTCCCGGTTCGAAAGCTGGCAAATGGCTGGAAGCCTGGCGCCTGACCGTGAAGTCCGCTGAGTGGGACAGCATCCGGGATGTGAGGAAAACCTATCCGTCGGCCGATACGGTGAAGGTGAAAAGCGGAAGATCTGTCACCGTCTTCAATGTCTGCGGAAATGACTTCCGGCTGCTGATCGCGATCCATTACGACAAGAAGCGTATTTATACCCTGCAATTCCTGACTCACGCCGAGTACGACAAAAACAAGTGGAAGACCGAATTATGAACACGACATGCAATCATCCTTTTTTAGACATGCCAAAGGACTACCCCGACCTTTGCCGCATGTTTCTTCCCCGCCCCATCCACGACCAGTTAGGATATGAAAATACCGTCGAATTCGCCGACGCCTTCGCTGGTTTCGAGCAGGACATGACCGCCGGTCAAAACGACTACTTCGACATCCTCTGCGATCTGATCGAGAAATACGAAATGGAAACCGCCCCGCCGCCGCAACTCGGGCCTCTCGAACTTCTCAAGCACCTGCTCGCCGAGCACAACCTCTCCGGCGCCGATCTTTCCCGCCTGCTGGGAAAATCCCTGCCCCTCGGCCCCATGATCCTGCGGGGCGAGCGCAAAATCACCGCCGACCACGCCGTCCGCCTCGCCACCCGCTTCGGCCTGCGCGCCGATGTCTTCCTAGGGTGAGATGGAGGGAAATCGCAGGGGGAATCGGAAACCGCAGCACCTTCCCTCTTACGGACCGCGGGATTCATCCCGCGAGTGCCCAACGAGCGGTCCCGTCCCGCCGACAAGCCCAGGTCCCGCCAATGCGAAGATCCACCGCGCCCTTCCGTGTCTCCCCCTGACCCGTCCCGTTCACTGCCTTTCCCCCTTGCAGGAGCAATCCGAATCAATATCACCCATTTCACGCAAACATTGACGGCGACAACCTTGCACGCTCAAATGCAGATCTAGCTAGCTCATCGGGTATCCCTCGCGCGCGAGACGCCCATCTGGCTAATAACCACCGTTCGACAAAAACTAAGATGCCTCTCGCAGACGCCAAAATCGAAAATATCAAGGAGCAGATTGGCAAGGGACTCGCTCCACCTAAAGAAACTGTGCGCTCGCTTTTGCTCTGGTTCGGAGCTTCGAGACGGGGCTGGCGCGTGTGTAGGCAGATAAGAACCAAGCTGAAGTCGCACGGCCTGCAAACGACACCAGACTTTGAGTATGCCTACATTGATGGATATGTTGAATTCGCTCCACTCGAAGATATCGAGGGTGGCTCAAAAACCCAGGAAGGGATCGCGATTACTGATCCAACCTATCGGATCGGCAGGCTGGAAGCTGCGAACGCCCCACCCACAGCAACAAAGCCGGATGCCACCCTCGCGGAGGCAGTCACTCTGATGCTTACTCAAGATTTCTCTCAGCTCCCTGTGATGACTAGCGAACGCGAAGTGAAGGGCGTCATTAGTTGGAAGACCATCGGAAGCAGACTCTCGCTTAAGCGGACCTGTGAATATGTCCGTGAGGCTATGGAGCCGGCACAAGAAATAGGCATCGAAGCCTCACTGTTTTCCGCTATCGAGATAATCGCTAGGCATGACTACGTTCTAGTGAGGGGCCAAGACAAGAAAATCTCTGGAATCATAACGGCCAGTGATTTCAACGTGCAGTTCCAAAAGCTTGCTGAACCATTTTTGCTCGTAGGAGAGATTGAGCACGGGATACGAAGAATCCTGTATGGTAAGTTCAGCAAGCCAGAACTCAATGCGGCAAAGGTATCAGGCGACGACGAACGTGACGTAGAGGGAGTGAGCGACTTGACCTTCGGAGAGTATCTCCGGTTGGTAGAAGACGAAAAGAGATGGAAGAAGCTCAAGCTTGCGATTGATCGTGTGGAATTTGTGAAGAGGCTGGACCGAGTAAGGGAGATTAGGAACGATGTGATGCACTTCGATCCTGATGGCCTCGATGACGCGGATTTACATACACTTCGCGAGTTCGCGCAATTTCTTAAACGACTCCGCGATGTTGGGGCCGTATGACATGAAGTCAAATGAAAGGGCGAACCAGGCGTCGCTATCGACGTCTGACCTGTCTCCAGTTCCAGCCGTCATGCTCGCTGAAAGCTCAACCCGCATTTAATACCTGCTCTCGGTCAGGCGCTAGAGGGACTAGACGTTGTGCGCCGAGCCAAGCAACGCGCTTCGTATCAGATGAAAGACCTGTTGTTTCAAAACCAAGCCAGTAGAAACTACCGAGTGTTGCAGTTAAGATAGCTAACCTATTAGAAATTCGCGGAAGTCACCGCGTCAACAACACGCACCCGGAGGCTGTCTTGGAGGCCGATGGATGGAGAAACCGAACGACTGAAGCGTTCACAGACTGCCTCGGCAGCGATAGCGCCTCCTGAAAATGCGAAGCCTTCCCCGCATGTCCCAAAGGGACAAAATCATGCAGACCACAGGGCGTTTTGCGAACGCCTGAACCGGCGTCCCTACTTCAATCGCCACAAAACGAAAGCGTTGACCTGCCACCCGAAGTTTCTAGGCTCGCTGCGTGAGATGCGTTCTCGACACCAATATTCTCGTTTCGGCGATGCGCTCCCGGGTCGGTGCTTCGAGCGCCATCATTCGACGTCTTGCGTTTGGTGAGTTTCAATCCGCAATTTCGACCGCGCTCACGATGGAATACGCAGACGTGCTGAACCGTCCGGGGATCGCACCGGGCTACTCCTCCTCTGAAATCGATAGGTTCATCGACTCGGTCTGTTCAGTTTCGATCGAAGCGCGCATCTACTTCAGATGGCGGCCTTTTTTGCCTGAACCGAAGGACGATCTCGCTTTCGAGTGCGCCATGGCATCTGGTTCCACACACATCGTGACACACAATCTGAAGGATTTTCGAGGGCTTGATCCCTTTGGCATTTCGGTGGTGACACCCTCGGAGTTTCTGCGTATCTTAGGGACGTGAGCACGATGGAGATTAGAATACCTGAATCGGTCCGAGGCCGTTTGGAGAGCATCGCCAGGGCAGACGGCGTTTCGATTGATAGCCTTGTGACCAATGTCCTCTCACAGCGTGTGGCTTTCGCGGATGTTGAAACGTATGTCCGGAAGCGTGCCAGCCGAGGTAGTGCTGCCCAGCTTCTGGAGCTGCTCGACAAAGCTCCGGACGCCGAACCCGAGCCATCGGACCGGATATTTCACAACGGCGAACACGAAGTCGGATCAGGCGACTCCAAGGAAGCCGTCTAATTGAAAACGGCCTTCTCACCGGCTCGCCAGTCCGATAACGTTGTGCCAAAATAATAGGCTCCAGAAGGCGAATGGTTCAGCCATGGCGATTCTCGTCAGCAGCTTCATTTTAGAGATGGAGACGGTAGCAGCCGCTGCTCAGTGGGTTCGATTCCCACCTGGAGCATTTTAAAAAATCACGTTGATACCGACCAAAGAGCACACTTTTGGCGGCGATCGTGTGGACTACCGCCTCGCGGACGCCTTCTTCCGAGGGCGGGGCCGGAACGGATGGCGGTGATTTGAAATCAACCGCCCCCTTGAAATTGACCCTGGCCGGAGTTCAAGCTTCAGCTTGCTCTTCCCCATCGTTCCGCCCGGGGAAGAAGCAGCCTGAAGGCCGGACTCCGGGCGCTTCATCCCGGGCGGGATGAGGGAAACTCAGGTCAGTGGCTTCTCATTTTCAGAGCACAAAAACGCCCCGGCCGCCAAGGGGCGGACGGGGCTGACTGGGCCGGTTTACCGACAGGATTTCATGGCGTCGTGACGACCCGCAGGCGGGCGAAGTTCTTTGGGCCGCCGGTGGGGAGGGCGTAGGAAATGTTGGCGGCGGGATCGCCGGCGGGTTGGGTTACGGCTGCTGTCCACGAACCGGCGGCGAGGCTGGTGGAGGTCTCGATGACCCAGGACACGTCGCCATTCGCGATGGCGGCGGGGCGCTTGGCGAAGGTTATGGTGCCGCCTGAGAAGGTGCCGGGCGCGCCGTCGGAGGCGGCTGGATTGAGAGCGAGGGCGTATTCCACGAGGTTCGTGATGCCGTCATTGTCGGAATCTCCGGTCGGGCCGCCGGTGATGCCGTTGGCGGCGGCGAAGGTGGCGTAGCTGCCGGCTGGCGCCGCGCCGACGGCCTGGATCTTGAGATTTCCCGCGGAATCCAGAGTGAGGGTGCCGATGAACTGGCCTTTTCCGGCCACGGCATTCCCGGAGGATGCGCCGGCGGTGAGGTCCACTCCGGTGCCGGAGGTGGTGCGGAGAACGCGGAAAAGATCCAGCGCGCCTTCGAGATTCGCGCTGCCGGGGAGTTTGCCGGAGCCGAATGTCTGGGTCGGGTTGGTGCCTAGGGTGAACCAGAGTCCCAAGGTGGCCGGCGGCACGTATTCGCTGAGGTCGTGGACGTTGGAGGTCGTCAATTTCACGCCGGAGGAGTTGCCGAGGACCACGGAGGTATAGCCGTTGGTCATGTTGATGGCTTGGTTGGTGTAGTTCTGGAGCAGCTGGTTGATTTGCCCCGTGGAACCGGAAATATTTGACGAGCTGATGGTCGGAAATGGCTGGGTCGGAGCCGGGTCGGGCCCGAGTTGGCCGGAGCCGAAGCTGGTGCGGGGATTCGAGAGATAGAGGGTCCGGCCGGGGTCGCCATTGGTGATGGGAGAGACGTCGAGCACGCCGCCGATGACCACCCAGCGGACTGTGCCGTCCTCGGCCCAGGTGGACCCGAAGGTGTCTGCAAGGTCGGCGCCGATGTTGCTACTGGCGAGCGCCGGATTGATGGTCTTGACGGCGACGTCATTGGCGGAGTTTTCACGGAACAGGCTGCCAGAACCGAGGTTGACGACGTAATATTCCGTGCCGAAAACCGCGGCCGCGCCACTGCCAGTGACGGAGTAGAAGCAGACGGCGAGGTCGCCATCGCCAAATGCAGGTGCCGCGGAGGCCGCGCCGGAGGTGATGGCCAGCAGTCCGGCGGCGAGGAAGGAGTGGATCGTTTTGTTTTTCATAATTGGTGCAGTGGGCTGAGTTGTTGCTGTGTCTTTGGAAATTGGGTGAATGTGAGATGGTGTTATTTCTCCGTCGTCAGGCGTTCCGATTCGGTCCTAGAGGCGAGGAAAGACAGTTGGTTGAAGCGGTCCTGGCCGAGCGTGATGCGGAGGTATTCGTCCGAGACGGTGGCATTCGCGGTGGCGTCTGCCGCGGGTTCCGCTGGGGCGGATTCTTCCCAGATGGCGAGCTGCTCGACGGCGAGGCGTTCGTGGGGCGTGCGTTCGTGCAAATCCGTGTGGGCGAGGGCGGCTGCCACGGATTTCCGGCGATGCTCCGGCAAGGCGGCGGTGACAGTTTTCCCGGCGTCGGCAAAACTCCGCCCCGCCTGCGGAGCCGGGGCGGCTGGTGCGGACGCGGTGATTTCTCCGCCGGACGGAGCCGGGGATGTGGGAGAAGGGAAGTCGCGGGAAAGGCGGGTGGGGGGATTGTGGGAAATCGTGCCGACGGAGATTTCGGGGCGTTCGGTGGCGGCGGGAGTGCGGGCCGGGCGATTGCGCGGTTTCGTCACGGTGGGCGGAGGCAAATCCGCCGGGATGTCGGCGGCGGGCATTTGCCTGATGCCGGTCGCGCCCGTGGGTGTCGGCAAGGCCGAAGCCGCTCCCAGGGAGACGGGTTCCGGCATGATTTCTCCGGCACGGCGGGAAACGAGCGAAGCCGCCGCGAGCAGCAGAACGCCGGCGGCGAGGACGGGAAACGGAAAGTGCTTCATCGGGAAAACCAGTCCGGCGCGTGACGCGGACGGGAAATGCCGGAAAGGGGATCGGACCCCTTTCCGGCAGTGGGGATTCGTTCCGGTGGATTACTTCGGGGTCACGGTGGCGCCGTCGGCCTGGCGCTCGACCGTCATTTCATCGAGGTTGATGGAGCTTCCGCTCGAAGAGGTCGGAGCCGCTTTGAGCGCTGTCTTAAGCGTGTTGTAAAGCGCCAGCGCCTTGCTCGCCGGAGGCAGGGACATCCGGTTGGACTGGTAGTAGCTCCAGTAGGTGTAGCTGCCGTTTTTCACGTTCGAGATCGAGAACGGGATGCCTTCGTAGGAGAGGCGCTTGGCTCCGTTCGGCTCGGCTGTGATGGCGTCGGAAATCCCGAGCAGACCGATGAACTGCGTGCCGGTGGCGCTCAGCACCTTGCTGAGATCTCCGCCGCTCGCGTAGCCGCCATTTCCGACGTACGCGCCAAGAGCCACCGTGGCTCCCGGCTCGGATCCCGACACGACGCCGAGCCACTGGGTGGTCGGCGTGAACACACCGGCACCGGTTTCCGCGAGGGCGGTGGTGCGGGTGCCGGAATCGTCATCGCGCCCGGCGGCGTAGATAATGGTCGTGTCCGCGGCCACGCCGGTGAAAAGGGATTTCAGAGTCTCGCCACCCTTGGTGAAATGAGTGCGGGCCTGTTGGGCGGTGATGTTGGTGATGCCCGTGACGCTCTCGCTCGCGTCGAACACGAACGGGATGACGAACATGCTTTCCTCGTCCACGAAGGTGTTGACCTGGTGGTCGGTGGCGGCTTGCTTCACGTCGGAATAGCCGAACTCGGCGGTCGTTTCCGCGCTCGACGGGGCAAGGAGGCCCTGGCTATCCAGCGCGGCGGTATTGCCAGGGAGCTGGGTGCCGGAACCCACGGTGGTGTCGATGGATTTCGCCAGGAATGACTTGTCGAGCGGGACTTGGTTCGAAACGTCGCGGACGCCGCCCGCGGAGCCGGACCAGAAGGTGCGGACGATCACCGGCGTGCCATTGAGCGAGCCCTTGTAGATCGCGCCGTCCGCCGAGCCGGCGGTGGTGCTTGAGCCGCTCTTCCTATAAAAGCGGTAGGTGACTCCGCTCAGGTTCGCGAGGATCGTGGTGTTGACCGTGCTGCGGCCGGCGGTGGAGCCGGTGATGTCGATGACTTCCTGCGCGTGGGCGGAGCCGAAGAATGCCATGGTCAGCGCGGTGGCGAGGAGGGTTGTTTTCGTTTTCATGATCGATGTGTTATGGGATGAATTAATGATTTTGTTGATTGAGATAGATGACGTTCAGGCATTGCGGCGGCGGCGGAAACAGGCTCCCACGGCCCCGCAGAGTCCGAGCAGCGCGGCGGACGGTTCCGGGATGACGGAGAGATTCCCGGCGGAATCGAGGCGATGGTGCCGATGAACTGGCCATTGCGGACGACGGCCTCGCCACTGGAGTAACCGGCCGTCAGGTCGGCTTCGTTTGTGGTGTGGATCAGGCGATAGATATCGAGCGCTCCTTCGAGCTGATTGCCATTCCGGTCCGTGAAGGTGCCTGCGTCGAACCGCTGCGTGGGGTCCGTGCCGAGGGTGAAATAGAGGCCCAGCGTCGTCGGATTGACATGCTCGTCCACGGTGCGCAGCGCGCTGATGGGGATGATGGTGCCGTCGGCATTGTCGGCGGACGGGGAGTTCTGCACGCCGGCGAAGAGCGACTTGATGTCGGAATTCAGGCCCGTGCTATTCGAGGAGGAAACGGCAGGTGGGACCGTCGCGGAAATGGTGTCGGTGGCACGCGAGATATAGCTGGTCCTAGCAGGGTCGCCGGCAACCGTCGGGTCCGTATCGCCGATGTTTCCGACGACCGTCCAGCGGATGGTGCCGCTGTCCGCCCAGTTCGGGCCGAAGGCGGTAGCGAGGTCCATGCCGATGTTCGAGCTGGCGATGCCGGGATTGATGGTGGAAACCGAAACTCCGTATTTCGTGTTCTCGCGATACAGACTGGCTTGGCCGAGATCGAAGATATAGGTATTCGGCCCAAAGGATCCGCCGCCCGCTCCGGGCGTGAGCTGATAGAACGCAAGTGCGATCGACCCGGATTCGAGCGAGACCGCGCCCCGTGCCGGCGCTGCTGCGAGAGCGGCGGCGGCAAGGGTGAGGAGGGATGTTTTGAGTGATTGTCTCATGACTGGTAGGGTGGTTTGCGGAGATTTTCCGCCACGGGCGGTTGTCGTCCGGGCAAAGGCATACCCGTCAGCCGGACCGCTTAAAAAGAATGCTGTGTGACGATAGGGTCACACCCGGTGCCGCATGCTGGCGCGCGGGAAACCCTTGATCCGCGTAGGCCACAACGCCGCTTTCACCCCACAGTCTTCCCGGGAGAACTTTGAATTAACTCGCGAAGTGACGCATCGCGCAGCGCGGCGAGGCGGCTCAAATCGGGCGTCTGCGCGAGCGTTTCATCGCCCGCCAGATTCAGCCGCGGCGGCGCTCTAGCAGGACGAGCATGAGGAAGGATAGGAACAGATTCAGTTCCTCCCGCGGCGCGAGTTCGCCGAGCTTCTCGATCCGGAAACGTCCCTCCCAAAAGGCGGCTTGCTTGGCCATCCGCATGACCGGCGTGCCGTCGTTGCGGGTGGCGAGGTAGCTGGGGTGGAAGACGTAGCCGCTGAACATGCCCACCAGCGGGATTTCACTGAACAGCGAGTCCGCGACCTTGGCCCGGGCGTTTTCCTCCTGAATGGAGAAATTCGGGACGTTGTCGCCGGGCTCCAGCGGACCGTCCGTCGCCACCATTTCCAGCGCCTCGAACGCTGCCGTCGCCTCCACCGCCGCCGCCTTCGTAGAAACCCTCTCCATCATCACCGTGGAAGTCCTAGGCTACGGCAGCACCTCCACCACGAACGACGAGGAGGAAAAGTATAATGACAAAGACATGGAGAGCGAATCCAGCGCCGAGTCCGCAAACAACAACTAACAAGGAGCGGTGGCGTCTCGCCGCCAAGCTCATGTCCCGCCAATGAGAAGCGCCCCCGCGCCCACCACTGTCTTCCATGATAATTGCGGTCCGCCCCCCCCGCCAACCCCGCCCGGAGTTCAAACTTCAGCTTGCTTTTCGCCGTCGTCCCAACCGCGAAAGAAGGCAGCCTGAAGGCCGGACTCCGC
>JBBSUD010000186.1:0-9606 GCA_038235225.1 Verrucomicrobiales bacterium
CGGCGGAGGTCAAGGCATCCCGCACCGTCACCTTGGCGGACACCAAAGGACTGCGCCGCCTCGCGGAAATCGCGGGGGAGGATTTCCAAAGCGGAATCGTCTTTTACGATGGCGACAGCACCCTCCCGATCCCCGGCACGCCTTTCCTGGCGGTGCCGGTTTCCAAGCTCTGGAAGCTCTGAATGGTGCGGATTTTCCGGCTTGCGCCACCGGCGGCGGCATGGCACTCAATGCGCCCGCAGACGTGAAGGGGCATTAGCTCAGTTGGTAGAGCGCTTCGTTCGCAATGAAGAGGTCAGGAGTTCGAATCTCCTATGCTCCACGTCGTTTCCTCCGCGAAAATCCCGGCAATCGCGGCGTCCACTGCGGCGACTGCGAAATCGATTTCCTCCAGCGTGGCGCTGAGCGGCGGCATCAGGACGACGGTGTCCAAAATCGGCCGGGTCAGCAGGCCGTGCTCGCGAGCGGCGCGGCAGACGGCTTCTCCGATGCGCGCTTCGGGCGGGAATTTCGCCCCGTCCGGCTGGCACAGTTCGATGCCGGCGATGAATCCGCATTGGCGGATTTCGTAAATCCACGGGGATGCTAATGCCTCCAGCCGGCCGGCCAGATGCCGGATTTTTCCCGGTAATTTCTCCAAAGTCCCCTCCGCCTCGAACGCATCCAGGCTCGCCAGCGCGGCTGCGCAGCCCAGCGGATTCGCCGTGTAGCTGTGGCCGTAGTAGAACGCCCGGTCCGCGCTGCCGAGGAAGGCATCGTAGATTTCCGCAGTCGTCAGGGTGGCGGCGAGCGGAAGGAATCCGCCCGTCAGGCCTTTGGCGAGGCAGAGAAAATCCGGGATCACGCCTTCCCGCTGGCAGGCGAACATCGCGCCGGTGCGGCCGAAGCCGGTCATCACCTCGTCGAGGATGAGGTGGGTGCCTGTCTCATCGCACCAGGCGCGGAGTTCCGCGAGCATGCCCGGCGGCCACGGGCGCATTTCATTCACGCCTTGGATCAATGGCTCGATGACCACCGCCGCGATTTCCCCGCAGGGCAGCGCGCGCAGATCGGCCATGGTGGCGACGTGGCGGACGGGAAATCCGGCCCCGCGGAAGCGCTCGAAGAACCGGCCGACGCCGCCCAGCGAGGCCGCGCCCAGCGTGTCGCCGTGGTAGCCATTGGCAAATGCGGCGAATCCCGCGCGTTGCGGCTGGCCGGTTTGCTGGCGGTATTGAATCGCCATTTTCAGCGCGCATTCGACGGCCGTGGAGCCGTCGTCCGAGAAGAACGCGCGCTCGAGCGTGCCCGCCGGGAAGAACCCGCAGAGCCGCCGCGCCAGCTCGCCGGCCAGCGGGTGGGTGAAGCCGAGGAAGGATGTATGCGCCACCTTTTCGAGCTGCGCGCGGATCGCGGCATTGATGCCCGGGTGGGAGTGGCCGTGGATGTTCGTCCAAATCGAGGAATTGCCGTCCAAATAGGCGCGCCCCTCGGAATCCCACAGCCAGACGCCCTCGCCGCGGGTGAGCACGGCAGGTTCGTGATCCGGCGCGCACCACTCGGCCTGCCTCGTGAACGGGTGCCAGCAGTGCGCCTTGTCCCACTCGATCCATTCTCGGGTCGCCTCGCGCATCGGCGCGGAGTATGGCGGCGCGGTTTCCCCGGCAAAGGGTGGATTCCTGAAAATCCTGCCGCCCGGACCCTGCAATACCTGCGGCTTTTACGCGATCACGGCATGGTTCGTGGCCGGAAATGGGATATTTCTTGGGTGTCGCCGCGAGCGCTTCCTCCCCCCGGCCCCCGCGGACCAAACGACAATCTCCCCCCGAAAAAGTCGGCCGGTGCTGCGGGTTTCCCCTGCGACGCCGGCCGATGAGGCGTGTGCAGGCCACGGAATGATACCGAATCGCCTTTCCGCGCGATCGCTGGCTGCGGGATGGGTGAAATTGACAAAAGACGGGTTGCGCCACACCCTGATCTTATGAACGCGATCTCCTTTACCACCGCGGCAGAGAACTTGGCCAGCACGATGGATTCCGTTTGCGATGACCGTGAACCCGTCGTCATCACCCGCGAGCGCAGCCAGCCGGTTGTGATGATTTCAATGGATGATTATCGATCGCTCACGGAAGCCGCCCATCTTCTCCGCTCGCCTGAGAATGCGAGGCGTCTGAATGAAGCGATCGATTCGTTGGAACGGGGAGAGGGAATTGCAAAGGATTTCGCCGAACTGTCCCAATGAAGCTGTTGTTCGCGGAGCAGGCTTGGGAAGACTATCAGTCTTGGCAGAAACTGGACCGGAAGATGGTTGAGAGAATCAACCGCCTTATTGAAGAAGCCCGCCGGCATCCGTTCGAAGGAATCGGCAAACCCGAGGCCCTCAAAGGAGACAAGCGGGGCTATTGGTCCTGACGGATTACTGACGAGCATCGCTTCGTCTACAAACTGGAAGGCGAGACGCTTAAGATCGCGCAACTCCGGCGTCATTACTAATCCCGTCCTACCACTCATTCCGGCGCTTTCACGAGGCGGAAATTGGCGTGATAGACGCCGCCATTGAATTTGCGGCAGCATTCGTAGCAAGCGACGAGGCGCTGGATGGGGCGGGCGCGGCGGATGACGTTGCGGCAGTTCGCGCAGACATACACATGGTTGCGCGCCATTTTCCGGCGCTGGAACGGAAGCGTGTGGTAGGGGCGCTCGCCGGCGATGCCGAGATCGGCGCAAGCCTGCTGCCACTGGGGGCCGTGCGGCAAAATCCGGCGGCGGCCGCTGCGCTCGTAGGCGGCGAGGTGGGCGAGTTCGTGCTTGAGGGTGCGCCAGAGTTCGTCCGGCTCGCAATCGCGGAGCTTGGGGTTGAGCTCGATCAGGCGGTCGGGCCACCAGGCGCGGCCGGCGGTGGTGCGCATCCGCGGGTTCCAGGCGACGCGGACGCGGCGGGAAAGGTCCGGCAGATCGAGCGCGCGGGCCGCCTCCGAGCACCACTCGGTCAGGCCGGTGTCGTCGCGGCCAGCGGCGGGCCGCGTAAACCCGGCATCGTTTCGCTGCGCACCGTTCCAGAACATGGAAAAAACGCTTAGCAGCGAGCCGCGTTCTTGGCAACCGGACAGGCGGGAAACGGGCGCGAAAAAGGCCGCCGGGTTCCCACCCGGTGGCCTGGGATGATTCACGATTTCGCGACGGCGTCAGTCCAGCCGGATGAAGCGCTTGGAATCCGGCGTGACGGGAGTGTTGTCCCGCACCTTGAGGATTTCCGCGTTGTCGGTCACGACGGTGGTGTGGCGCGCGCCGCTCGACCAATCGAGCAGATCGGCCGAAACCTCGACGGTGCCGGCGGGGGCCTTGCCATTCGTTTTGGGAATGGTGATGGCGAGGTATTTACGACCATCAACAACCTCGACGTTGGTTCCCGCGGGCCGGGCGGCGGCGCGGCCTGAAACGGAGGCGAGGAGCGGGGCGGCGGCGGCCTTTCCGCCTTTTCCGGTGCCGGATTTGCCGGTGCCGGCCAGGTTCAGAACGAAGCGGCGGTTACCCGGATCGTTCGTGCGGATGTGGATGGAAGCCCGGCGCTTGCCCGTCTTGTTGGGCGAGAAGGTGACCTTGAACGTCACCGATTCGCCTGGGGCGACCACGCGGATGGAGGGGCCGCGGACCTTGAAATCGCGGCGGTTCTTGCCGTGGCGGGAGATGGAAATCCGCCGCAGCTTGGAGCCGCCGTCATTGGTGATGGTGAACTTCCGCGTTTTGCCGCGGGAGCGCAGCGCGACGTGGCCGAAGTTCCGCGTGCCTTGGGCATCGGCCAGCACGCGCTTGCCCAGGCTCACGCCGATTTCCGGCAAGCCTTGGGCGGTGCCGGTCATGCCGATGGTGAACACGCTTTCGTCCGTGTCATTGCTGTAGATACGCAGTTGGGCGTTGCGTCCGCCGGCGGCTTGGGGCGAGAAGCGGACGTTGAGGGTGACGCTTTTGCCGCGTTTCAGGAAATCCTTGTCCAACCCGGTGACGATGAAGTCGCCGGCGGCATCTCCCGCGGTCTTCACGCGAAGGTTCGCAAGGTCGGCGCGGCCGCTGTTATGAATGGTAAAGGTGCGGGTCTGGCCGGATTTGCCGACGGTCCCCGAGCCGAAATCGTAGCTGGCGGCGCCGTTCTTGAGATCAGTCCCGCCGGCATCCGCAACTTCGATTTCCTGTGTGGTTTCCGGCATGTTCACGCCGTCGATCCAGACGGAGTCGAGCAAATCGCCATAGCTATCGTCCTTTTCGTAGGTCCACTTGAAGGTGTGGTAACCGGCGGAGACGGCGAAGGCGTGGAAGCCCCAGTCCTCTTCGCCGCTCATGCCGCGGGCGGTGCCGGTGGTGAGCTGTTGCTCCACCTCATCGATGAAGAAGCGTCCGAAGTCGAAGCCGCGCTCGCTCGAGACCTTCATGTAGAAGGAGACGCGTCCGTCGCGGAAATGGGAGCGGTATTTCAGGCTGGCGGTCTTGCCATCGCCGATTTTCCCGGGACTAAGGGCGTGCTTGCCTTCATAGACCTCCTGTTTGGTGACCTTCCAGGCTTCGTCCGCACTGCGACGCTTCGTCCAGCCGTGGGGGATTTGCCCGCGGTAAGGGAAGCTGGAGGTGCTGACGGAGAACGGCGCGTCGCTGAAGTCCTTGGTCGGGACGGGGTTGGAAATGCTGGAAATGCGAAGCGAGAAGCCCGGGCCGCCGGCGATTTCCGGGATCTGCCATTCGTAGAACCCGTCGTTGCCAGTGGCGGCCACGACGCGGGAGAGGAATTTCCCGTCTTGGTAGAGATCGATCTTCACCTTGCCTACAATGTTGGCCAGCCATTGCACCGTGTATATCGAGCCGGGATAGAGGATCTCACCGCCGTTCGGGTTGGTGACGATGATGGTGTTGGGCGGCACGGCTCCGAAGGCCACGCTCATCCTGCGGGCGGGCAGACTGAGCGGCTCGATCCTGATGCCGGAATCCGTCTGGTCCCACCAGTTGGCGTCTGGCTGGGTATCGTCGCTGAAGGCGGTGGTGGAGCTGTCAAAGAGGTCGCCGCCGTCGCCCCGGTTGAGGCCGCGTTCCAAGTCGAACTTTCCATCGGCCTGTTCGAGAGAGACTTGGTAATGATCCGCATCGGGATCGGTGTTGCCGCTGATGGACTCGTCGATATGCCAGATGGCGATGCCCTTGTCGCGGGAGTATTGGGCCCAGCGGTCGCCATTGCCGCGGTTCTCCACCATGAAGAACTCGGAATCGATGCCCGGCTTGCGGATGCGGATGGAGACGTTGCCGGTGGTGGGCAGAGTGCGGGTGGAGAATTCGTCAGCGCCGATTTCGGTGACCTTCTCCCAGCCGACGAGGTCCTTGAAATACGCGTTGATCGGCGATGGGGTGCGGCCGCCGTCGAGGTAATTTCCCGAACCCATCAGGCAGTGCTCGCCGACGCCTTGGCCGGTAGGGAAACTTGAGTAGATGTCCGGGTAGCCGAGGATGAGGTGGCCGTTCTCGTGGCAGAAGGTGCCGATGACGGGACTGGAGTCCTTGTTGTTGGTGATCTGGTAGTTGTAAATGCGAACGGGCTTCCCGAAGGTGCCCACGTTGACGGGTGTCCCGAGGTTGAACTGATGCGGCCACAGGCCCTGCGCAAAGACTCCGGAGTCCTTGCCGGCAAAAAAGATGTTCGTGGCGAGCGCGTTCCCCTGCGCGTCCACGGAGAGGCCGGAGAAATCGAAATTCAGCGCGACCAGCTCGGCGATGGCGTCAGTCAGGAGCAGCCTGCCGCTGGCACCGGCATTGGGGCGGACGCGGGTGCTGGTGGGGTAATCCTCGTAATTGTAGTAAGCGCGCGGATGGGGCAGGGTAATGATCGGCGTGACGGTCTGTGTGTAATCGAGGAGGCCGAGCGATTGGTCGAAGAAGTAGTCCCGGACGGAGCCGGCGTTGCCATCCTCGTTGTAGCCGGGCTCGTTGCAGAAATTCACGATTTTCGTCTGCGAGGTGGGGAAGTCCACCGTGTCGTCCTTCCCCGTCGCAGGATCGTCGGGGAATTGCGCGAGAATGGTGAGTCCGTGCAGATTTCCGGTCACCGGCGCCGCCTTGATTTTCGCGAAGCGGGCCACCGGGCCAACCAGCGGAATGCCGCCGGATTCGGCCCGATGGATGGCACGCACCGCCTGCACCCGCTCGCGCCATAGCCGCGTGCGGACACCGTCGGTTTCCGCCCGGCGCGTCCTGCTGATCTCCGCAATGCGTTTTCCCGCCAGCTCGAGGTGGGCGGGCGTCGGGGGCTTCACGTCGATTTCGACCCGGTTTCCCGTCGGGACGAGCGCGGAGCCGTCGGCGGCGATATCCGCGTAATGGTAGGAATTGTCCTCCCTGTTATAGACCACCGTGAAACCCTCCGCGGTCTCGGTGCGGGCGTAGTATTCATCGCCGAAAACGCGAAGGTCGAGCACGGTGCCGTCCGGCTGCGTCCAACTCGTGGCGCGGCCTTCCGGACCGTAGGGGGCGGCGGCGGCAAATCCGGCCAGGCTCGTTAGAATGACCGCTGCGCGGAACGGCGCGGTCCATCGGATGTTCTTCATCGGGGTAACAGGGGTGGGGTTTCTAGGGTTCGAAGCGGGGCGCTTGCAGCGCGAAAATCGCCCGGAGTCAAGCGATCTAGCGAAATTTGTCCAGTGATGTTTCTACTGGATTTCCCAACTCCGGCACCGGGACCACCGCACCGCCCTGCGAAAAATCCCCCTCACCGCAGCGTGATCCCGACCGGGCAGTGGTCCGAACCCATCACATGCGGCAGAATTTCCGCCGTTGCCACGCGATCGGCGAAGCGGTCGGACACGCCGAAGTAATCGATGCGCCATCCGACGTTTTTCCCCCGCGCGCCGGCCCGGTAGGACCACCAGGAATAGGCGTCCGCCAAATCCGGATACAGGTGCCGGAAGGTGTCGGTGAATCCCGCGCCCAGCAGCTCGCCGAAGCTGGCGCGCTCTTCGTCCGAGAAGCCGGGCGTCATGCGGTTCGCCTTGGGTCGTGCCAAGTCGATTTCCCGGTGCGCCACGTTCAGATCGCCACAGAAAATCACCGGTTTCGCCGCGGCCAGACCGGCGACGTGGCGGCGGAAGGCAGCGTCCCAATCGAGCCGGTAGGGCAGCCGCCGAAGGCCGTCCTGCGCGTTCGGCGTATAGACATTCACCAAGTGGAAATCGGGATATTCCAGCGTGAGCACCCGGCCCTCGCGGTCGTGCTGGTCGTGGCCGAGGCCGGTCCGGACGTTGAGCGGCTGCTCGCGCGTGAAGACGGCGGTGCCCGAGTAGCCGGGCTTTTCCGTGCAATCCCAGAACGCGTGATAACCCGCCAGCTCCGGCGGGAGCGTCACCTGCTCCGGCCGCGCCTTCGTCTCCTGCAGGCACAAGATGTCCGGATTTTCCGTGCTCACGAAATCCCCGAAACCCTTCCCGATGACCGCGCGGATGCCGTTCACATTCCAAGACAGCAGCTTCATGGCGGCGGACTTTTCCTGTCACACCAGCAACATGCAATCGCCATAGCTGAAAAACCGATAGCGCTCCCGCACCGCCTGCGCGTAGGCCTCCAGCACCAGTTCGGTCCCCGCGAACGCGCTGACCAGCATGATCAGCGTGCTCTGCGGCAGGTGGAAATTCGTCAGCAGCGCGCCCGCCACGGCGAATTGATAGGGCGGGTGAATGAAAATATCCGTAGCGCCGGATGCCGCGCGCAGCGGGCTGCCCAACGATTCCAGGACGCGCGTCACCGTCGTGCCCACCGCCACGATCCGCTCCGCCGCGTTCGCCATTTCGGCCGCCGCCGCGCCCAGCGCGTAACGCTCCGAATGCATTTCATGGTCCGCCACCTCAACCGCGCTCACCGGCCGGAACGTGCCGACGCCCACATGCAGCGTCAGAAAAGCGTGCGGGATTTCCGCCAGCATCTCCGGCGTGAAATGCAGCCCGGCCGTCGGCGCCGCGATCGCGCCCTCCTCCCGCGCGAACACCGTCTGATACCGCTCCCGGTCCGCCAGATCGTCGCCGCGGCCCATGTAGTGCGGCAGCGCGAGGTGGCCGTGCGCGTCCAGATCCACCGGCGCGTCCCAGCGCATCAGCCGGTCGCCATTCTCGAAAACCTCAATCACCGTTCCGGAAATCCCGCCAACCGCCACCCGCTTCCCCAGCCGCATTTTCCGGCCCGGACGCACCAGGCAGCGCCACTCCACCGGGGAAATCCGGTCAAGGCACAGCAGCTCGATGCCGCCATCGTCCGAGAAAACCCGCGCCGGAATCACCTTCGTATCGTTGAGCACCAGCAGGTCGCGCGGCCGCAGGTATTCCGGAAAGTCGCGGAACATCCGGTGCTCGATCCGGCCGCTGTCCCGGTGCACCACCATCATCCGCGAGGCCGCGCGGTCCGGCAGCGGCCGCGCGGCGATCAGCTCCTCCGGTAGATGGTAGTCGAAATCCTTCGTCAGCAGCGGCATCCGCCGTGCCTACCCGCCGCCTCCGCCCGTCGCAAGCGCCGCCGGACTTTTCCTTGACCGCCCCGGCCCTCTGCGGAACTTGCCTGACCATGAGCGAAATCAAAAATCTGATGTCCGACGAAGCCGTCGAGAAACTCAAATCCCTCGTCGACGACACTCCGACTTGCATGTTCGGCAGCCGCCTCGGCCAACTGCCGGTCCACGTTTGTCCGATGCATGTCCAGGAGGTCGATAAGGATGGCGCGCTCTGGTTCTTCAGCGGCGCGAACAGCGAACACAACAGCCACATCAACGCCGACGCGAAGGTGCAGCTCATTTTCGGAAATCCCGGTAAGAACGAGTTCATCACCGTCTTCGGCGTCGCCGAAATCTCGCGGGATGACGACAAGATCGCCGAGTTGTGGAACCCCATCGTCAGCGCCTGGTTCCCGGGCGGCAAAACCGACCCCAACCTCACGCTCATCAAGGTCAACCCGGCCGAAGCGCACTATTGGGACACCCAGGACGGCAAGCTGATCTCCATGGCGAAAATCCTGGTGGCCTCCGTCACCGGCAAAATGTCCGACGCCGGCGTCGAGGGCGATTTGAAGGTGTAATCGCCCCGCAATCCGCCCGCTCAAACCGCCCTCAAGCGCCTGCCGCGACGAGCGGCGGCGGGGTGGCGGATTTCGCGTCGCCAAGCTGGCCGGCGGCGAGGCGGCGCTCGATTTCCCGGGAGGCGGGCGTGATGGCGAGGCCGCCGAGGCCGGTGCAGCGGAGTTCCCGCGGCATCATGTGGCCGACCTCGCGCATGGCGTCGATGACCTCGTCGAGCGGGACGAGGTGGCGGTAGTCGGCGAGCGCCATGTTCGCGCAGGCGAGCGCGTTGGTGGCGGCCATGACGTTCTTGCCGAGGCAGGGCGCTTCCACGCGGTTCGCGAGGGTGTCGCAGGTCATGCCGAAGGAGTTTTGCAATGCCTGCGACGCCGCGCTGAGCTGCTGCTCCAAGGTGCCACCGGCGATTCCCGCCAATGCCGCCGCCGCCATGCTCGAGCCGGATCCGCACTCGGCCATGCAGCCTGCCACCTCCGCCGCGAAGGTCGAGCGCGCGGCGATGAAGACGCCGATCAATCCGGCCACCAGCATGGCGCGGACGC
>JBBSUD010000187.1:0-9595 GCA_038235225.1 Verrucomicrobiales bacterium
GACATCCGGTCATATAGGCGCTCAACGGATTTCCGCCGTTCGTCGCGGGCCGCGAGGTCGTCCAGCCATTCCCGGAAGAGGGCGTTTAGCGTCGTGTTGCGCGAGCTGGCTTCCTGCCGGGCCAACTCGATGGATCGCGCGTCGGCACTGAGCGTGATGTTTTTCATGACACTGATGTAGTGCGCACGAAGGTAGTGATCAAGTGGGGAAACACACGTGCGGTCAGCGGCACAAAGTCGCCCCAGCGGAAATTTCCGAGGCATCGCACTCCGGATTTTCCAGCACCGCAGCGAACCGGCGTCTGTCAGTTGCAAAGCCGGCGGGGGGATGTCGCGGCCGAGTTACTCTACACGCCGGACTCGCCAACTCAGCCGGTCTTGCTGGTGACGGCGCGGGAAATCAGAGCAGGCCCTGCATCCGCAGCTCGTCCTCGACCTCGTCCCGGACGTTGGCGGCGATGCCGGCGTCGCGGATGCGCTGGAGTTTGCGGCGTACGCCGATCTTGCTCCGCGGGCCGGCCACCAGCTCCGTCACGCCGCCTACGAGAAAGGGCAGCAGCGCCGCTACGCCCGCCACTCCGAGGCCGATGCCAACTCCGCGCCGTGCCCGGCAGTGCATCAGATCGCCCAGCAAGAGGCCCGCAGCCGCTCCGAGCAGCGCCGGGGCTGTCAGCGCGCTGGTCCCGATCCATCCCGGCGTGGTTTCCCTAAACTCGTCTGCCATGGCCGAAACTACCGTCCCCGCCGATCCGCCGACAACCCCTGAAAATCGAAATCTGGCGGATTCCCGCTTTCCCACCGGCGGGCTTCCCGCAAATCTCGCCGCGCATGCCCGCTCCTGGAAACACCTACGCCCTCATCCTCGCCGGCGGCTCCGGCACCCGCTTCTGGCCGCTCAGCCGGAATTCCCGCCCGAAGCAGCTCCTCGACCTTTTCGGCGACGGCACCCTGCTGGAGCAAACGATCCGCCGCCTCGAAGGCCTCGTGCCATTCGAGAACATCCTCATTCTTACCAACGAGTTGCAGCTCGAAGCCGTGCGCTCCGTCGCCACCATGTTACCGCCGGAAAACCTCTTCGCGGAGCCGGCCAAGCGCGATACCGCACCGGCCGTCGCGCTCGGCATCGGCCTCATCGCCGCGCGGAATCCGGACGCGCTGATGATGGTTCTGCCCGCTGACCATCTCATCCAGGACGCCGCCGCTTACCGCTCCGTCATGGCGGACGCGCTCGCCACGGCGGAGAAATCTGGCGGGCTGGTGACGATCGGCATCCGCCCGACTTGGGCCTGCCCTTCGTACGGCTACATCGAGCGCGGTGGCATTGCGGAAATCCCGGATTTGCAGACCGCCGGCAAGCCCGTCGAGGTCACCTGTTTCCGGGAAAAGCCTGCGCCGGAGCTGGCGGAGCAATTCCTCGCGCAGGGGAATTTCACCTGGAATGCCGGCATGTTCGTCTGGTCCGTACCGACCGTGATCGAGCAGCTCGCCGAGCACACGCCGGAGCTCGGCGACTTCATCTCACGCCTTCAGGCTGCGCCGGAAATCACGGATTTCGTAAATGCGGAGTTCCCCAAGCTCACTCCGATTTCCATCGATTACGCGCTCATGGAAAAGGCCGGGTGCGTGCTGAATCTCGAAGCCACCTTCGATTGGGACGATGTCGGCTCATGGATTTCCATCGCGAAATACCTGCCGACCTGCGGCGATGAGAACCGCTCGAACGAGCCGATCACCGAGATCGATTCCGAGAACAATATCGTCTTCAACGCCCGCCCCGGCACCCGCATCGCGCTGCTCGGCGTGGACGATCTCATCGTCGTCCAGACCGGCGATGCCCTGCTTATCGCGAATCGCCACCAGGCCGACGCCATCAAGAACCTCGTCCCGTTGCTGCCCGAGGAGCTGCTCTGAGTGCGGGGAAACCGGCCTTGCCCGGTCCGCCGGGTGCGGGTATTTCCCCCCCATGCCTTTGCTTCTCGGAGTCAATATCGACCACATCGCCACCCTGCGGCAGGCCCGCTACGCCGCCGCGCCGCAGTCCTTGCTCGCCGAGCCGTCGCCCCTTCAAGCCGCCATGGATGCGATCGAAGGCGGCGCGGATTCCATCACCATCCACGTCCGCGGCGACCGCCGGCACATGCAGGATTCCGACGCCGTCCGCATCCGCGAGGAAATCAAGGCGCCGCTCAATCTGGAAATGGCCGTCACCGAGGAAATGGTCGGTCTCGCTCTCAAGCTGAAGCCGGAATTCGTCTGCCTTGTCCCGGAAAATCGCTTGGAAATCAGCACGGAGGGCGGCCTCAACGTCCTCGCCACCTTCGACAAAACCCGCATGGTCATCGCCCGCCTGCAGGACGCCGGCATCCGCGTCAGCGTCTTTGTCGATCCCGATCCGAAGCAGGTCGAGGCCGCCGGCGAGGCCTGCGCGGACATGGTCGAGCTGCACACCGGCGCTTTTGCCAACGCCACCGGCGACGCCGTCCAAGCCGAGCTCGACCGCCTCACCGCCGCCGCGAAAGAAGCTGCCGGCCTTCAGGTCAATGCCGGCCACGGCATCAATTACACCAACATCCGCCAAATCCTCACCATCCCGCACCTCGTCGAGCTGAACATCGGCCACAGCATCGTCGCCCGCGCCACCCGCGTCGGCCTCGTCGCCGCCGTGCGCGAAATGAAGGAGCTCATGACCGGCTATTCCGACTGAGGAAATGCGGATTTTCGGCATCGGCATCGACGTGGTGGAAGTGGCGCGCATCGCCTCCGCCATCGAACGGCACGGCGAACCGTTCCTCGCCCGGCTCTTCACGCCGGCGGAGCGCGCCTATTGCGAATCCCGCAAAAATCCCGCCCCGCACTTCGCCGCCCGCTTCGCCGCCAAGGAGGCAGTCGTCAAGGCCCTCGGCACCGGCATCGGCGCGCATGCCGGCTGGCTCGACCTGGAAATCGTCCGCAACGAAGCCGGCGCCCCCCGCCTCGCTCTCGCCGGAGCCGCCGCGGATTTCGCCGGACGGAACGGCATTTGCGAAATCCAAATCAGCCTCACCCACACCAAGGAATACGCCGCCGCCAACGCCGTCGCCGTGGCAGAAAATGGGAACATCGAACATCGAACGAAACACTGACCCCGCGCATCTCTTCTCCTGTTTCGATGCGGGAATGAGTGTGAAGCTCCAACGGAACTCTTTTCTGGTTTCTCTCCTCTGGTCTCTAAAATCTAAATCCCCATGTCCCGCCCCCGCCGCAACCGCCGCACGCCCGCCATCCGCTCGATGATCCGGGAAACCGTCCTGACTCCGGCCGATTTCGTGCTGCCCGTTTTCTTCCACGAGGATTCCGCGGACACGCCCATCGCTTCCATGCCCGGCGTCACCCGCTGGTCCATCGAGAGCCTGGTCCGCGAAGCCGGCGAAGCCCTCGCGCTCGGCATTCCCGCCGTCGTCCTGTTCCCGAAAATCGACGAAGCCCTGAAATCGACCGACGCCGCCGAGTCCTACAATCCCGAAGGCCTCGTCCCCCGCGCCATCCGCGCCCTCAAGTCCGCCCATCCGGACCTCTGCGTCATCACCGACGTCGCGCTCGATCCTTACAATAGCGACGGCCACGACGGCATCGTCCGCCGGAACGAGCGCGGCGAATTGGAAATCCTTAACGATGAAACCGTTGAAATCCTCAGCTTGCAATCGCTCTGCCACGCCCGCGCCGGCGCTGACATTGTCGCCCCGTCGGACATGATGGACGGCCGCGTCGCCGCCATTCGCGCCGCGCTCGATGCGGAGGATTTCCACAAAGTCGCCCTGCTCAGCTACACTGCGAAATATGCTTCCGCCTTCTACGGCCCCTTTCGCGGCGCGCTCGATTCCGCCCCGAAAGACGGCGATAAAAAAACTTACCAAATGGACCCCGGCAACGCCCGCGAGGCCATCCGCGAGGCCCTTCTCGATGAGGCGGAAGGCGCCGATATGTTGTTAGTGAAGCCCGCCGGCCTCTACCTCGATATCATCGCCAAAGTTCGCGAAACCAGCGTCCTGCCCATCGCCGCCTACCAAGTCAGCGGCGAATACCTGATGCTGAAATCCGCCGCCGCCGGAGGCTGGCTCGACGAGCGTGCCATTGTCATGGAATCCCTCATCGCCATCAAACGCGCCGGCGCCGACATGATCCTCACCTATTTTGCCAAAGACGCCTGCCGCTGGCTCTGAACTTCGCGGCGCGCGGATTCCAAAATGTTTCTTGGCAGAGCGGCCCCGGAAGTTATGCTGATTGCCATGGTTGGAAATCAAAAGGGCATGGTCTCACCACGTCCGATCCAACCGCGGAGTTTCTTTTACCCAATCGCGGCCCGCTGACGCGCCGTAGCATCTCTTCCGCCATTTTCCCACCCCCCGGTCCAATCGCCGGATTTCAGAACGCCCCTCCAACCAAAAGCGAATTCCTGGAAAACAGGAAGGGGGTTAGCTTGTTATTCCAATGAAATGCTTCCATGCATTCTCCATGGCACCCGATGCCATCACCGCGCCTAGGGATCCGAACCATGGCACGCCTCACCCGCGCCCGGCTGAAACGCGGAAAAATGTCAGACCACGGCTGACCGTATTTTCCGGCATTGGGGCAAGATTCGCATCATGGCTGGGCCTGCTGGCGGCCGCCTTCGTCGCGGGTCCGCTTGTGATGGCCAATGATTTCATCGCTTCAGGCGCCATGGTCATGCCGCGCACCACTTTTACCGCGACCCGGTTGGCCGACGGCAAAGTGCTTGCCGCGGGCGGTTTCAATTCCAGCAACGGAATTCTACCGAGCGCGGAGATATACGATCCAAGCACCGGAACCTGGGCCGCGACCGGGGAACTTAGCACGGCCCGCGGCGATCATACCGCCACCTTGCTCGACGACGGCAAGGTTCTGATCGCCGGTGGCGGCAATTTCAGCGGCGAGGTGAGCACAGCGGAACTCTACGACCCCGCCACCGGGACGTGGTCGGACACGGGTTCGATGTCGGTCGGCCGCCCGTGGGCCACGGCGACGTTGCTGATGGATGGCAAAGTGCTCGTCGCGGGCGGCGCGGTTTATGGTGCCGGCGGGATCAGCAGCGCGGAACTTTTCGATCCGGCCACCGGGACATGGACTCCGACCGGTTCGATGATTTCAGAACGCTACCAACACCGCGCCGTCTTGCTGAACTCCGGCCAGGTGCTTGTGGTAGGAGGATCCGGGGATGATAGTGCGGAGATATACGATCCCGCCACCGGCATATGGACCGCAACGAGTCCTCTCAATAACGGCGGACGTTCGGTGTCCACTTTGAGCCTGCTGCCAAGTGGACTGGCGTTAACCACCGGAGGTTATGCAAACGACACGGCGGAGTTGTTCGATCCTGCCACCGGTGAGTGGACTCCGACCGCCTCGATGGCCTCTGCCCGGGCTTCGCATACCGCCACGGTTTTGAACAATGGCAAAGTGATCGTTACAGGAGGACTCGATGCTGCCAATCACGTGCTGGCGAGCGCCGAGCTGTATGACCCGGCCGCCGGAACATGGACCACGATCGATTCGCTGAACGCCATCCGTACCCACCACGCCGCCACCTTGCTGGACGATGGGCGAGTCTTAATCGCGGGTGGTGATGACGACGCTGCCAACAATCAATATGCCAGCACCGAGTTATATTCCCCAGGCATCTCCGCCGTCCCGGACACCTGGACCGCCACCGGCTCGCTGGGCTTCAATCGTTCCCGCCACTCCGCCACCCTGCTGAATGACGGCACGGTGCTGGTGGCGGGAGGCGTGGATCTCAATGGCACCCCGCTTGCCAGCGCGGAGTTATACAATCCGGCCGCCGGTGTTTGGATCGGCACCGGCGCTTTGCATTCCCCCCATTCCAATCACACCGCGACCTTGCTCCCTGATGGCAAGGTGCTGATTGCCGGCGGGAGGGCTGATAACATCTCCGGAGTATCGGTCGCCGCGGCGGAAATCTACGATCCTCAAACCGGGGAATGGGCGATTACCGGACCGCTCGCCGCCGCCCGCCAAAACCATACCGCCACCCTGCTCCCGGGCGGCGCGGTGCTGGTGGCCGGCGGGCTGGGAATCAATAACTACAACACTCTCGATAGCGCGGAACGCTACGATCCCGCAAGCGGCGCGTGGACCGCCACCATTCCCCTGATCCACGCCCGCTCCCAACATACCGCGACCTTGTTGAACGATGGCCGGGTGCTCGTCGCGGGCGGTTCCGATAGTTTGAAATCGGAGTTATACGATCCGGCCACGGAGCTGTGGACGGACGCGGGCCAGATCATTCTCAACACTTTCGGACATACCGCAACTTTGCTGGCCAATGGCAAAGTGCTGCTCGCCGGCGGCGAATACGTAGCGGGGCCGTTGTTGATGACCTCCAATCGCGGAACCCTCTACGATCCCGCCACCGCATCCTGGACCGCCACCGGTTCAATGGCCATCGGCCACGAGTCGCACACCGCCACCCGCCTGTCCGACGGACGCGTCTTGGTCGCCGGATTGGGCTATGCTTCCGGCAGCCCGAACAGCGCGGAGCTATACGATCCCGGCACCGGAATCTGGGCCACCGCCGCCGCTTTGATCGCACCGCGCGGTCATCATACAGCGACCCTGCTGCCCGGTGGCCAGGTCTTGGTGGCCGGCGGTTATGGAGTAAATATCGGGTCTGCCGCGGAGTTGTATGGAGTGGTCCCAGCGACAGCCATCGTTCTAACCAATCCTACCAGGCTACCCGACGGATCCTTCCAATTCGGCTTCAGCGCGGCGGCCGGGAGCGGCCACACCGTGCTGGCCACCGAGGACTTAACGATTCCCCATTCCGGCTGGAGAGTGCTCGGATCCGCCGCCGAAACGTCCCCCGGGCAGTTCCAATTCACCGACACCGACGCATCCAACCATGTGAATCGTTTCTACATCGTGAGCACACCGTAAGTTCCCGCCTGCTGCGGATCGCGGGATCGAACTAAGGAGAATTATTTTCCGCGATATATCTTAGCGCCCTCAATCCCGGCAGGAAAAAATAGGCACCTCCCCGGACCGTCACGAACTGCGGCATACCTTCCACCCGTTCCGGCATTCCGTCCGCGGCGGGCATCGTGAAATTCGCGGTGACAGGGCAGCCGGGCAGCGCTTCGCGGGTCCCGGTGAGCGGGTCGCTTTCGTTGGTCAGCCCGGAGAATTTCGTGCCCGACAACCATGCTCCCTGCAGGAACTCGAATTGCCGGGAAATGCTGGCATTCAGGCAGATGAAATAGATCCCACGCGGCGGATCGTCCGGCGGGGCGGGGGACAGCGCGGCTTCCGGCGTGAGTCCGTCACCATATTCCCGACCGCGGCGGACGATGCGGTGAAAGCGGACTGATGACATCAAGTCGTCGCGAAATCCGTGCGGACCGAATCCGAGCATGGTCATAAGCTTTTTGAAAATGTTCGCCGGCGGCGTGTCGAAATCCGCATTGCGCGGATTCGCCCGCCGCAAGTGCGAGCCGAACGGGCAGCGAGTGCCGTCGGGATCGCCGGAATAGTGGAAATGGTTCTGCTTGTCCTTCGGCGGAATGCCGGGGATGGGCCTGCCCGCCGCGTCCGCCAACGGCTCGCCCTCGCGGGTCCGGCCGACCATTTTCGCCGCCAGCGCGTCCGCCGCCGCCTGATCGCCTGCAGATTGACGATGAGCGAATTGCCAGAAACCGCGCACGTCCTGCTCGAGCTGCCGGATCACAAGATAGGTCCCGTTGCGTCCGAGATCGCGCATCGCCGGATCTTCGGGAGCGGGGAACAGCATTTCACTTTTATCGTACGCATCCAACAGCGGGCGATCAGTCAGCTTGCCATATTCGTTCGGGTGGCCGAGCAGGAATTCGCCCGGCGCGGAAATGTTGGTATAATCGAATGCCACATGTCGTGTCGCTTGTTCCGCATTCCAATCGATCTCCGGCTGGCTGATGCCATCGGCAAATCCGAATGGCTCGTAACGATCCAGCTCGCACGTTTCCAGCCGCCCGTTCTCCACCAAGGCAAACGCCTTTTCCCAAATGGCGCCTTTTGCTTCCCGTACGAAATCCTCGAATTGCCCGGCTCTGCCATAGAACATCACCATCAGATGCGGCTCCGCGCCGGCTTTGCCCCAGCGCCATTTCTCCGGTGCGTTCTGACCGATATCTCCCAGTTGTCTCGACCGGTTCGCGTCCGCCATGCCGCCGCGGAACTCATGGGAAAATCGCGCGATGACCGCGGGCGGCAGACCCAGTGCTTTGAGACCCGGCGCGGTGAATGCGATATTCAGCGCGGTCACCGGCGGTGGCGACATTTCCACCGCGTTTGTCACTTCCGCCTTTCGCAGCCATTCCTTGGCCGCGGACGCGTCCACGACCCGCAGGAGTTCGTATCGCGCCTGCCTCATGCCGCCGTAGCCATAGCGGACAAGCCCCTGCACGTCCTCGAAATGAATGTCTTCCGCTTTCATAACAATGCGACCCATTCACGTGCTTGCCTCTCGCTTAGCGATTCCTGTTCCAGCCCGCGCCGGACGAGCGTGTTCCTCTCCAAATCGATCGCCGTCAGGCCGGGATACGCTTTGTACCAAACCTGCGTGGGAATGGTATGCCTGCGCAGAAATTCCTTATATTTCCTCTCGTCCGCGCAGCCGTCGAAGAACAACCAGTTCGTCCGCGGATAGCCGATGCCATTGCTGAAGGACGCGTTGAGTCCGAAGCCGGTCTTGTTAATAAAATCGTCCATATAGCTTTCCACGCTGCCGTCATAGTTGCTGAAGAAAACCATGCGCTTTCTGTCGTCGAGAAACACCCAGCGTGCGAAATGAATGGTGCGAATTCGCCCTAACCGACCCGGCCGGACAATGTGGCGTGCGGCGTAGTTCACTGTGGTGAGCGCGCCCATGATCGCTAGCAGTCGCACCCATCCGGGTTTGATGCTTCCCATGGCGCTGAACTGATTGGTGACATCGTGGTCTTCGCTTTCCGCCAGTTGGTCGGAATGCGCTTGGTCCACGGTATCGCAAAGTTCGGGATCGGTTTTTTCCAGCCGCCGCAGATTGTATAACCACAATGGAAGAGCGGGAAGCAACAGGATGGCGAGCGCCAGCATCCCCAGCGGCCAGAAGAGCAGATGCGCTACGTCGCCAAGCCGCCACCCCAGCGGCGTTGGCGGCTCCGGGGAAATCGCGATGCGCCCGGCGGATTTCTCCATGTCGAAATGGCGTCCGAGACGCGAGTGGATTTCCCGAGGCGGGAGTTTTTTGAATTCGCCGCGATTGGCCGAGATATAGGCTAACACCGCATCCCGCAGCGCGGCTTCCTCGCGGACCCGACGGACGGTGCGGCCGCGGCAGTTGATATAATTCGCGATTGGCGGGCTGCGGTGGGCGCGCATCCAATCGGCCAGCGGCAGATCGTGGGCGAAGCCCCGGCAGCAGGCAAAAATCCGGCGCAGCCCGTAAGTCGCCTCGTCAGCCAGCTCATCGAGAAACGTATCGGGATCGCCATCGATGTCTCCGAGAAACGCCAGATAGAGCGGATAGATCGGCACCTTCATTCCATACACCGCCACGTCGCCCGTCGTCA
>JBBSUD010000188.1:0-9533 GCA_038235225.1 Verrucomicrobiales bacterium
ATGCCAGTTGGTATTCCGTTTCCACCCGCCGGTCATGCCTCCTGCCGAGGTTGATCCAATACCGCGCGGGAAATGTCTTTTCTATCTGCATCTCTTCTCTGGTTTCTGGTTTCTAAAACGTCAGGATTCCAGCAAATCCAAAAACAGCCCTCCCGGATCGCCGTAGGTTTTCATCATGTGCAGCGCGAACGCCAGATCGATCTTGTCCCGCTGCCTGCCGCCGACGAAGTGCAGCAGCGCCGCCTGTTTGTAGTCCAGAAATCCCTTGTCCAGGTGCAGCGGAAACTGGATCTCGCCCCGCTCGAAAGGCATCACCGGGAGTTCCGTGTCCAGCAGCAAGCGGTTCCAAGCCGTCTGGTCACGCATGTCCGTGTGGCGCGGCGGCTCGCTCTCGAAAATTTCACGCCAGCGATCCATCACCTCCACATATCGCCCGGCGCGGACGGCGAAGGTGCCCGCGTTGATCCCGTTCCCTTCTCTCACCAACCATCCGTTTCTCACCGCCTCCGGCTTCTCGCCCGGCGCAAGATATCCATTGAAAACGTGCGAGTCCGCCATCCCGCGTCCCGCTTCCGGCTGGACGAGGATCTCCGCATCTCCCGCAAAGAGATGATCCGGATTCCGCAAAGCCAGACAATCCGCGTCCAGATACGCCATCCAACGATAGCGCGCCGGGTCGAGCAGCGTCGCCGCGCGGAACCGGAATTCCAGCGCCGTCGCCAGGCAAGCGCTGGCCGCCGCTTTGCCCTTTCCAAAGTTTGCCAGCTCCACGAAAACCTCCTCCAGCCCTTTCCGCTCCACCGGGAAAAGCGGTTCCGCGAAATTCCGGAACACCACGATCTCCCCGCTCCAGAACTGCCGGAGCAGCGAGGAACACAGCAGCTTCGCCATCTGCCTGCCGCCCCGCCAGCCCGGCAGATCGAAAGCCACCGTGTAGATCAGGTCGGGTTTTCCGGCGGGGCCGGAGTCGGGATTCGATGAATGCATGAACGATAAAAACTCTTGAGATTTCTGTTTGACGGGTCGCGGCCGGCTCCCTACTCGTTTGCCCTCTTCAAAAACCACCGCCATGAACCACGACCCATCCGTACCCCCCCCCTCGCCCCGTAGTCAACCCGAATCCGGCAGTCTTTCCTCCGCCGGAGCCGCATGGAACAACAGAATCACCAGGCGTAGTTTCCTCAAGAGAACCGGAGGGGCCACAGCGGGCAGCATCGTCGCTTGGAACCTTTCCGCTACAAATGTCGAGGCAGAAGAGGTGCCGTATGCAGGAATGGTTACGGAAATATTAATACAGATTCCAGCTGGCAGTTCGGAACCGGCGGCAAATCTGCCTGATGGAATATTGGCAAATGAAAATCATCGGACCTTTTTGAAATCTGATAAATTCCATTCTGGAGATGACGTTACACAATGGTCTGCCACTTCGGTCGGAGGATACCACTGCGTCAATGGTCAGGTTCAAGGTCCAGCAAGCATCACTTACAAACGTCGGGTAATACACAATCATTAAATACGATTACAGTGAAGCGCAAGATCCTCGTCGCAACGGCATCTTTTTTATTGCTCATTGGATTGTTGATTTACGTATTTGCACGGAAAAATACTCTGGCACCTAGCGGCTTGTCAACTCGGAGCGATCTGGTTAACGGACAAAACTTGAAATCGCAAGATGCCAGACTTCCTAACAGTTTTCCAAAAAATAGTGTATCGCATGATCAGGCATTAATCTCTTCAGAACCTTTGGTGCTCAGCGGCAAGAGTCTGAGTCCGGGGAAAGCATACTCGGAAGTGAACAAACTATTCACAGAGCACGAAGCAAAGAGATCAAAACTGCTGTCGACATCTCGCCACGGAGATGAGATTTGGTACCTTCTTGGAGTGGAGCGCCCCGCGCCCAGCGAGGTGAAAAAGATCCGAAAGCAATTTTCCGAGATTCAATCGAGGTTGTTGCCGAAAGACGTTAAGCAGTTTGACGAGATAGTTCAGGAGATGATTGAAAATTATGATCCTTTTGGCGTTCTAGGTCAGCGATCAATGCTGATTAAGGTGCCCGATGATCCGAAAAGCAGAATAAGGGGCCTAACTTTTGACAGCGACGGATTTGATGAGGATATTATTAGGTTTGACCCTTCCAGTCCGGATGACTATTTTTTTCGAAATAGCGTGGAATACCTTCGTGATGACCATAAAATCCCTGAGAGATTTGAAGCACTCTTGAAGTTCGATCCAAAAGATATCGATCAAAATGATTAGTCCTTAATAAGATCTGTAGGTTCGATTTCGACTGCGTAGCTTGAGTCGCGAAATTAAATGCCATGTGAGTGTGGTTCGTTCTTGAAATTTGTATGCGGGCGGGGAGCAACGTTTTGACGTCGCCATGATCCCATCTAACGATGGGGGAGTAGGGATCGAAATCTCCCATTAGCCTTCGACAAATTCGGCGACCGGTTTGCCGAAGTTGAGCTGCTCGATGGCCATGGACTTGAACTCGAGTGTGTATTGCTTTTGTGGTTTGCTGGGATTCGTGGATGAATTCTGGTGCCTTCCGGTCCAAAAATCTAGCACACCCCAAGAAGATATCGACAAGGCTGAGGTCACAATTCTGGGGTCAGTCCTGAATGGCGCTAACTTAAGCAAGTTACACTTCACCAGTGACTTATAGCGAACCTGTTGCCACCCCAGAATCGACCCACTCGAAACTCCAACGCAACAGAACTATTCCGCGACATTAGAATGAAGCGTGCAACGCGATTTGACGCCGATTTTTCCCATATTCTGTCCCAAAAGCCCGTTAAGTTAGCGCCATTCGGGTCAGTCCTTGGAAATAAATGTTGTCGTTCTCTGTAGCTGATTTGCAGGTCTACTATGGATCAACTTCCGCTGCGAATCATTTTATTCATGCCGGTAACTGAATCCGCTTATTGACGCTTGATTCTTTCCATAGAATCGAGTCAGTATCTTTGCACCGTCACTTCGAAGTTTTTTTAACTACCGATCACTATCCATTTCGGAATGCCAAAATTTATTGAAATCTCGCTTTCTGAGACTGCGATTGAAGACCGGATACTGATTCTGTGTCGCAGGCCTGGAATTGCTGCCGATTCGCTTGCAACTGCTTTTGCGGGATTGGGGCGGGTGGAGATTGTGGCGGATTCCCCCGCCGAAGACGCGGTGTGGGTTCCCGATAAAGAGATGCCGGGATTCGAAGGGCTGTCGAGTTTCTCTCCAAACGGGGTGAGGATTGGGGCATGGGAGAGGGCGTGGCGGCATTTGGAACAAACGCCTGCCGATGCCTGTGGCGGTGTTTGGTTCGTCGAGGAAGATGTCGCCGGGTCGGCGGAGTCGTTCGCCCGGCTCATGCGGAGATCGAGGGAGGTGGATGCGGACCTGTCCGCGTGGGACGTTCGGACCCGCGATCACGACCCGCACTGGCCGCACTGGCACCATGGAGAAAATTTCTTCGCCAAGCCCAGCCGGTCGTTCAATCCGTTGTGCCGGCTGAGCGGGAAGCTGGTCCGGGAGATTCTGGATTTCCGCAGGAAACATGGACGATTCGTTTTTCTGGAAGTGCTTTTCGCTTCAATGATGGCGGAGAAGAATTTGTCATATCTGGACTGGCGGGCGGATGAGGTGTCGGCTTCCTGGTTTGGCTCCTACCAGTATCGGCCTGAGGTGATTTCCGTGATGCCGGGAATCTGTCATCCGGTGAAGGATGCGAAGGTTCACGAGTCGATTTGCGAATGGAACCCTGTGGAAATGGATCGCTTGGGAAACGAGGAAGATTCAGCGGCTGGGAAACAAGTCCTCCTCGCCGACGAAGGCTGTCACTTCGAGCATTTCCTCGGCCGGCTCGAAACGTTTCTTCGGTCGTTGGGACTGCGGGTTGACCGGCACCATATTCATAGCGACCGGGACTATTCGAAAGAGCGTCTGCGGAAGTATTCGCGGGTCTATGTCTGGAACGGGAGCCGGGACATGGACCGCCCGCTGGTGAAAGCATGCGCGCAAGCCGGAGTCGAAGTGCATTACATCGAGTGCGGCTGGTTTCCCCAGAAGGAATTTTTCTATGTGGATACGAATGGCGTGAACGCCGTGTCCGCCCTCGCGCTGCACGACGATCTCTCATGGGTCACTTCGGAACATATCGTCCGCAAGAACGAATTCGCTTCGCATTACTTCAACGGAAGGAAATGGACCGGAGCCGGCGGGTATATCTTCGTCCCGCTACAACTGCCGTGGGATTCGCAGGTCAAGGAGTTTTCGGAATTCGAAGCTATGCCGCAATTCATGGCATGGGTGATTGAGACGTTTCCGCACGAGAAAATCGTCTTTAGGAAGCACCCGCTGGACCGCAACGATTACGGACCGGGCGTTACTTGTTCGGGGGATCTTCACGGATGGATTGCGGGGGCAAAGCTGGTCTATGGATTGAATTCCACCGTCCTGCTTGAGGCGGAACTGATGGGCGCGACGGTGGTCGGCGTGGGAACGGGATTTCTCAACCGTGCCCCGGCGCTGCGGGAGAAACTGATGGCTGCCATGGTGGCACGCCAGATCCCCATCGACGAGACGAACCTGCGGCCATGGATGGAGCCGCATCTCGGTCTGGATCTCAGACGACTTGTGCCGGCATTGTACAACCTCCGCGATGAAGAGATTCCAAAACCCCGGATACCTTCGATCCTTGGCGGACATTGCAGAACCACCCATGTTGATCGCGGTGTTCTCGAATTCCTTGTCGGAAGATTTGAAGTCACCTCGGCATTGGACTTGGGCTGCGGTCCGGGTGGCACGTTGGAAATTTTCCGCGATTTGGGAATCGCCGCTTTGGGAATCGATGCCGATCCGTCTCTGGTAGCTCCACCAGGATGTGAAATCTCACGACATGATTTCCACGATGGCGTTCCGGTGACGGGAATTTTCGATCTCGGATGGATGGTGGAATGTCTGGAACATATCGCGGAGTTCTGCCTTCCGTATGTCTTCGAGACACTCCGACGCTGCCGTGTGGTCTTCATCACTTCCTCCGAGGGCAACATCCCCCGCCACCTGAACCCGCAAAAACCAGACTACTGGATCGAACGCTTCGAACGCGAAGGATTCCAATTGGACAGCACAACGACCGACCTCGCACGCGAGGCGTCCACCATGGAAAGGGAATTTTCCCGCAAGACGGGACTCGTGTTTGTCCGGGGCACGGATCGAGCCGCGGCTGAACCGATTGAAAAGCAGAAAGAAGAGGAAGAAGTTCCCAATCCGACTCTTCCAGAACCCGGGTCAGAAAAGCGGCCGGTGAATCGGATCATCAGTTTAGGATCGAGGTGCAATATCGCCAGCCACCTCCGGCGGGCGAAACTGACGGACGCGTTGTTTCCATTCGATTGGATCATCAGCGACGACACCCAAGGAGTCGTTAAAGCGATCGAGAACCGGTTTTCCGATTTTTTTCTACCGCGAAATTTGTCGGTCCACCCGTTTCATAAACCTTTCGTGGAAGATATGAAATATGGTCTGGTGGATTCCCACAGTTTCTCGAAAAATGGAACGCTCGCAATGGAGGCTCCGCTGGTGCATGAAAAATATGCGAGAGCGGCGGAGAGGTTTGGCGAAGCGCTCGACAGCGGCGACCATTGCTATCTCTTAAGGCAAGGTTCCCAATACTGGGGTGCGAAGGCCATCGCAGGGGCGGTGCAAACCGCCTACCCGAACGCGCGCTTCACCATCGTAAGTCTGACCGATGCCGAACGGGACGATCTCACTTTCGACGAACCGGGTCTGGTTTCTTACAAGATTCCCTACTGCGCTAATTTCCGGCAGGGAGATCAGAAGTGGAACTCGGATTGGGACGCGTTGTTTGTTTGGTTGGAGCAGCGGGAGTGCCTGTATTATCCGGGCTAGCGGCAGGCGCGATTTCGTCGGGCATGGGCGCGTCGTCCTTGCGGGTGAGCTGGCGGAAGTTTTGGAAACGGTGGAAGGTGAGGTAGTTGGCGTCGTGGTAGCGGTGCGCGCCGGTTTCGTCGTCATCGAAGGCGGTGCGGACGGCGGCGATCATGACTTCGCCGTCGAACTGCCAGTCGGGGTATTGGAAGCCATGTTTGGCGACATCCGGGTGGTAGAGGAGGATGCAGCGGGTTTCCCATTTCCGGAGATCGGCGGAATGGACCAGGGCGAGAGTGTTCCGAATCGAGCCGGGAGTGCCGGTGGCGTGACGCTCCGGGACGACATTCGCCAGCGCCCAGTAGCCGGGACCGGCGGGATCCTTGCGGATCTGGAATTTGGTGGAGCCTCCGGAAAACGGGATGAAGCCAGTGGCGGGATCGAAAGTGGCGGTGCTGCCGTCCTTGGAGATTTCCACAATGGCGGCCACGTCGGGGAAATCCGGCACGGCGACGCGGAGGATATTGACAATTTTTCCGTCCGGAGTGGCGACGGCATTGCCTTCGAGCCAGGCGGAGAAGCGGCCGCCGAGCCACGAGGTGTCGCGGGCGAGGGCGTTGGAAATCGTCCAGCTTTTCGGGTCGAGCAGGTCGGCCTCCGCAGGAGCGGAAATCATCCGGGTGCGGTAACGTTCGCCCCATTTCTCGCTGGTGTGGGCGTCCTCGAAGCCACGCCAAATGCGGCCGTCGTGCTCGAGGACGGGGACGGGGGCGGTGTGCCATTGGCCATCGGCGATGACAGTCGGATCGGTCCAAGAGTGGCCGTTGTCGGTGGAGCGGCGGATGACGAGGCGGCCGTGGTGCTTGTCGGTGCCGAGGGTGAAGAGCTTGCCGCCGTGGGCGAAAAGTCCGGTCCAGAAGTAGCCTTGGAAATCGAGCTCATGGGTCCAGGATTTCCCCTTGTCCGTGGAGCGGTAGAGACGGCCCTGCCCGATCTGGTGCTCGGTGGATTTCGGGCCGAAAAGATCGTGCGAGGCAAGGTAGTCGCCATTTGGCGCGATGCAGATGGACGGCGAACCGATGTAAATGCCGGACGCCGCGGGTGAATGATGGATCACCACGCCGGGCGGTGTCGGGGCGGCGTCGAGCGAGAGGGTCAGCAGGGCGAGGAGGAGAAGGGATTTCATTGGAAATAGAGAAATGGGCGCTCGGGAGCGCGATTGCAAAATTGACGCTTCGAACTTTCAGCGACCCAGGCAATGCGAGCGCCGCCTCGGAGGCCGGCGTTCCCGGGGAAGGAAATCCGTCAGAGTGCGCCGCGCTCGGCGTGCTTGAGCAGGATTTCGTAGCGCTTTTCCAGCTTTACTGCGCGCGCCTCGTCACCGGCGGCGCGGTAGTAGCTGCAGATCATCTTGTAAATCGACGACTCGGTATTGGCGCGGAACCATTCCTTGCTACCGGTATCGACGACGCGCATGAAGGCCAGCTCGATGTCGCGGGCGACTTTGCGGGCGAGTTGCGGATCGTCACGGAAGAAACTGAAATAGTCTTCGGCCATGATTTTGAAGCCGGTGATATTCGCGCCGTATTTCCTCAGCGCGCTGTCGTAAAGGCGGCCGATTTCCTCCTTGGAAGCGGGGTCGCCGCGTTTGGAAATCAGGTCTGCCTGGCGCTTGAGCGAGCCGGCGATGAGATCCACCTGCTCGCCGGATTCGCGGGCGATGCGCCGGCGCTCGCGCAAAAGCTGGCGATCGATGTCCCCCGCGTCGCCATAGGGGAAAATGAATTCGCTCTCGGCGCGGGCGGCGAGGCCGGCCATGCGCGGGTTGTCCTTGAACTGGCGGCGCATCTCCTTGGCGAACCATTGCCAATCCTCCAGATTGTCCGGCTCCGCGGGGTCGCCGGTCATTTTCATGCGCGCCTTGAACTGGTCGAACAGCGCCGTCCACGTCTCGACAAATGAAGGCCCGAGCTTGTTCGCCAGGCGCACGGTCTCGTCGTGATCGGCCTCGCGTTTGGCGGAATCGAACCAATCGGCGAGCCAGAGATGGCGGGCGACGGCCAGAGTATTCGGAGAGCTTTGATGATAGCGGTCGCCCCAGAGCTGGACTTCCTGCTCGGTGATGGATTTCCCGGTCTGCGGATTTCCGGTAGTGCCCTTCGACACTCCGCCGATGCGGCCAATGCCGGTCGTCCACTCGTCCGAGGCAATTTTCATGCCGACCCAGGCGTGGGGGCCGAGGCTGGTTTCGCCCCCGAAGGTCATCGCGGGAATGCCGTTGGCGCGGGCGGTGTTCGCGCAGAAATACGACTGGTCGCCGCAGATGCCGCCTTCTTTGAGGATTTCCGCAAAGGTATATTCCTTATAGGGATTCAGCCCCTTCACAGCACGCTCCATGAGGTATTCGATCATGCCGTAGGCACTGCCCCAGCGCTTGCGGTTCAGATGGAGTTTCTTGACGGCCCAATCGAGCTCGCTGGTGGAGACCGGCGCGCAAACGACCCAGACGAGGTCGCGGGCGGTGCTGTGGTGGACCGGCGCGGCGAGCTTGCCTTTCTCGTTGTTCGTGACGAACCAGAGGAAGCGCTCCATCGGCGCGACGACGGCTTTCGCGCCGTATTCGCCCCCGACCGGGTTCGGAATCCGCACCTCGTTGTCGAAGACGACGGCACAGGCGAGGGCGAGGTTGAAATACTTGTCCCACTTGTCCTCGGTGTTCTCGCGGGCATCCATGAGGAACTTGAGGACTCGGCCGCCGTTATCCTCGGGCTGGATGGTGAGGAGGAATTCCTCCATGGCGGGCACGTCGTTGCAGAGCCAGGTGAGAAATCCGCCGGTGTAGCTGTCGTGGACGAACTTGGTTAGATCGGATGGGGGGAATTTCCCCAAGGTCTCCCAGCGCAGCAGCGTCCGGTAGAGAGCGGGCTGGTCCCAGACGCCGGAGTAGCGGGTGGCGGCCGAGCCGGTGCCGGCCGGGCCGAGCGACGCGCCGATGGATTTCGCCAGAAAATCCCGGTAACCGTCCCAAGCGCCCTCATCGATGGCGCGGGCGAGAAGCTGGGAATCGCGCTCCTTGGCAGCGTCACGGCCGGCGTCGAGTCCCGCGAGTGTGAGCGGCGTTTCAGCAGAAAAGCCGATGAGAACCGGGCCGGACGGGGCGGCTTCCGGGGCCTCGCCGGCGGGGGAAATCGCCGGGGTTGGCGGGGCTTCGGGAGTATTGCCGGCGATTTCCTCGGGCTCCCCGCCGGCTTCCGGAACGATCGTCCCGGAGGCTGCGGCTGGCGTTTTGACCGCGGATTTCACCACGGCTTCCGGCGGCGCCTCGGCCACGGTATCGCGTGGCGCGGGGCGCGACATTTCCAAGCAAACGAACACCGCGGCGATCGCAAATCCACCGACGATAAAGGCTTTCCCCTGCGTGCTCCGCGGCTTCAGGCGAATGGGAGCCGGCGGTTGGACTGGATTGGGTCGTGGTTTCATAGCGAAGTTTTCCGGGGCACGCTGGCAGAACCTCCGGTTCGCAGCAACGCGCAATTCCCTAAAGCGTCACCGCCCGCATTGCGCCAGATAGAATGACACCGGGGAGCGGGTGAAAAATCCGCTTTGAGCGGTCGTTGCGTCAGAAAGAATGACACCGGATGAAAACACTATCC
>JBBSUD010000189.1:0-9352 GCA_038235225.1 Verrucomicrobiales bacterium
CCTACTCCTTCATGCCCAAGCGTTGTTCCTGGTTTGCAGGACGGTGTTTTACCATGCAAAATGCCCAGGTCAGTTCCACAAATAGTTGTTTTAATAATTTTTACTAAGGCATCGGTTGATTTTTCAACGCCTGGTTTAGGAATGTCTTTCAATTCTATTTTTCCCGGACCGCCATAAACGAGACCCTTCATTGTTATTTTCATGATTGATAATTTTAGATAAAAAATGTTGTTTGTTATTAATAAAAGATTGGCCTAAACGAATAATAAATATTCTTTCCCCGTTCTTCCAATTACGGTTTAAAATCCTTCTTTGACGTTGCCCACGCACCCAATAGCGTTTACGCAAGCGTAATTTTATTTCTTCCAAGCTGTACTAACCCTTCATCTTCCATTTGTTTGAGAAGGCGCGAGACTACTACACGCGCCGTCCCGAGCTCATTGGCCAGTTGCTCGTGAGTGACATTCAGCGTCTTGCTGTTGGTATGCTCGCATTTCTTTTTTATAAAGTTCAACAGGCGCTCATCCATCTTCTTAAAGGCAACTGCGTTTACTACTTCCAAAAATTCTTCAAACCGCTTATGATACAGCCTGAAAATATAATCTAGCCATTGAGGATATTCTTTGATGAACAGGGTGACTTTTTCCATAGGCAGAAAAAGAATTTCAGTATCTTCTTCCACCACCGCTTTTATCTTGCTGGTTTCCTGATGCATGCCGCCCAGGAAGGACATGATGCAACTTTCCCCGGCTTTGATGTAATACAACAAAATCTCTTTGCCTTCTTCATCGGTTTCGAGTTCGCGGACTTCGGAGATATAGAAAATGGCGACTTCGCCGACGATTCCGACAATCATGGTCATGCCCATGATGGCGGTGATGTTCAGCTCGGTGCCGGTAATCCATAGTCCGAGAAAGACGACGGGCATGGCGAGCAGCGGCGCGGCCAGCATGGCAATGGCGATGCGGAAGCTTTCATAGAGAAACAGCAGCAACACGAAAATGAGGACGATGGCGGCGGCGATGACGATCAGCAAGCCGTGGAAGGCGATGCGCTGTTGTTCGTATAGTCCACCCAAGCTATAATAAACTCCCTTTGGCAGGAGGCCCGGCTTGTCGAGGAGCTTCTTCACATCGGCAACGGTGGAGCCGAGATCGCGGCCGGTGATGCGCCCGGTGACGGCGGACATGCGTTTCAGGTCCTCGCGGTTGATTTCCGGCTGGCCGATGACGCGCTCGATGCTGGCGATGCGGCGCAACGGCACGAGGTGGCCGTCCGCCGCGTGGAGTTCGAGCTGGTTGAGATCGCGCTCGGTGCGGCGGTCGTTTTCCGGCGCCCAGACGCGGACGCCGACGAGCTTCGGCCCGCGCTGGACGTTGGTGGTGACGTTGCCACTCATGAAATCGTCTAGCAGTTTGGTGACAGCCTCGGTGTCCATGCCTTCGAGCGCGGCTTTCACCCGGTCCACTTTCACGACCAACGCGTCGCCGGCGGGAACGATGCCGTCCTTCACCTCAACGACCCCTTTTACCTTGCCAATGGCGTCGGCGACTTTCGGCGCGATGTCGCGGAGGACTTTTTCGTCATCGCTGAAGATCTTGATTTCGATGGGTTGGGGCACGGCGGTTAGGTCGCCGATGAGGTCTTCCATGAGCTGGACGAGTTCGACTTCGACGCCCGGCACGTTTTTCTGCACCTTGATGCGGACCTCGTCCATGACCTCGTCGAGCGGGCGGCGGGGCAGCGGTTTGAGGCGGACGAAGAAGTCGCCGAGGTTCGCCTCGCTAAGGCCGCCGCCGAGCTGGAGACCGGTGCGCCGCGAATAGGTCGCGACCTCGGGGGTTTTCTGCAAAATCCCCTCGACCTGCCGCAGCATCCGGTCGGTCTCGGTGAGCGAGGTGCCGGGCGGCGCGACGTAGTCGAGGATGAATCCACCCTCGTCCATGGTCGGCATGAAGCCGGAACCGACCTGGGTGTAGGCGAAATACCCGCCGCCGAGCAGTGCCAGGATGACCAGCGCGATGAGCCACGGCCGGGCGAGCACCGGGCGCATCACACGATCGTAGCCGCGGTGGATGCGGCGGGTGATGCCGCCGTTTTCCTCCTGCTCCGCGTCCTTTTTGCCGAGCAATTTCCCGGCGAGGATGGGCACGGCGAGCCAGGCGATGAAGAACGAGATCAGCAGGCTGGCGGCCATCGTCAGTGAGAGCGCCTTGAAAAACGCGCCGGTCACGCCGGTCAGGAATGCCAGCGGCAGGAAAATCACGATGGTCGAGGCGGACGAGCCGGCGAGCGGCTTGGTGAACTCGGTGGTCGCCTTCATGATCCGCTCGTGCTCGTGGCCCTCGCCACCCCGCAGCCGCCGGACGATGTGCTCCACCATGACGATGGAGTCGTCGATGATGAGTCCGACCGCCGCAGCCATGCCGCCGAGCGTCATGATGTTGAAGCTCATGCCCAAGACCTTGAGCAGCAAGATGGTGGCGGCGAGCGAGGCGGGCAGCGCGAGCAGCGCAATGAGCGTGATTTTCCAGTTCCGCAGGAAAATGAACAGGATGAGGCCGGCCAGCGCCGCGCCGATAAGCACGGCATCGCGCACGCTGACGGCGGACGCGACGATGAGGTCGCTCTGGTCGTACCACTGCGAGATTTTCACGCCGGAGGGCAATTTCGAGCCGAGGCTGGCGATCATTTTTTTCGCATCGGCGGCGATCTGCACAGTGTTCGCGCCGGGCTGCTGGTAGATCTGGAAAAGCACGGCGTCGTGGCCATCGGCGGTGACGCGGATGAACTGCGGCTCGGTCGAATTGCGAACCTCGGCCACGTCCTCCACGCGGACGACGCCGTTCTCGCCGGAGCGCAGGATGGTCTGGGAAATTTCCGCAAGGTTCTGGAAACGAGTGTCCGAGACGATGAGGTACAGCTTGTCGTGGTCCTCCAGACGGCCGACGGCGTTGAGCACGTTTGACGCGGAAAGCGCGGTCGCCACGTCGCCGATGGTCATGTTGAATGAGTGCAATTTCGCCGGATCGACGGTGACGCGGTATTCCTCGGTATCGCCGCCTTGGACGCCAATTTTCGACACGCCGTCGATGGTGGAGAGCTGCGGCCGGAGCTGATAGAGCGCGAGATCGTGCAGCTCGACGAGCGAGCGGGTGTCCGAGGTCAGGCTGTAGGCGACGACGGGGAAAACGGTCGGGTCCATGCGTTCCGCCTCGAAGGTGGTGCCCGGCGGCAGGCTCGGCAGGATGCGGTTGACCTCGCTCTGCGCTTGGAGAAGCGCCTGCACCATGTCCTCGCCCCAGTCGAAGCTCACGGAAATCTCATTGCTACCGCGGCTGGTGGTCGAGCGGATGTGGCGGACTCCGGGGATGGCCCGCAGCGCCTCCTCCACCGGGTAGGTCACCTCCACGGCCATCCGCTCGGCGGGGCGGTCGCCGGCATCCACGCTCACCCGGACGCGTGGGAAATCGACGTGCGGAAACAAGCCGACCGGCAGCTTCAGCCCGCTCATCGCGCCGCCGATGGCGAGGACGACGATGAGAAAAACGATGGAGCGGGCGTGCGATTGGGCCCAGCGGGTGAAATTCATATTTAGAAAAAAGAGGCCAGAATCCAGAGTCCAGAAAATCCCTTACTCGCCGGTGGTGACGGCCATGCCGTCTTCGAGCTGGGCGTTGCCGGTGGTGACGACTTCGTCGCCGGCTTTGAGGCCGCCGCCGGTGACTTCGGTTTCGGTGTCGGTTTCGAGGCCGGGGGTGACGTCGTGTTTGACGGCCTTGCCATCGGCGACGGTGAAAAGGGTCTGGCCTTCCTCGCCGGGCAGCACCGCCTGGCGCGGAACGACGAAGGCGGTTTTCTCCTCGATTTTGATTTCCCCGCGGACGAAGCCGTCGAGCAAAAGCGGCAGATCCGGCGGGACGGTGACGAAGACATCGATGAGCCGCGTCTGCGGATTCACGCGGCTGGCGATGAGCCGGATTTTCCCCTCCCCGCTGACGCCGTCCTGGTTCACGGCGCTGACATTCACCGGCTGGCCGGGCTTCAAATGGCCGGAATTTTCCGCCTCCACGCCGAGCCGGACTTCGATTTTCCGCGACGGCACGATCGACAACAAGGGACTGCCGGCAGCGACGATCTGGCCCACGCTGACGTCGATGGACGCGAGAATGCCGGCGATTTCCGCCTTGAGCGTGGCGGACCCGGCGGCACCGCGGGCGTCGAGGCTTTCGAGCTTGGTTTGCGCGTCGCGGGCGGCTTGTTTTGCCTGCTGGAGGTCGGAGTTGACGGCGAGCTTCATGTCGAAGCGCTTTTGCGTCTGCTGGAGCTGGGTTTTCGCGGTCTCGGCGGCGGAGCGGGCGTCGGCGAGCGCGAGTTTCGTGTCGGGGCTGGGTTCGATTTCGATGAGCGGCTGGCCTTCCGTAACCAGCTCGCCGGCGGAAACGAGCAGGTGGCTTACCTTGCTTTCATACTGCACGGAAACGCTGACCAGCTCGTTCGGCTGGGCGACCACGGTGCCGTAGGCGGTGACCGTGGCGGCTATCGGCTTCATCTCCAGCTTGATGGTGCTCACGGTGGCGGTGGGCGTGATTTCCCCGTCGCCGCCGGCGCTGGCGTCGGCATTTTTCTTGCAGCCGCCCGCCGCGAAAAGTGCGAGGGCGAGCGGAATGGCGGGCGGGATTTTCATGGGGAAATGTGCCAGGCGGCGGCGGTTTCGAGGGCGACGCGGGCTTGCGCGAGCTGCTGGCGGAGCTGGAGGATTTCGACCGACTTGCGGGTCAGGTCGTTCTGCGCGGTGTAGAGACCGGAAATCTCGGCGTTGCCGGCGGTGAGCGCGTCTTGGGAAACCTGGACCAACCGCTGCAGCGTCGGCAGCGCGGCGCTGGCTTGGGCGATCCGCGCGTTCAGCCCGCGGATGTCGGCCAGCGCGGCGGCGATGTCCGCCCGGGCCTCGAACAACCGCGCCGTGTATTCGTCCCGCAAGCGCTGGCGGGTGGCCGATTCCAGCGCGATCTGGCCCTGGTTGCGGTCGAAAATCGGCAGGTCGATGGAAATGCCCGGGCCGAGCGTGCCGACGTTGCCGGTGTCCGTCGCGCGGTTGATGCCGACGTTGATATTGGGAAATTGACCGATGATAGCGGCGCGGAGTTTCGCGTCCTGGCTATCGTAGCCGCGGCGCAGCGCGAGCAGGTCGAGCCGGCGGTTTTCCAGGCCATGGAGCAGCGCGGACTCGGACGGCACGCTGACTTTCGATGGCAGCGAGACGCCCGCCTGGAGCCGCAGACGCGAGGACGGCGGGTAGCCGATCGCACGGTTCAGAGCGATGCGGCTTGCGTCCAGCTCTTGGCGGAGGCCGAGCAGCGTGGCTTGCGCGTCATTGGCGGATGCCTCGACCGCGGCGGAATCCAGCACGGTGATTTCGTGAGCCGCCGAGGCCTTTTTCATGAGATCCGCATTTCCAGAAAGGCGGTTGAAAATTTCCTCCGCCTTGGCGACCTGCTCGCCCAGCGCCGCCAAATCGTACACCGCGGATTCGGCGGCGAGCGCCGTTTGCCACTCCTGCCAAGCGATATCCAGCGCCACCGACTCGGTTTCCGCCCGCGCCGCTTGGATTTCCCGCCCCCGCATGACGAGCGCCCGGAGATCCCAACTCACGCCGTAGCCGGTCGCCGTCTGCTCGCCCACCGTCTTGCCGCCGGCGAGGAAATCCACATTCGCGGAGAGCTGCGGATTTGGCAAAATCCCGGCAATGAGGAGCTGTGCCTGTGCCTCGCCGACCTGGTCCCGCGCGGCCCGCAGCGTCGGATTCATCACCACCGCCGCCACCGCCGCCTCGTCCGGGGAAATCCCGTCGCTGGCGTCCACCCGCACCGGGCGCAGCAGCGGGTGCTGGATTTCCGAAGTGGCGATCGCGAGTTCTTTCGCCCCCAGCGGGCGATATCCCGAGCCGAGCGGCAGCGCTTGAAAAGCCTGACAACTGGTTAGACACACCGCGCCGGCAGCCGCAGCGGCGCGCCGGTATTTCGAGAAGGATTGTTTCATCTGGCGGTCAAGGGACATGGGGTGGCACCGCCCACATCAGAATCCAGTGAGTGTCGCGAGCTTGCAAGCATGGGCAAATCAGAAATGGCGGGTGAGGTGAACGGAGGCGCCCTTGGTATCGCCCTCCAACTCCACATTCCAGCCACGGTACGGTGTCGTGAAAAGATAACTGCTCAGGATGCCGATTCCCGCCCCGGCAAGCACGTCGCGGGTGTAATGCTCGTTCGATTCTACCCGGCTGTAGCCTACGAATGTGGCCAGCGCGTAGGCCGGAACGCCATATTCCCATCCATAGCGCTTCCGCACGAACTCCGCGGCGGAGAACGATGCCGAGGTATGCCCGGACGGGAACGAATGCGCGCCGCCGTTCGGCCGGGTCTCGTTGACGGTGTACTTCAGCGCGTAGGTCACTCCTAGCGTCGTCAGCAGCGACTCGCCGAACTGCACCGCGCCCTCGCGGTCTTTATAAAACAGCGTCATCCCGGCGGCGGTGGCCGGCAGGGCGATTTGCAAGGCGATTTGCAAGGCGTCGCCGATGGATTGGATGGTCGTCGCCGCAGGCAGGTTCCCGCAAGTCATGGCGGCGGCTATGGCCAAGGTGGCGAATCGATATTTTGATTTCATGGTCGTGATTCCGATTTCAATAACAACGGCGGGCTGCGGAGGCAGCGCCGGCGCCGATCGATAGCGGGCCGTAAATGAGAAACCGATGAGAAGGCGGTCACACCGCGGGCTTCCGGATGACGAACCCTTCAGAACTCGATATTGAATCCCGGACGGATGGCCAGCAATCCATCCGTATCATAGCCCACGCTGAGGTAAGCATTCACATGCTCGGTGAATTTGTATTCCGTGGCGAGCGCGCCGGCGAAGGTTCCCTTCTGGCCCGCGCCGGGTGAGGAATTCGCAAACAACTCCCCGAAGACGCTCAGCTTGCTGTTGATCTTATACTCCGCGGACACGTCATAGATAAATTGGTTTTTGTAATCCTTTCTACTCAGCTTCGGCGGGGTCGTCACGAAGTCATAACCGAAGTTAAAGTTATAGACCCAGTTCCCGCAGCTCTTTCCCAGAATGATGTAAGGCTGGTAGTCGAATTCCCCGGTGCCGATGTCCCGATTGGTCGCTGTCGGCACTTTCAGCTTGAAGGCGAGCAATGCCGCGGGAATCCACGAGTTCTCGTCATCGAGCACGATCATGTAGGATGGGGTGATCTCCAGATCGCCCACCCCGCTATAGCTTTTCCCGTCCTTCGGGTTATCCCATTCGTAAAAGAACGGTTCAATGAGGATTTCCCCAAGATCGCTCACCGCATACTCGAATTGGTTCACGGTGAAGGTGGCTTTCCCGCCGTCTTTTTCCCATTCGAATTGCAATGCCTCGCTGAACAGCCCGTCTCCTTTGTGACCCAGCTCGGCAGTCTCGGTCTCAAGGACCAAGTCGGCGCGGGCCGCGTTCGCTAACACTATGGCAAGTCCAAGGCCCAATGGAATGTGACCGGTGCGTCTCATGTCGGATGAATATTTGGTTGATGAAGTTCAGGAATCGCCGCGGTTGATACCCGGATCTTCATGAGCGGATGATGAGTTACAAAAAGTTCATCCTGTCCCCTGAACCACTGGCGTGGCTTTAATCCGTTAGCCGAATGGCAGCGCGAAGGAAAACGTGGTGCTCCCTCCCGCAGATCCGCAGAAAGTGACCTCGCCGCCCTGCGCCCGGGCGAGTTCGCGGGCGAGGCTCAGACCGAGGCCGTGACCGGGGAGACCCACCGGCGCGGATCCGCGGTGGAAGCGCTCGAAAATCCGCGACGCGTCGGCCTCGGAAATGCCGGGGCCGTCGTTGGAAATCCGGATTTCCCAAGCGTCGCCGCGGCGGTCGAGCCGGGCCTGGATGAAGCCGCCGTCCCGGTTGTATTTCACGGCGTTTTCGAAAAGATTTTGCAGCGCCAGCGTCGCGCCGCCGGGATCGAAGACGGCGGGCGCGGCGGCGGGGATTTCCAGACTCAGGGAAATGCCGCGTTCGGTGGCGGCGACGCGTGCGTCCTCCGCGCAATCCCTCAGCAGCGGCACGAGATCGCCGGGGACCGGATTCGCTCCGAGCTGGCCGGCGTCCGCGCGGGAAAGCAGCAGCAGCGTGCGCGTGATGCGGGTCACGCGGTCGAGCTGGGACAGCGCGGCCTCGGCGTTTTCCCGGTCTGCTGGCGCAAGCGCGGACGACTCGCCGAGCATGCTTTCCAGCGCGGCGCGGGCAATGGCGAGCGGAGTTTTCAACTCGTGCGAGGCATCCGCGCTGAAACGCGTGGCCTGGGCGAAGGCGGTGGCGAGCCGGTCGAAAGTGGCATTCAGGACGGTGGCGAGGCGCGCCGGTTCGTCGCCGGTGGCCGGAACGGGCAAGCGCTCGGAAAGATTGCGCGCCGTCACCCGCTCGGCGGCGGCGGCCAGTTCCGCGACCGGCGCGAGCGCCCGCGCCGCCAACCAGCGCGAGCCGAAGAATATGATCGCGCAGACGCCGGGGAAAACGACGCCCAGCGCGATCAGCATGCTGGAAGAAATCTCGTTAAGATCGTCCAGATCTGCCGCCACGCGGACGCTCACGCCCGCGTCTCGGACGACCGCGAGCCGCACCCCGCTGTCGCCGATGTCGAAGTCCGCGATGCCGGGCGGCGCTCCCGCCAGCGGATCGCCGGCGAGTCCGGCAGAGCGGTAAAGCGTGCGGCCCGTGCCATCGGCGATTTCCACAAACCAGCCATTTTCCCGGCATTCCGAGATCGTGCTCTCCACGTGGGCGGCCGTGATCCACGCCGGATCCGCGCCATTTCCGCGATACACCCGCAGGAAATGGCGGGCGACGAGCTGGAGTTCATGGTCCAGCTCGGTGATTTCCTGGTGCCGCAAATAAACCGTCACCCCGCCGCCGGCAACGAGCAGGATCGCGGCCACCAACGCCGCGGACCAAAGCCGGAGTTCGGCGCGCAGGGACAGACGTTTCATCGGGGAAACCGCGGATGAACGCGGAGGGATGCGATTGATACTTCGTATAGTAACTTCATGATGATTTTAAGATTAGGACCGGAGCAGCAATAACCTCGGATTTCCCGGCGATTGAAAGAGTGGAGGCACCACGAATCCTACAAATCAAATGAATGTGAAGACCTGATAGGAGTTGAATATGAGGCGGACCCGAAATTCCGACCACTGAGGAGCTAAACTAAGCTATGGTGGCGGGGTGCGGAAAAGGGATAGGAGATCAAGGTTTGGGGATCAAGTGGGGAGTGGTGAAGGACTCGATTTTGGGCAGACGTAGCGGAAGG
>JBBSUD010000190.1:0-9222 GCA_038235225.1 Verrucomicrobiales bacterium
CCGCTCGCCATGCTTGAGGAAGCCATCAAGATCGCCAAGGAAGCCCGCACCACCATCATCGCCAAGATGGCCGAGTCCATCCGCGAGCCGAAGGAACTCAGCCCGCACGCCCCGCGCATTGTCTCCGTGAAGATCCCCGCCGACCGCATCGGCGAACTCATCGGACCTGGCGGAAAGAACATCAAAGGCATCCAGGCCGAGTCCGGCGCCGAGATCAACATCGAGGACGACGGCACCGTCCATATCTATGCTTCCAAACAGCAAGGTCTCGACCGCGCCAAGGAAATGATTGATCGCATGTTCCAAGAAATCGAAGTGGGCAAAGTCTATACCGGCAAAGTTGTTTCCATCACCGCCTTCGGCGCGTTCATGGAAGTGCTCCCCGGCAAAGACGGCCTCATCCACGTTTCCGAACTCGCCGAAGGCCGCACCGAAAACGTCGGAGACATCGTCAAGAAGGGCGACGTCATCACCGCCAAGTGCCTCGGCGTTGACGAAAAAGGCCGCGTGAAGATGTCACGCCGCGCCTGGCTCCGCGACCAAGCCGCCGAAAAAGCCGAGCAACAACAACCCGGCGCTGCTGAATAAGAAGGAGCGACACCCCTGTCACTCTCTACCGTTTCCCAAAGCCGACGTCCGAAAGGGCGCCGGCTTTTTTTCAATGTGGCTGTGGCGTCTCGCCGCAGACCATCGAGGAGGCGTCTCGCCTCCTTTCTTCCACCCGAATGCGCCAGCATTTTTAAATGTTTGATTTGTGTTACCATTCGGCACACATTTCCGTCATGCCAACGAGCCAAAAAGCGGATCGCCGCACAGACCGCCTCGTCGCCTGGATCACTCCGGAAGACAAAGCACTGCTGGCCCGTGCGGCGGCCTTGGAAGGCTCCTCGGTAGCCTCATTCGTCGTTTCCCATGTGCGGGGTGCTGCTCAAGAGATCATCCGGCGGCATGATTTTATCCAACTCAACGAGTCCGAGTCCCGGCGCTTTGTGGAGGCGCTGCTCGCTCCTCCCGCCGAGCCAGCCGAGCGAGTCGCCGACGCGCTCAAGCTCTATCGGGACACCGTCACCGAGCTTTAGCACCCAGCATGACCGCAACGTCTTTCATCGGGATAAACATGCGGTTTTCGTCCAAATCTGAAAACCCGAATGTCTGGTAGAAGCGCCGAGCCGCCTCGTCCTTGGGATCCGTCACCACCGCCCAAGACGCCACCTCCAGCGAACTGGTGGCAGCTCCGGCCAGCGCGCTCATCATCAGTCGATCTCCAATCCCCATACCTTTGAAAGCCACGGATCTCGCCAAGCGTCCCACAAGCGTGGCCGGGAAATCTCGATAGCGCGGCAGCCTTCGAGTTATCGTTTCCGGTAGATCCACGATTCCGATGGTCGCGGCCGAAAGCGTACAAAACCCGGCGATACGTCCAGGTTCATCCACCGGGACCGCAACGAAGCAAGCTGCCAAACCAGCTTCCATTTCCTTCCTCGCCCGTTTTTTCAAATAGTCGTTCAAAGCCACCACGCCACAATCGAACTCGTCTCGACCATGCTTCGCAGGATCGAGGGGTTCAATGATATAGGGCGCCTGACGTTTCACTAACGCGAAGCCAATCCCAAAAGACTCCTGATTGGAAGGCATTCCCGCTCAATCCGCCTCACCCGAATCCGAGATCAGAATGACCTCTCCGGATGGCTCCACTTTTTCCTCGATGGAGTCACGGAAACCGCCAAGAGCGGCGTGGAAACGTTCGACAAGATCCTCCAACTCAAGCGCCATTGGGAAACCGAGATCGCCGCCTGGAACCCCCGCACCGCCCAAAGCGCCACGCTTTTCACCCACCAGTTCACCCACCAGTTCACCCACCCGTGGGTCAATGCCGCCGAGGTCATCCGGGTGTGTTCCATTTCTCCGGCCACCGCGTAATGAAGGTTCAGTCCGTCGCTGCGGAGAAACTTGGGAACGGAGATATTCCTGTCGCCAGCCACCCGCTTCCATGTAGTCGGCGCCCGCAAGCACACCGGCTTCATTTTGCCGCATACCCTCCCGACGGAAATCTCCATCGAGAGGCGGGTCTTCGATTCGATTTCGGCGCATGAAACCTAATGCGCTAGCCCAGTTATTCGAGTAGCGTGCCATCTGATGAAAATCACTCCCGATGTGTTCGAAGCATATTTGAAGTGCTCAACGAAATGCTGGCTGCGAGCAAACGGAATCGTTTGCAACGAAAACCACTACGCCGAATGGGTGAAGGAGCGAAATGCCACATACCGTGAGGTTGGGACTGGCCGGTTGGTTGCTGCGGCACCGTCTGACGATGTATCATCCACTCCACATATCGAGAATGCCAAAGCCGCCAAATGGCGCTTGGCCTGTAGCTTAGAGGTGCAGTCACAGATGGATTCCCATGTCATGGAATCCGAAATCCACATGACGGAACGCGTGTCGGTAATAGGCCGGGGCAAGGCAGCTCAATTCATTCCCATCCACTTCATCTTCAAAAACAAGCTCACGAAGGATGACAAGCTGCTGCTGGCCTTCGATGCCTTCGTGCTCGCTCAAGCGCTGAAACGCGGGATCGCCGTCGGCAAGATCATCCACGGCGACGAAAACGCCGCGTTCAAAGTGAAGACATCGACCTTGGCTGGTGAAGTACGCAAGCGCCTTGTAAAAATCTCGGCGCTGATCTCAAGTCCTGCACCGCCCGATCTCGTTTTGAACCGCCACTGTGCCGAGTGTGAGTTCCAGGCCCGGTGTCGGAAGAAGGCGCTAGAGACGGACGACCTCAGCCTGCTGGCTGGCCTGGGTTCGAAGGAGCGCCAAAAACTCCGTAGCAAAGGCATTTTCACCGTCACCCAACTCTCCTACACGTTCCGTCCACGACGCCGACCCAAGCGGATGCGGGACAAACGGGAGAAGTATCACCACTCGCTAAAGGCACTGGCCATTCGCGAGAAAAAAATCCACATCGTTGGCAGCCCGGAACTCAAGATCGAAGGCACGCCCATCTATCTGGATGTAGAGGGCGTGCCCGACCGGGATTTCTATTACCTCATCGGCCTGCGCATCGGCAACGGCGAGAATGCTGTCCAGCACAGCCTGTGGGCGGACACCGTCGAGGATGAGGGGAAGATTTGGCGCGAGTTCCTTGCTATTCTAGAAACCGTAGAGAATCCGGTGCTGATTCACTATGGAAGCTACGAAACGATCTTTATCCGTCGAATGCGAGAACGATATGGACAACCGGATGAAGATTCCGCGGCAGCTAGTCGTCTCGTAGCGGCGTTGAATCTTGTGTCAGTGATCTTCGCTCGGGTCTATTTTGTCTCGTTCACCAATGGACTTAAAGAGATTGCGGGGAGTCTTGGGTTCGCGTGGTCAGATTCAACTTTGTCCGGAGCCATGTCTGTAGTTCAGCATTTCGATTGGACTGCATCGCGAAAGCCTGCTGTAAAACAGGCGTTAATCATATACAACGCCGAGGATTGTTCGGCGCTCGAAGTTGTAGTAAATAAACTTTTGGAACTGAATCAGACATCGTTGCCTGCGGAAATATCTCTAACTGGTGAATTCGTTGATGCGGAAGAAATGAAAAGGCAGCACCCGTATGGGTTTAAACGAAACACCTTCGCTTTCCCCGATTTAAATGCGATCAACAAAGCTGCCTACTGGGACTATCAACGTGAGCGCATATACGTAAAATCAAACAAGCGATTGGCCGGTTTATTTAGCAAGAAGCCAAAAGGTCTAAATATAATGATTCCAAACAGGACTATCGAGTATGCCAGGCCGGCCTTCTGCCCAAAGTGTGATTCGCCAGCCATTTTTAAACACACAAAATCCCGAAAGATGGTAATTGATCTACTTTTTATGCGACACGGGATCAAACGATGGATTACCCTTTTTCTTTTTCACAATTATCAATGCCAAAATTGCGGAGCCGTTTTTCACCCTCAAGAAGAATCTTTGGGTCGCGGCAAATATGGCCAAAATCTCATCGCCTACGCTGTCTATCTAATTGTCGAATTACGCCTTCCGCAGATACAAGTCGATGCCATGTTTTACCGGATTTTCAAGCTCTATTTGCCGAGTGCAAGTTGCAGCCAAAGATTCAAAATGCAAGCAGCAAACAGATACAGAGCTTCCTGTCAAAAAATCTTGCAAAGGCTTTGCAGTGGACATTTGTTACATGTTGACGAAACGAAAATCAGCATTCGTGGTAAGAATGGATTCGTTTGGGTGTTCACGAATATGGTAGAGGTGGTCTATTTCTACAGCGAAACACGTGAAGGCGAAATGATTCAAACCCTGTTAAGTAATTTTAAGGGGGTCTTGGTATCCGATTTTTACACAGTTTACGATGCAATTCAATGCCCTCAGCAGAAGTGCTTGATCCATCTTATTCGTGACCTAAACGACGATGTGCTGAAGCGTCCCTATGACGAGGAACTGAGATGGATTGTATCGAACTTTTCCGCCCTTCTTAAATCAATGGTGGAAACTATCGATCAACATGGACTGAAATGTCGATTTTTAAAGAAGCACCAAGTAGATGTGGACCGATTCTATCGAAAATTAATGGTGACCGAGCTGAAAAGCGAGATGGCCGGAAAGACCAAGGAGCGGTTGGTAAAATATCGAAACAAGCTGTTTACGTTTCTGGAATTTGATGGGATTCCGTGGAACAACAACAATGCTGAGCGCGCCGTCAAATCTTTTGCGGCACTTCGACACATAATAGCTGGGGTTACGACTGAAAAGGGAATTCGCGACTACCTGATTCTGCTGAGTCTCTGCGAAACCTGTAAATACATGGGGTTGGATTTCTTGGATTTTCTCCGTTCCGGAGAAGAAGATATTCACATCTTCGCGGAGAGTCGGCGTGGCCGCAGACGGATTCCTGAATGAACCCCGGAGAAATCGGTTGGCGGTGTCTCTGGGGACGACTACCGCTGGTAAAACTCTTTTCCTGTTACCAGATTCGCTCTCACGGAAACTCAAACTCTGGAATCCGCGGGTAACCCAGAGTCTCCATTCCGTCCCGCAGCGGAAAGGAAAGTTCACCCGGATAGACGAGATAGACCTTGTCCAATCCCAGATCCTCTTTGGCGATGGTCATCGAGTGGGTGACGCCGGGTTTTTCCGTCACCTTGAACTCGAAGCCGTAGCGCTTGCCTCCACGCTCGACGACGAGATCAATCTCCGCGCCGCCATGGGTGCCCCAGAAGAACATCTCGTCCGGCTCAAGGCTTAATACAGAGCTGAGTTGTTCCAGTGCGAAGCCTTCCCAGGATGCCCCGTAGCGGGGATTCGACTGGAGCGATTCTAGGGTCTCGATTTGAAGGAGGCCGTGCAGCAATCCCGAATCGCGAAGATAGACTTTCGGCGCCTTCACCATACGCTTTTTCAGGTTGGTGAGAAAGGGAGGCAACTGGCGCATCACATACGAATCGGTCAGGATATCCAGATACGAGCGGGCCGTTGTGTGGGAAATATCCAGCGATTTGGCGATGGCCGAGCTGTTCCACGTCTGGCCGTGGTAGTGGGCCGCCATGATCCAGAACCGACGTAGCCGCTCTGGAGAAACATCGATCCCGAAGCTCGGAATGTCCTGATAGAGAAACGTTTGAATGAATGATTTCCGCCAGCGGCTGCTCACTTCATCCGATGGCGCAAGATAGGATTCCGGAAATCCGCCGCGTAACCAAAGCCGGTTGCGGCTATCTGTTCCGACTTCGGCACAGTTCAGGCCTCCCATGTGGATGAAGTTCACCCGACCCGCCAGGGATTGGGATGCTCCGTGCATCAATTCGGGTGAGGCGCTGCCGAGAATCAAAAATCGAGCGGGCTTGTCCTGCCGGTCTGCAAGAACGCGGAGAATAGGAAAGAGATCGGGCTGACGCTGGAACTCGTCGAGAATGACCAACCCCGTCAGATCCCCAAGGACATCGCGGGGATTCCTGAGCCGCGCTTGATCCAGCGGATCCTCGAGATCGAAATAGTTTTCACGCGGCATCTCGAAGCTCCTAGCAAGCGTGGTTTTGCCGCATTGCCGGGGACCCAGAAGGGCCGTCACGCGAAAATGCTCAATGGATTGCACAACCCGATCCAGCAACAACTGGCGTAAAATAACTCTCATGTTTCATGAAAATTGCAATTTGCTATTGCAATTTTCAAGAAAAAAAATCTTTCTGCCTTCATCCCAGCTTCACCGCGAGTTGAAGGACGAGGGGAGAATCGGGTTCGGTGAGGAGGAGCTGGTAGGCGGCGGGATCGTCTAGCAGATGTTGGAACTCGGGGTTGGCGAGTTCTTCTTCGTGGCCGGGCCCGGCGCTTTGGGTTTCGATGGCTTTGATTTGTGCTTTGAGGAAATGGGCGGATTTGAGAGCCGGGACAGCTTCCTCCCAGAGATCGGCGGGGAGGAGCAGACGGATGGTCCGGAGCTTGCGCGCGAGATCAAGTTGGCAGGCGTCGATGCGCTCTTGATCCGCCGCACTGATGGTTGGCGGCGTGGTGCTCGTCGGGCCAAGCAGATTGCGGCGGGCGCGGAGGTTGGTTTGGATGAGGCCGAGGCGCTGCATCGTTTCCAAGGCGGCGGCGGTGGCCGCATCGAGGATGACGAGCCGCTCGTCGATGGCGTCCGAGCCGGCGTCGCTGAGACCGGGATTCGCCTGTTTGAAAGCGGCGACGATTTGCTCGCGGGTGGCCGGGCTATCCCGTTCAAGAACGACGACGAGCTTGGGCGGGGATTCGGTATCGGCGATGAATTGCTCCTCACAGGAAACCAACCCCGAAGCCATGGAGTTTTTCAGCGCGCGGGCGAAATCCGCTCCGGGATCGCTCGAAACGGTTTTGCGGACGGATTTCCTAACAATAGTGTTTTCGCCCACCATCAAGGTTTGCTCCAAGCGGGTGAGGAAGGAATCGCCACCGCGCTTGAGTTTCACTTCGCCGAGGTCGCCCATGCCGTCGAGCACGCCATCGGCAAGTCCTTGCTTGAGCGCGAGGGTGCCGAGCATGCCATGCTCGATGGTATTTCGGGCGACGAGATTGATGACAGTGACCGCGCGGCTCTGGCCCTTCCGCCAGGCGCGGGCGATGCGTTGTTCGAGCTTCGCCGGATTCCACGGGAGATCCATATTGATAACGACGCTGGCATTCTGAAGATTCAGCCCGGTGCCACCGGAATCGGTGGATAGGAATAGCCGGCATTCCGGGTCTTCCTTGAATGCTTTGATCTCCTTGCGCCGCTTGATCTGCGGGACGCTGCCGGTGTGCCAGGCATAACCGATCTTCTGTTTTTGCAAGTGCTCGCGGACCAGCGTGAGCATGCCGATCCATTCGGAAAACACAATGATCTTGGTATCGGAATCGGAAAGAACGGTATCAAAGATTTCGACGAGTTCGTCGAGCTTGGGAGAAACGCGGGTTTCCTTATCGAGGATGAACTGGGTATCGCAAACCATGCGCATTTTCGCCAGAAGCAGCATGAGGATCTGGTGCTCTTCCTTGCGCAGCGGGCGCTTTTGGGCGCGGGCGAGAAGTTGCTTCACCTGCATGGCATAGTCGTCGTGCTCCATGCGCTGGCCGCTGGTGAGCTCGATGAAGCGCGTCTCATCGCTGCGCTCGGGAAGCTCGGTTTCCACATCCGCCTTGCGCCGGCGCAGGACGATGGGCCGGAGCTTCTCGCGCATGAGATCGAGATTCTTGTAGTTATCCGGTTTGCCACCTTCATCGAAGATATAGAAATCCCGGTTGAAGCGGAACAGCGGTCCGAAGACGGCGGGATTGAGAAACTCGGTGATCGAATAGATTTCGTCGATGCGGTTTTCAATGGGTGTGCCGGTCAGGACGAAGGCATAGCGGCTTTGCAGGCGCTTGATCGCGCGGGCGGTCTGCGAGGCCCAGTTCTTGATGCGCTGCGCCTCGTCGAGAATTACAATGTCCGGCTTCAGCGCTTCATTGATATCGAGCGCGTCGCTGCGGACCTGCTCATAGTTCACAATGATGAAGAATGCGCCGGGGTTTTGATAAACGGCGGCGCGCTCCGGACGGCTGCCATAGACGACCTCGCAAGGCAGATGGGTGAATTTCCCGATCTGCTCCTCCCACTCCGTTTTCAGTGAGGCGGGCGTGACAACGAGACAACGGTTCGCCTTCCCCATACGGTGCAGCAGAGCGGCGGCGGCGATGCCTTGAATGGTTTTCCCGAGGCCCATTTCATCGCCCACCATCGCGCGTTCGGTGAAAGCGAGATGCAGCATTCCCTCACGCTGATAGGGGAATAGCGGAAATATGGTTTCGTGCGCCGGATACTCGCCGGACCGCACGCGCTGTTCGTAATCCCGCCGGAGTTGCAGGCTCTCGCGCTTGTTTTGCAAGGATTCGAGAAAGGGCGGAACTTCGATGGAAACGCGGAATGACGAATCCATGATTTCTCCGGCGGCGGCGAAGATTTTGAGCGGGTCATTGCCGGGTTTCAGCAAGCCCGCCTTATCGAACTTCTGTCGGAACGAAGCAGGCAACTTGGCCGCGTCGGGATGGAGCAGGCGCAGGGTCTTCGCGGCGCGATCGGCGACGAGATCGCAGCGGTCGCCGCCATTTTTAAGTGCTTTCGTATAGGGGCCGGGAAAGCGCGTGCGGAGATGATACAACACCGCCTCGGTATGCTTGCAGGTGCCAAGACCGTTGTGGGCGAAATCCGGCGAAGTGGAGAAATAATCGCGGCATTTCAAATCACGGATTTCCACCTGATAGTTCAATCCGCTTTCCGGGGATATCACCTCGAAGTTGGAATGGATGGTGTGGGCGGGAGTAAGATTCCGGATCGCTGGAGGAAACTCCAATGCCCTGATCTGGCGACGGGCGATTTCCTGCTCGTCGGTGGAGCGCCAATCCTGCTTGGCGGGCAGGGTGAGCTTCAAATCGTGGATGAGTTGTTCCCGTTCCGTAAGAGCCTTCTTTGCCTTCGCCATGCGCGGAATGCTAAAAGATGCGGGCCGCGGGGAAAGCAGAAGATATGCAGCCAGGTTTTCCGGCGACCTGTCAGGCCGTGGTATCGTCGCCGGTAGCAACCGCGGGGCTTTGGTCCAGCGGGCTTTCAGGCCGGAATACGGCTGTGGAGATCCGCCACCAAGCCGGATTTCCCAAATGCCTCAGCCCTGCGATTTCAGTTGGTGGAAATGCCAGCGGATTTCCTCCTCGTAGGCATGGAGCGAGGGGTAATAG
>JBBSUD010000191.1:0-9135 GCA_038235225.1 Verrucomicrobiales bacterium
CAGCCTGCTTTTCCCACCAGCAAGCGACCAGCAAGAGCAACCTGAAGGTTGAACTCCGGCCGCGCTTTCTGCAACTACGGCGCTGCTCGGAGTTCGGGCTTCAGCCTGCTTTTCCCACCAGCGAGCGACCTGGAAGAGCAACCTGAAGGTTGAACTCCGGCCGCGCTTCCTTGCAACTACCGCGCTGCTCGGAGTTCGGGCTTCAGCCTCCTTTGCCCACCAGCGAGCGATCTGGAAGAGCAACCTGAAGGTTGAACTCCGGTAAGCGTCTTAAATTCGACCCCCTATCCATCTGCCGCTGACCGGATATTCTCGCGGGCATGTCCAAATCCCATGCCACACGCCGAGGTAGCCTGACTTGCACCGACGTCCGCTTCGTCCAGGTCGAGTTCCCGCGCCAGATCCAGCCCCGCCTCGTCATCGAATTCAGCGACGGCCTTTCGCTTCTGTTGGAGAACCAAGCCGCCATCCCGCTCGCCGCCGAGTTCATCGGCTCCTTCCGCAAGCACCTTGCCGCGAAAGGAGGCCGTCCATGCTGAACCTCACCAGCGCCGCCCTCAAGGTTTTCCTCGCCCTCGATCCCTGCGACATGCGCAAGTCTTTCAACGGACTCCAACAGCTCGCCGCCGACCAGCTCGGGCAGCTCCCCGCCCGCGACGCCCTTTTCGTCTTCACCAACAAGCGCCGCAACCGCATCAAGCTGCTTTACTTCGATTGAAGCGGAACATGGGTCGCCGCCAAACGCCTCGAAAAAGGCCGCTTCAGTTGGCCCGCCCCCAGCGAACCCGGCCAGCGCCGCATCAAACTCCATGCCGAAGCCCTGCAACTCCTCATCGATGGAGTCGACCTTCGCGGGGCCTCCTTCAAGCCTTGGTACGAGCGCCCGGAATAATATCCGGAATATATAATGTTAGCGTAAGTTGGGCGCGCCGATTGCTACCACGAATTCCGTGGAAAACGGCCCTCCTTACGACATCGGGAACCTCCTCGCCCGCCTCGCCGGGATGGAGAAGGAACTCGCGTCGTTAAAGGATGAAAACACCCGCCTCAAGGTCGAACTCGCCCGCAAGGACAAGATCATCGCCGGTCTCCAGCAGCGCCTCTTCGGCTCCAGCAGCGAGAAGTTAGACCCCGCCCAGCTCCAGTTGCTTTTCGACGCGCTCCTCATGGGAAAAGCGGAACCCTCCACCGAGCAAGGCGACGAGGTATCCGCGCCGGAAGGGGAAAAACCAAAGCCCGCGAGAACCCGCCGCACCAAGGCCGAGCGCTTCCCCAAGAACATTAAAATCCTCGTCGATCAAATCACCATCCCCGCCGCAGTCCTCGCCAACCCCGACGACTGGGACGAAATCGGCGAGGAATACCACGACGAGCTGGACGTCACCAAAGCCGAGATCTTCTGGCGGCGCACCATCCGCAAGAAATTCGTTCACAAGACCGACAAGGCCCAACCGCCCGTCATTACTACCGCCCCCTTGCCGAGCATTCCCGGCACCCTGTTAGCCCCTGCGCTCGCCGCCCGGATCATCGCCGACAAATACGAGGATCACCTCCCCCATTACCGGCAATCCCAGCGCTTCCGACGACGGCACGACATCGGCATCGGGCGCCAAACCCTCAACGCCTGGACCCACGCCACCGCCAGCCACCTCGCTCCAATCGACCGTGCCATCCGTGAGGAAATCCTCCAGGCCAGCGAACTCCAGATCGATGAAACGCCCACCCGACTACCTCGATCCCGGCCACGGCTCCACCCGTGAAGGTCGCCTTTGGGCCTATCGCGATACCGCCAGCGGCACCTGCTACTTCGACTGGCATTCCGGTCGCGGAGCCAAGTGTTTGTTAGGGTTTCTCGGCTATGACGAGGAAACCAACACCATCGCCTATCAGGGGGCCATGCATACCGACGGCTACACCGTTTACGACATCGTCGCCGCCAAGCATGGTCTCCGCCACGCCGGCTGTCTCTCCCACACCCGCCGCAAGTTCACCGATCTCGGAAAAGCATCACCCGAAGTCACCGTTCCCATCCTGCTTTACATCCAGCGCATCTATCACATCGAAAAACAAACCCGTCAGACCGACGCGCCGCCCGCCTGCCGCGAACTCATCCGGCGTGCCCGCAGCCGGCCCATCGCCGAAGAACTTCACCGTTTCGTCCTCGAGCATCGCCAGTGGCACCTCCCCGGCAGCGACGTAGCCCAAGCCATCAACCACACCCTCAACCAGTGGCCCAAGATCCTTGTCTGCTTCGAGGACGGGGCGCTCGAGCTCGACACCAACCTCGTCGAGAACATGATTCGGCCCACCAAGCTGGGCATGAGAAACTGGATGTTTTTCGGCAGCCTCGAAGCCGGAACGAACAACGCGCTCATCTACACGCTATTGGCAAACTGCCGCGCCCAAGGGATCGATCCCGAGGATTACCTTGTGGAAGTTCTCAAGCGATTGCCCCACAACGCCACCTTGGAAGAAGCTGCCGCGCTGACGCCCGCCCGCCTCGCCGCCGAGCGCCTGGCCCAGGCAGAAGCCGAGGAAGTCGCCTGACCCGCCGCCCCCCCCACCGCCCAAGCTGGGCAACGCCGGGGGGACGGATTTAGGACGCTTACGAACTCCGGCCGCGGTTCCCACAACTACGGCGCTGCTTGGAGTTCGGGCTTCAGCCTGCTTTCCAACCGGCGAGCGACATGGACGAGCAACCTGAAGGTTGAACTCCGGCCGCGCTTCCTGCGGCTACGGGGATGGTAAACTTCTTGCCCTTAAAAACGCAAAAGACCGCCTTCCGGTTACCGGAAGGCGGTCGGTTATTGATCGGATGTTATCGAATCACAGCGCGGAGCGGAGCGAATCGAACTCCTTGCGCTTGGATGCGAGGTTGGACTCCATCTTCGAGATTTCATCGCTGAGCGAGAGCATCGAACGGAGTTTGTCGTTGGTGTCGCCACCACCGCCACGGGTTGAGGAAGACGACGACGAGGAAGAGGTCGAGGACTTCGCTTTGGAAGCCGCTGTGCTGCCCGGAGGACGGCCGATTCTCTTCTTCGGCTCCGAGGAACCGCCCATGTTTTTGAGCCATGTGGTAATGGTCAGCGGAGTGACGCCATACTTCTTGGAAGCTTCGGTTTGTCCGCCGCGGCCGTTCTGCGCGTTGTAAGTGAGCATGTAGTCGAGGATCTCCTTCTTCTGCTCGTCGGAGTAACGGCTTCTACGGCCGCCGCGTCCGCCCTTCTTGGCGGCCTTGCCCTTCTTCGCTGCCTTGCCCTTCTTCGCCTTCGCAGGCTTGGAGGAACCACCTTCGGCATTCTTCAGCCAGGTGGAGACAGTCAGTTGGGAGATGCCGAATTTCTCGGCTGCTTTGCTTTGCCCGCCGCGGCCGTTTTCGTTGTTGTGTTGGGTGGCGAAGTCCACAACTTCCTTCTTCTGTTCGTCGCTATAGCGAATTCCTTTTTTGGTTGGCTTGTCCATGTCACCGGGAACCTATGGTTAGGGTACCGGCTGGCAAGCTAAATTTATGATAAATGACAACAATTTCACGATGTCGCTTTCGGCAGCCGTCATTTAATCATCCGGGACACCGCGCCGATGACAGCACTCTCACTCATTTCCTCCAGCCAGACATCGCAACCGGCCTTCACTTTATCCCGCGAAACGACACCGCCGAAGCCGATGAACAAGTCAACGTCCGGCCGGGTTTCCAGATCGGATATGCCATCGCCCATCATGACGACGCACTCGGGAAGCAGGGCATCCTTCCATTGCCGCACGATCTCGTTCTTGCCGAGATTTCTGGTGGTGGGGTAATCGCTGCCATAGCCGAGATAGCTTCCATCTTCAGCCAGCAGCAAGGGAACCGCTTCCACATGGGCTATGCCAAGCGCCCGCGCAAGCGGCGCGATCAATCGCGCGAAGCCGCCGGATAGTATCACCGGCATCCAGCCAACGCGCTTCAGCGCCGCGACGGTTTGCAATGCTCCGGGAACCATGGTTTCCACATACAGCCGGGCGACCTCATCGCATGCCGCGCGGTCCGGCCGGATGAGATCCATGCGCCGGGGGAATACCTCATCCAGCGGGATTTCCCCATTCATCGCGGCATGGGTAAGCGCCACCACGCGCTCAAAGACATCGCCGCCGCGGGCGCGGGCGAGTTCGTCTATGCCTTCGATCGTGGAAAGCGTGGAGTCGCAATCGAAGAAGAACAGCTTCCCGCGGCGCCTTGTGGCTGGCTGGATTTGCAGGATATCGCCGATTTCCACCAGTTCGAACAATGCCATCATGTCCTCACGGCCAAGCCGGATGCAGCCATGGCTCGCGGGTTGGCCAATCGAGTCTTCCTGATTGGTGCCATGGATATAGACGTAGCGGTCCGCGGTGTTGGCATTTTCCCGATCGAGTCCTTCGAGCCGGAGAATGCGGCTGAGGATGAGATCGCGGTCATCCGCTACTTGCGGCACCCAGGTGCCTGCGGGCTTGCGGCCGATGAATATGGTATCCGCCGGCATATCCCCGCCGATTTTCTCCGAAATGCGGAATCGGCCGGTTGGCGTGCGATAGCTTCCCGCTTCGAATCCCATTCCTTTGGCCGATGTGGACAGGGGGAATTTGCGAATGCCATCGTCCGTGATAACGCCGAGCGTCTGATCGTCGATGGAGATTTCCAAACGTGCGGTGTCATTCATGATTTCGTAAGGACCAGCAGTGCGTTGTGGCCGCCCATGCCATGGGATAGTTTATAAACCGGCCCGCCGGCGGAGATGGGGCGGTCGGGCAGGAGAAATCCGGATGGCGCGGCTAGACCGGGGGGATTCGGCGGGATTTCACCATCCCGCAGAAAGCGGGCGAGAATTACGGATTCCAGCAATCCGCTGGCCCCGATGGTATGCCCGAGCCACGGCTTGAGCGTGTGCAGGGTCGGCATATCCCGGTGAAAACTCCGGCGGAACGCTCCCGGCTCCGCGATCGATTGCACCAATGTCCCGGTGGCATGCGGACAAACCGCGGCGGGCGGGCCATGCGATCGGATGGCTGCATCGAGCAAATCCGGCGTGCGTCCGCCGTCCGCGGGAATGCCGACGGGGTCGCATGCGTCGGAGTTGCTATAATAAGAGAGGATTTGGGGAAATCCCTCGCGATGAAGTTCGAGCGCCACGGCGGCGGCTCCCTCCGCGGGGATGAAGCCGCTCGTTTTCCGCGCATAGGGATCGAGCCGGCTGGTGCGGCATAGCAATCCGGAAGCCGCGTAATTGTCCAGCAGCATGGGCACGAGCGGCAGTTCCGCGGCCACCGCCAGCGCGCGCGCCACCACGCCGGATGCGAGCAACATCATGGCGATTCCGATCGCATCCAGCCCGGCCGCGCAACCGCTGGCAAGCGTGTGGCTCGGCCCGGTTATACCCAGCTCGATCGAAATGGCGGAAGCGGGCTCGCTATGGATGGTGTTGCTGGCAGCCATCAATTTGAACGGCCGCCTGCCTGGCCACGGACCGAGCCAGCCGGCGGCATTTCCCCGGCTCGTGCCGACTACAATCGCCGCGTTCCGCAAATCGCCGGCGGACCAGCCGGCATCCGCCACCGCCTCTCGCGCGACGTGAAGCGCCGCCATGGTGACCGGCCCCCATTTGCGGTTGGTAAGGATTTCCCGCCGTCCGATCCAGCCTCCATGAAGCAAGGCATGCGCGCTGTCATTTCCTAACAATCCACCCAGCTCGCGGAACGGGATTTCCCCCGCGCGGATCGCCGCGCGCTGCGCCTCCACGCCTTCCCCTAGGGCGGAAAGCGCTCCCAAGCCGGTGATCGATAGAGGTGCTGGCGGTGCCACGGTTGATAAGAAACCCCACGGGGAAATCCCGCGGAGAAATCACAGGGTGATATGCGCGCCCAGCTCGACCACGCGTCCCGGCGGGAGCTGGAAGTATGCCGTAGCGGGAGACGCGTTCCGTGCCATGGCGGCGAAAAGCGTGAGCCGCAAGCGGTCGATGAGCGGTGCGTTCTTGCCCACTCCATAGGTTTCGCGGCCGAGGAAATAGGTGGCGCGGCCGACTTGCAGTTTGTGCTCGTCCATCAGGCGCAGCTTGAGCGCGCGGGGTACATCCGGCGTTTCCGTAAATCCGAATTTCACGGTCACGTTTTGCACGCCATCGCCGAGATCCTCATATTCGAGATAATCGTCCGGACTGGCCAGCGGCTGGTCGGTGGTCATCACGTGCAACAGGATGACCCGCTCGTGGAGAACCTGGTTGTGTTTGAGATTATGCAACAGCGCCGTCGGCACCTGCGTGCCTTTTCCGCTCATATAAATGGCGGTGCCGGTGACGCGGTGGATTTTCCCTTTGCCCAGATCCGCCAGCAGATCCTCGATCGGCAGGGATGCGTGGACGATGCGTTCATACAGGCGACGGCGGCCCCAGATCCAGATGAGCATCATGCACATGACACACGCGGCGACGGTGAGCGGCAGCCAGCCGGATGGATAGATCTTCACCGTGTTGGCGGCGAGGAAGGCGGCTTCCATGGTTAGAAACAGGCTCGTGACCAAGGCCGCCTTGCCGTTGCTCCAGCCCCATACCGAACGAGCGGCGGAGAAGAACAAAAGCGAGGTGATCGTCATCGTTACCGAAATCGCGATGCCATAGGCGCCGGCCAGCGCCGCGGAAGTTTGGAAAATGATGACCAGCGTGACGCAGGCGATGGCCAGCACGGTATTCACCGCCGGCACATAGACCTGCCCCGCCGAATGCTCGGAAGTATAAAGCACCCGGATCCGCGGCATGCAGCCGAGCTGCACGGCCTGTGCCGTGAGGGAAAACGCGCCGGAAATCAGCGCTTGGCTGGCGATGATCGCGGCCGCGGTTGCGAGAATGGTGAGCGGCAGTTGCAATCCCTCGGGCGCGAGCAGGAAGAACGGGCTGCGGATTGCGAACGGGTCCGCGGTGAGCAGCGCGGCCTGTCCCAGATAATTCAATGCCAGCGCCGGGAATACCACCATGAACCATGCCATGCGGATCGGCTTGGTCCCGAAGTGGCCGATGTCCGCATAGAGAGATTCACCGCCCGTCACCGCCAGGAACACTGCGGAAAGCAGCGGAAACGCATGCCGCCATTCGTGTACGAGAAACAGGATTCCTTTCCACGGACCGATCGCCATCAGCACTTCCGGATGCGCCCCAATCGCGTGAACGCCGAGCGCGGCCAGCGTGCCGAACCATACCAAAATCACCGGCCCGAACAATTTGCCCACACTACCGGTCCCGAAGCGCTGGATATAGAACAGCCCGATCAACAACGTCACGGCGAGCGGCACCGTCCAGTGCGCCACCACCGGCGCGCTTTCCTTCAGGCCTTCGACGGCGCTCAGCACCGAGATGGCCGGAGTGAGCATGCCGTCGGCATAAATCAGCGAGGCGCCGGCCAGTCCGAATAGCAGGATTTTCTTAGGATCCTTGCCGCCGAGGCTGCGCAGCGCGCTGCGAATGAGTGTGGAAAGCGCGAGCACACCGCCCTCGCCCTTGTTATCGAGGCGCAGGATGATGAGCAGGTATTTCACCGTCACCACCATGATGAGCGACCAAATGATCAGTGAGGCCGCACCCACGAGATTTGCCGGATCCGGCGCGACGCCATGGCCGTTCTCCGAAGAAAAGCACTCGCGGAACGCATACAAAGGACTTGTCCCGATATCTCCGAACACGATGCCCAATGCCGCGAGCGTCGTGATCGCGAGCTTGGGGGAATGGCCTGCATGGCCTGCTGTGGAATCGTTCATCGTAGCGGGACGGATCGTCCGCGCGGCGTTGAAAGCATTTCCCCAAGCCGCTGGCCAGCGGAATCCGGCCTGTGGGAAACATGTTGGTTCGACATGGGAATGGTGGGGAACTCCCGGGATTTTCAAAAAATCAACGCATCGGCCAACTAACAAAGGACCATGCATCCGCGTTTTTTGAAAAACCCGGGAAATACCTGCCCGCGATTCTCATTTCCATTTCCACCGAGCCGCCGGATGATGATGGAAATCATGACAAGATTCCTCCTACCCATTCTTCTTTGCGCGATGCCGCTTCATGCCGGCACCGGAGACGATATCGCCGCCGCGGCCCGCAAACAGGTCGGCGTTACCACTCGTTACGATCCCGCATACACCACGCTCGCCTATCCCGGTGGCGACGTGTCCGAAGATCGCGGTGTATGTACGGATGTTGTCATCCGCGCCCTGCGGACGGCCATGGAATCGGATTTGCAAAAACTCGTCCACGAAGACATGGCCGCCCATTTCTCCGCATATCCGAAAAACTGGGACCTCAAGCGGCCCGACAAGAACATCGACCACCGCCGCGTGCCGAACTTGCGGTTGTATTTCAAACGCCGCGGATGGCAACTGCCTCTGACCAAAACCCCCGCGGATTTCCTGCCCGGAGACATCGTCACCTGCACCGTCCCGCCGCACCTTCCGCATGTCATGATCGTGAGCGACAGGAAATCGGTGGAGGGCGCGCCGCTCGTCATTCATAATATCGGCGGCGGCGCGCGGGAGGAAAACCGGCTGTTTGATTTCGAACTCACCGGCCACTATCGGGTGAAACCGTGAGCTGCCGGGAAATCTCCTAGATGAAATGAGCATGATCACCATCGCCAGTTTCACCCAGTCCGAGGACGCGCATCTGTTCCGCATGTTTTTGGAATCCCGCGGCATCGCGGCCACCCTGTTCGACGAGCATTTCGCCCAACTCGCTTGGCACTACAGCAATGCCATCGGCGGCGTGCGGGTGGCGGTGGCGGAGGACGATGCGGAAGCCGCGGCGGATCTCCATGGCGAATATATGGAATCGCTCCGGCAAGGTCCGTATCCGTTGAAGCCGGTGCGCGTGTGGCCGGTGGTGGCGCTCGTTACGCTGGCGCTTGGCGCGCCGTTCCTGCTGTTCGTCCGGAGCAAAGCGGAATCGGAAGATTGAGCGGATTTCGCTAGCGGCTCCCCGACCTTGGAACGCGGTGGGAAGCGATGCGCCACACCGCTTTAGATTTGCGAAGCACCGACTGATGCAAATCCAAGGCAGTGTCGTGGCCTGCGAACTCCAAGCTCGGCCATTTCCGGCGCTCTCGGGAACACGCGGGAGAGCGCCACAAATGCGTTCATGATCAACG
>JBBSUD010000192.1:0-9061 GCA_038235225.1 Verrucomicrobiales bacterium
GCCCGCTTCCTCACGCGGGCTTGTCCCGCGTCTGTGCGGAACCGCCGTGTACGGACCCGTACGCACGGTGGTGTGGGACCCGTGGCTGGCTCTCCGAGTCAGTCACGGGGACCCGATTTGCGGCCGTTCAGCACGACCGTGGCCCCGGCCCGCGCGAGGCCGGTGGCGATGGTGAACCCGGTGCCGCCGGTTACGATGGCGGTCTTTCCTGCCAGACCGTTTTCATGGTGCCTGACGGAAATCCCATCCTGCCAAAACGCAAGCCGGAGATTCCTCCACGGCCTTGCGGATTTTCTCCCATGCGCCGCGTGCGAGCGCTTCCCAAACGCCCGATGCGCTGCTCTACTCCGCACATGGTCATCCTGTTGCGGATTCTCCGCTACACCTTCCGGTTCCCGCTACGCAGCGGGCTTTCGTTGCTCATGGCCGCCGCCTGCACCCTGCTCGTGCTGGTGCTGCCGGGTGTCACGATGCGCTTCATCGACGTCATCATCGACAAGAACCGGCCCGATTTAATCGTCTCCACCGCGGCCATCGGTATCAGCGCGATCGCCATGCGGCAGTTGCTTTTCACGCTGCGCACCTATTTCAACAACGCGCTCGACCTCAAGCTCACCCATCTCATCCGCGTCGAGGTGTACGACAAGCTCCAGCGCTTGCCGGTCAAGTGGTTCGACGTGAACTCCTCCGGGGAAATCATGTCCCGCGTGGCCAACGACGTGCCGACGACGAATAAAATCATGATCGACGGCGTGGATCAGGCGATCGCCGCTTTGCTGCAGTTCATCGTCGTCATCGGGTACATGTTCTATTTCTCGTGGAAATTGACCTTGGTGACGATCGCTCCGCTGCCGTTCATCGCGATCCTAACGGTCTGGTGGAGCCGTCGCTCGGAGCCGATGTGGCGGGCGTCCTCGGAGGCGAATTCCGCGCTCAACGCCATCCTGCACGACAACCTGGCCGGCATCCGCCAAATCAAAGCCTACACGGTGGAACCCAAGGCCTTGGAGACCTTCGACAAGGCATCCCGCCGGGCCAACGACACGCAGCTCACTGTAATGCGCGGGCAATCGCTGGTCTGGCCCGGCGTGTCATTCATTGCGGAAACCGGCATCATCATCATGGTCGCTTACGGCTCGTGGTCGGTGCTCAACGGGGAATTGGAAAAGGGTGTGGTGGTGTCCTTCCTGGTGGCGTGGGGCTTCCTTTTCGACCCGATTTCCCGGATCAACACGCTCTCCCAGACCTTTACGCGTGGCATCGTTTCGGCCGAGCGGGTTTTCAAAATCATCGACACGCCGGACGAGACGCACCTCACCGATGGCACGCGGCCGGAGGAAATGCGGGGCAACGTCCGCTTCGAGGAGGTGTCGTTCACCTTCCGCGAGGAGGCGCCGGTCATCCGCGGATTGACGCTGGAGGCGCTGCCCGGCGAGACAATCGCGCTGGTTGGAGCGACCGGCGCGGGGAAATCCACGGTGCTGAACCTGCTCACCCGATTTTACGAACCGAGCGGTGGCAGGATCGTCATCGATGGCACGCCGCTGGAGGAACTTTCCAAGGAATGGCTGCGCGACCAGCTCGGCTATGTGACGCAGGAGTCGTTCCTGTTCAACACCTCCCTGCGTGAGAACCTCCTGCTCGCCCGGCACGACGCCACCGATGAGGAACTCTGGACCGCGCTGGATTCCGCCAATGCCGCCGGCTTCGTCCGCGCCAGTCCGGAAGGCCTCGACACCCTCGCCGGCGAGCGCGGCAGCCGGTTCTCCGGCGGCGAGCGCCAGCGGCTTTCGATCGCCCGCGCGCTGCTGAAAAATCCCGCGCTCTTGCTGCTCGATGAGGCGACTTCCGCGCTCGACAACCGCACCGAGCGATTGATCCAAGAGGCGCTCGACCGCCTCCGCGAAGGCCGCACCTGCTTCGTCATCGCCCACCGGCTTTCCACCGTCCAGAAGGCGGACCGGATCTGTGTGCTGGACCGCGGCAAGCTCGTGGAGCAAGGGACCCATGACGAGCTGCTCGCGCTCGGCGGCGCGTACTTCGACCTCCACGAGGCGACTTTCGCGAATGAACCTCGACCCGGCCGCTGATTTCCGGCAGAAATCCCTCTCCGCCGTTCCGGCCCACCCTCAGTCCCTTAGTCCCCATTATGGAAACCCTCGTCCGCCTTCCCGAAAATTCAGCACCCAGCACCATTGATGAAATCCTCGATTCCCTCCGCAAGGAGCACCTCGAACCCCGCCACCAGAGCAAATCCTGGGGCGATTGGATCTACTTGGAAAGCTACTCCACCGTCATCAGCATCGACTCAAACCGCGGCATGAGCTCCTCCGCCACCATCGAGCACGGCGAGGACGAGGAAGATGGCGAACCCGTCGCCTCCTTGCTCCGTGCCTTCGGCCGCCTCGGCTGGCACGGCGTGGATGACGACGGGGAATTCCCGCTGGGGTGAGGCGGGAAATCCGCTCACGTGAATGCCGCACTCCCCGGGTAGGCTGCCTCGCGAATTGTCAATCGCGGCACCGCCATGCCGGGGCATGCGGCGCCGGCCCGCCGCGCAGTTCGTTAGAGCACGATTTTCCGGAACTTCGGCACCAGCAAGTGCATCAGGATCCAAGCGGTTAGATAGGCGCTGCCGCAAACCACGAAGAGAATGCCGTAGCCGAGCTGGACGTTGCCGAGCTTCGTGAAGTGGTTGAGCAGCGCGCCGGCGGCGTAGGCGAGGAGAATACCGCCGACGGCGCCGGCCATGCCGCCGATGCCGGTGACGGAGGCTACGGTGCGCTTCGGAAACATGTCCGACACGGTGGTGAAAATGTTGGCGGACCATGCTTGGTGGCCGGCGCAGGCGATCGCGATGGTCAGCACGGCGAGCCATGGATTGATTTGGCCGAGCTTGGAGGCAAATATCACTCCGAGCGGGAACAGGGCGATGATGAACATGGTCAGCTTGCGCGCCTTGTTGGCATCCATGCCGCGATTGATGAAGTGTTTAGGCAACCAGCCGCCGAGAATGGAGCCGAATGTGGAAATGGTATAGATGGCCGCAAGCGCGATTTCCCAACTGATGACGCCGGGGATTTTTGCGGTGTCTCCAGTAAATCCGGGATTTTCCGCCATATATCCGGCGATGTGGCGGGTATTCTCGCCATTGAGATAGGAGGGCAGCCAGAAGAGGAAGAACCACCAGATGGGATCGGTGAGGAATTTGCCGAGAGCGAAGGCCCAAGTCTGGCGGAATTGCAGCAAGCGGAGCCAAGGCACCTTGTCCTGGCCGCCCGCGGCTTGTTCGGCGGCCTGCTCGTCCATGTCACTATGAATGAAGTCGTATTCGGGCTGCGAGAGCTGGCCTTTCGCGAGTTTCGCGGACGGCGTGTCATAGGTGGCATACCAGAAAATCAGCCAGGTGAAGCCGACGAGTCCGGTGATGACGAACGCCCATTCCCAGCCCCAGGCGTGGGCGATGTAAGGGACCGACAGCGGAGCGACGATGGACCCGATGTTCGCGCCGGAGTTATAGATGCCGGTGGCGAAGGCGCGTTCCTTCTTGGGAAACCACTCGGCGATGGTCTTGTTGGCGGCGGGGAAATTTCCGGCTTCCGTGACGCCGAGCGCGGCCCGCCAGAAGCCGAAGCTCCAAGTATGGTGGCCGAATGCGTGGCCGACCGCCGCGATACTCCAGCCAATGAGGGAGTAAGCATAGCCGGACTTGGTGCCGACCTTGTCGATGATTTTCCCAGCCATCAACAGGCCGATCGCGTAGGCGATCTGGAAGCAGATGACGACCGTGGCGTAGTTGGTTTCCTGGTCGGCCTTGATCGCTCCGAAGACGCCGGATTCCGACAGAATCGGCTTGAGCAATCCGAGCACGTTCCGGTCGAGGTAATTGATGGTGGTCGCGGCAAATACGAGACTGCAGATGGTCCACCGGTAACGGCCGATTTTTTCGTTCGCTGAGGAAAATGACATGAGTCGGAATGGGTTGGATGTTGGAAAGGACGACTTCCAAAGCTGGCGACAGGCTGTTCGGCTGATTTTCCGCTGGCAAGGTCGAAACGTCCGACCGCGCGCACAAGCTTCCCCACGGCCGCGGCAGTGCGGAGAAATCGCTGGCCGATGCCGATCGAGCTCGCTCCGTGAAGGCGCCGACGCCGCATTTTTCCGAAAAAAGCGTTGCGCGGTGAGGCGCGCCAAACCACTTTCCCGCCGCAACCTTACAATTCAAGGTAATTAACTAAGGATTATGCTTCCCGAGCACGCCCCATTCAATTCCGCCCAGCGCCAGGCGCTGGAATCGCTTCTCGCCGGCCTCGATCCTGTCCAGCGCGGCTGGCTCAGCGGATTTCTCGCCGCCTCGGGAGCGCCCGCCGCCGCCCGGCCCGCAGCCGCCGTTTCCGCCGGCAAACTAACGGTGCTGTATGGCACGGAATCCGGAAATTCCGAAGAGCTGGCCGACCGCGCGGTGAAGGCGGCCAAGAAGCGCGGATTCCAAGCGGTGATGAAGAATATGTCGGAGATTTCGCCCGCGGATTTGTCGAAATCGGCAAATCTGCTGGTCGTCGTCTCGACCTGGGGTGAGGGCGATCCGCCCGAAACGGCGGTCGGATTCTACAAGGATTTCATGAGCGCCGAGCTCAGCCTTTCCAATGTGCGCTACTCGGTTTGCGCGTTGGGAGACACGTCGTACGAGCGATTCTGCCAGATCGGCAAGGATGTGGACGCGCGGCTGGAATCCATGCAGGCCAAGCGGATTTTCCCGCGGCAGGATTGCGATCTGGACTATGAGGAACCGTTCGCGAAGTGGCTCGATGGCGCGCTGGAAGAGCTTTCGCCGGAAGCGCCGGCTGTCGCGCCCGCCAGTTATGTGGCACCGGCCGCATTTCCTGTAACGGAGTTCGGCAAGAAGAATCCCTTCCCTGCGGAGACGCTGGATACCGTGCTGCTCAATGGCGAAGGCACGGCGAAGGAAACCCTCCACGTCGAATTTTCACTCGCCGGATCCGGCCTCAGCTACGAACCCGGCGACGCGCTGGCGGTGCTGCCGGTGAATGCGCCGGATGCCATCAAGGCGATTGTCGAAGCGGCGAAACTAACGGGCAATGAGGAGGTCGAAGTGAAAAATATCGGCCCCAAACTCCTGGCCGACGCGCTGCGCGAGGACTATGACATCACCGCGATCTCCCGCGGCGTGCTCACCAAGCTCGCCGATGTCAGCGGCTCGACCGTCCTGCGCGAACTTCTCACCGACGACTCGCGGGAGCAGTTGAAGGAATGGATGCAGGACCGGGAAATCGTGGACGCGCTGGAGGAATTCGCGCCGCAAGGCCTGCCCGCCAACGCGCTCGCCAGCATTTTCCGCAAACTACCGGTGCGCTTGTATTCCATAGCGTCCAGTCCGCTGGCGCATCCGGACGAAGTGCATTTGACGATCGCCGCCGTCCGCTACGAATCATTTGGACACCAGCGGAAAGGCGTTTGCTCGACCTATCTCGCGGACCTCGTGAAGCCGGGCGATGCGGTGCCGGTGTTCGTCCAGCCGAATAAGAATTTCCGCCTGCCCGCCGACCCGGACACGCCGGTTATCATGGTCGGCCCCGGCACGGGCGTCGCGCCGTTCCGCTCCTTCGTCGAGCACCGCGCCGCGCAAGGCGGGGCGGGAAAGAACTGGTTGTTCTTCGGGGACCAGCACTACATGTATGATTTCCTCTATCAGCTCGAATGGCAGGAGCATTTGAAATCCGGCGCGCTGACCAGGCTGGACCTCGCGTTTTCCCGCGACCAGCCGGAGAAAATCTATGTGCAGGACCGCATCATCGAGCGCGCGGAGGAACTCTACCGCTGGCTCGAGGATGGCGCGCATTTCTATGTCTGCGGCGATGCCAACCGCATGGCGCACGATGTGCATGAGGCGCTGATTTCCGTAGTCGAATTCCAAGGTGGCGTCGATCGCGAGGCCGCCGAGGCCTATGTCGAGGCACTGAAGAAATCCAAACGCTATCAGCGCGATGTTTATTGATACCAACCATTGGAACCAATCTCCCGAATATGTCTGAGACACAACTCTCCGCCAACGAATCTCTGAAGGTTCGCAGCAACTATCTCCGCGGCACCATCGCCGAGGGGCTTCGTGACCAGTCAACCGGCTCCATGTCGGAGGACGATCAGCAATTGCTGAAATTTCACGGAACTTACCAGCAGGATGACCGCGATCTGCGACCGCATCGCCGCAAACACAAGCTGGAAAAGGCGTATTCCTTCATGATCCGCGTCCGCGCGCCGGGCGGTGTGACCACGCCGGACCAGTGGATCAAGCTCGACCACCTCGCCACGCAGTATGCGAATGGCACCATCAAGCTGACGACCCGGCAATCGTTCCAATTCCATGGCGTGATTAAATCCAATCTCAAGCGCACCATCGCCGAGGTGAATGAAGTGGCGATGAGCACCATCGCCGCTTGCGGCGATGTGAACCGGAACGTGATGTGCGCGCCGAATCCTTATCTATCGGAAGTGCATGCCCGTGCCATGGACGATGCCCGGGCGATCGCGATCCACCTAACGCCCAACACCGGCGCATATCATGAAATCTGGCTGGATGGCGAGAAAATTGTCACCAGTGAGAAGGAGGTCGAGCCGATTTATGGCAAAACCTACCTGCCGCGGAAATTCAAGATCACCATCGCCGTACCGCCCTCCAATGACGTGGACATCTATGCGGATTGCCTCGGATTCATCGCGATTGTCGAAGATGGCAAACTTGCCGGCTACAACGTGACCGTCGGCGGCGGCATGGGTTCGACCCATGGCAATGAGGCGACCTATCCGCGCGTTGCCGATCTCATCGGTTTCTGCAAGCCGGAGCAAATCGTCGATGTGTCGGAGAAAGTCGTGCTCATCCAGCGGGATTTCGGCGATCGCACCAATCGCGCCCACGCCCGGTTCAAATATACCGTGGACGACCACGGGCCGGACTGGATTTTAGCGAAGCTGAATGAATATCTCGGCTACGATTTGGAACCCGCGCGACCTTTTGAATTCGAGGACAACGGCGACCGTTTCGGCTGGATCGAGGATCCCAGCGGCAACTCCCACTTCACGCTGTATGTGGAGGGCGGCCGCGTGCTCGACGTGCCGGGCTATCCGCTGCGCACCGGCTTGCGGGAAATCGCAAAAATCCACACCGGCGATTTCCGGCTCACGGGAAATCAGAATCTCATTATCGCGAATATATCACCAGCAACTCGGGACGGCATCTCCAAATTATTGGAAGCATATAATATCGAGGATAGCCATTTGCGAAGCGGCCTGCGCCTCAACGCGCTCGCCTGTGTCGCCCTGCCTAGCTGCGCGCTGGCGCTTGCCGAGGCCGAGCGGCATCTGCCCGATGTCCTTGCCGAACTCGAAAACTCGCTGGAGGAGAACGGATTGCGCCACGATGCCATCACCATTCGCATGACCGGCTGCCCCAACGGCTGCGCCCGTCCGTATATCTCGGAAATTGGTTTCGTCGGCCGCGGGCCCGGTCGCTACAATCTCTATCTCGGTGGCGGATTTCACGGCCAGCGGCTTTCCAAGCTTTACCGCCAGGATGTCACCGACGGCGAGATCAAGGAAACGCTCTCGCCGATTTTCGCGCGTTATGCCAAAGAGCGGAATGATGGCGAGCGCTTCGGGGATTTCTGCATCCGTATCGGCTTGGTGGCCGAAACTATCCAAGGGCCGGATTTCCATAAAAACATCAAGCCGGAAGCCCTCGCTGTTACCGGCTGAACCTATTTCGCTGTATTATGGAAGCACTCGCACTAGATTTGCCTGCCGGCGAAATCGCGGAAGTCGATCCGGCCGCGCTTTCCGCCACGCTCGCGCCGCTGCGGGCCGGCGAGCGCATGCGGTCCTTGTATGAAAGGTATGGCGAAAGGCTCATCGCCTCTACCAGTTTCGGAATCCAGTCCGCGGTGATGCTTCATCTCATCCATGAGCACGCGCCGAAGATTCCCATCGTCTTTATCGATACCGGCTTTCTATTCCCAGAAACCTATCGCTATGCCGACGAACTGGCCTCGCGGCTGGACCTGGACCTCCGCGTCTATCAACCCAAAGTCTCCGCCGCCCGCCTCCAGGCGTTGTGGGGCAATCTTTGGGAGGAAGGGAAAGACGGCGCGGAGCGCTATGGACTGCTCACGAAAATCGAGCCGATGAACCGCGCACTCCGGGAGACCGGTTCCGATGTCTGGCTCAGCGGCCTGCGCCGGTCGCAATCGAAATCCCGCATCGACCGCCCGTTTGCAGAACGCCAGAAGAAAACCGCGAAAGTATATCCGATCCTCGATTGGGCGGACGCGCAAGTCGATTTGTATTTCCATCAGAACGATCTGCCGCGCCACCCGCTGGCCGCACAAGGTTATGTGACCATGGGAGACTGGCACAGCACCCGTCCGGTGGAGGACGGAGATATCGAAGCCACGCGTTTCAACGGCGAGAAATTCGAGTGCGGCCTCCACCTCGACTCAGGCGCTCCGGATTTCCAGATTTGAGCCTATCGAATCATTCACCAGCTTGATGGAGAACCTCCCGAAGGATTTTTTTGGTATTCCATGGTAATCGCATTTATCGGGACAGGCGTATCGGAGGGAGGTGGCTTTGTCACCTTGGAAAACATGCCCGCGCGGGCCCGAAGAAACGGAGCCGTGCCCACGCCTTGACTCAGGCGGATTGCATTACCATGATTCCCCCGAACTCGAATAAAACCACTATGAACATTGCTGAAAACATGGTTGCCACCGTTGGCAACACACCACTGATCCGCCTGAACCATCTGACCAAGGGGCTCGATGCCGAAGTCTGTGTGAAAGCCGAGTTTTTCAATCCGCTCTTCAGCGTCAAGGACCGCATCGGGAAGTATATGATCGAAGCCGCGGAGCGGGACGGAAAGCTCAAGCCCGGCGGATTGATCATCGAGCCAACTTCCGGGAATACCGGTATCGCGCTTGCATTCATCGCTCGCGCCAAGGGCTACCGCTGCATTCTGACGATGCCCGAGAGCATGTCGATCGAGCGCCGC
>JBBSUD010000193.1:0-8997 GCA_038235225.1 Verrucomicrobiales bacterium
GTCGAGCAGGCCGCGACGCCGGCGAGCGGCGGGCCGACCCACGAGGAGATGGTCGCGCTGACCGGGCGGCTGAAGAATTTCCTCGAGTATGTGGTCGTGAATCTCATTGCCGAGCCGAACCATTGCCGGATCCAAGTCGAGGAAATCGAGAGCGAGGTGCTGCGCTTCCGGCTGGTGATGGTGAAGCGCGACGTGGCCCTGCTCATCGGCATGGAAGGCCGGACGGCGGGCGCGATCCGCGGCTTGCTCAAGGCCGCCGCCGGCGCGCGCGGCGTCCACGCGCTGCTGGAAATCCTCTCCCACGAGGAGCACGCGCAGGCCGGTTAGGCGGTGCGCGCGAGCAGCAGGAATGGCGCGGGACGGCGGGTGCCGATCGCGCCATAGCGGGCGATCCGCCAACCGGCGGCGGTTTTGGCGGTCATCCATTTCTCGACCGCGGCGGCCTCGGCATCGCCGCCGGGGTGGCCGGGGTAGCAGATGACGGAGAGAAATCCGCCGGGCTTCAGGACGAGCGCCGCGGCTTCGAGCGCCTCCAATGTTTCGCCTGCGGAGGTCGTCAGCGTGTGGTCCTCGCCGGGCAGGTAGCCGAGATTGAACATGACCACTGCAGCGGATTTCGCCCCGGCGCGATCCGCCATCCGGGCGTGGGATTCGTGGAAAATCTCCGCCCGCGCCGCCAGCCCGGTTGCTTCCAGCCGGTCGCGGGTCGCCGCCACGGCCGCGGGCTGCACGTCGAACGCCAGCACCCGGCCGCCCGCCCCGACGCATTCCGCGAGGAACGCCGTGTCATGGCCATTGCCCGCCGTGGCGTCGATCGCGAGGTCGCCGGCAGCCAAATGCGGGCGCAGCAATTCCTGGGCCAGCGTGGTCGGGCGGGGCGGGAAATGGGCGTCCACACTGGATTCCACATCCTTCTTCATCTGCGTCCATCCCGTCCATCTGCGGTTGAATCGATCTTCTGAAACTCACGGAAATCCACTTCCGCCTCTGGTTCGCGACCATCGAGAATCCAGTCCGCCAGCCGCGCCGCCATGCCGGGCGCATAGAGCGAACCCTTGGAACCCAGCGCATTGAACATCCAGCCGCCGTCTGGCATTGGGCCGATGAGCGGCTGGCTGCGGCGCAAAATCGGGCGGATGCCTGCATCGTGCGCCACGATTTCGAAATCGCCGCCGCCGCCAAGCCGGGCCGCGATTTCCGCCACGCGGATTCGGCCGGCTTCGGTGGGCAGGTCGTCCAATTCGTTCCATTCGTAGGTCGAGCCGGCCTTGAACAATCCGCCGCCGAGCGGCACCAACCAGCCGCCCGCGCCGATTCGGATGTGGGATTCGGCCCAAGCTGCCGCCCGCAGCGTCAGGATTTCGCCCTTGGCGCAGCGATGCGGGCCGTAAATTCCGGTCATCAGGCCGGCCGCGCCATCGCAGCGGACTGCCGGGAAATCCTGGGGGAATTCGCCCCGCTCAAAGCGGCCGGCGCGCCCGAAAAATTCCTGCGATCCCTCAACAAATCCCCGCACGTCGAGCCGACCGCCGCCTCGTACTTCCACCGCGCCGGCCCAGCCGGGCGGCGGATCGGCGATACCGGCGACCCACGGGCTGTCGAGTTTGGAGGCGATTTTCCGCCATTCCTTGTCCGTGCCCGCCAGGCGCAGGACCGGCAGCGGGAACCAGAGCTGCCGACCCAGCCGGGCCTCGATTTTCCGGTAGAACGCGATCGCGCTTGGCAGGAAATCCGCGATCCGCCAGCTCGGCTCGAAGTTCTTGCCGGTGATGGGGTTGATCATGCCGGCGGCGATGCGCGAGCTGCCGCCGGAGCCGCGGTCGTTGAGCTGGAAATCGGCACCGCGCTCCCAGTATTCCCACGCCAGGCAGCAGCCCGCCAAGCCGCCGCCGTGGATGCGATTTCCCGGCTCAGGCATCGGTGGGGCGGGGTTCTGGTTCCAGCGGGCTGGGAAATTCGGCGCCCCCCGGCAACGAGCGGATGTGGATGTCCGATTGGGGGAACGCGATCTCGATGCCGGCGGCGCGGAACGCCTTGTCCACGGCGAAATGCAGCTCGCTCTTGGCCGGCAGCAAATCGTCCACGCTGCCGACGTGGGCGCGCAAGGTGAAGGCCAGCGAACTGTCGGCAAAGTTTTCGAAGACGGCGATCGGCGCCGGCTCGTCGAGAATCCGCGGATTTTCCTCCGCAGCCCTGAGCAGGAGTTCGCGCGCCAGCTCGGTGTCCGAGCCATAGGCGATGCCGACCGGCACCTCGACGCGCAGGATATTGTCGCTGAGCGTCCAGTTGACGAGCTGGCCGGTGATGAATTCCTTGTTCGGGACGATCAGCTCGCGGCTGTTGAACTGGCGGATCGTCGTCGCGCGGATGCGGATTTGCGTCACGCGCCCGTCCACGCCGGCGATCGTGACCACGTCGCCCAGCCGGATCGGGCGCTCGAACAGAATGATCAGTCCGGCGACGAAATTGGCGAAAATTTCCTGCAATCCGAAGCCGATACCCAGCGTGATGGCCGCCGCGATCCATTGGACCTTTCCCCAGTCGATGCCGATTTTCGCGAACGACATGACGACGCCGATGACGACGATGAGGTAGCGGAAGCTGGTGGTGAAAGCGAAGCTGCTGCCCGGCGGCAGGTGCAGGTGGCGGAAAACCGCCAGCTCGAGCAGGCCCGGAATGTTCCGCGCGGCGACGACGGTCAGGAACAAAATCACGAAGGCGAGCGAGAGATCCTGAAGCGTGACGCGGCCGTCGTCGGGCACGGCGTCTTCGTCCGCGGGCACGGTTTCAGTGGATTTGGCGCCCTCCGCGGCGGCCGCCGGGGGCAGGGGTATCACGCCGGGCGCCGCCGCTTCCGGAGCTGTGGCAGGAGTGGATTTCTCGGTCCAAAGCGTCACCCGATCAAAGGCGGAAAGCGCCGGCACCGCCGTCCGCCAGATGCCGAGCAGGCCGAATGCGATCGCCGCAATGGCCGCCGCCCGGACCAGCCGCGTGGTCTGCTCCTCGACTTCCACGACCTTGACTGCATTGGCTTTCACCTCCTCCAAGGAGGCGACATTCTGGGGTTTTTCCCCCGGCTCGGCCTCCTTGGCATCGCGCTCGGAAAGTGCGGCGGCGCGGCGTTTCAGCGCCTGCTGAACCGCCAGCCGGCGGCGGGAAACGAGAATCCACCGGTGCAGCAGCGCCGCCACGAAAAGGGTTGCGAGAATCAGGCCGACGGACAGCAAGGCCTGGATTCGCAACTCCTGGACCGAGGCATAATAGCCGATCGCCGCGCCCGCGATCAGGGCGAGCGGGATGCCGATTCCGAGGAAATACCAAGCCTTGGCGAAGCGATTGGCCGGGTGGCCCTGCCAATGAATCATCTTCTCCCGCGGCCGCAGCAGCCGGGCGAAGAAAACCAGGAAGATGGCCACCACGACCATGAACGAGAGCCGCCCGGCCGACGTCGCGCCCGCGTCGAGCGGCAGGGAGGTCGCCAGAAACAGGAACGGCGGCATCGTCGGGACGAACCAACTGAGATTTCTCCGCAGCACCTTGACCCGCTCCTCGGACATGCGGAAATGAGCGATCAAAAGCCCGTGTGGCTGGGTGACGACGCGCAGGAAAATCAGGACGGTGAAGAACCCCGAGACGCTGCGCAGTCCGGAAACGAAAGCTGGCGGGCACCCGGCGGAGCGGCTGTAGAGGAACAGGAAAACAAGCGGCACCGGCGCGGCGAGCAGCACCGAGTGAAGCAGCGCCAAGCCGGTCGGCACGAAGGTGGTGCAATTCCGGCGGGAGGCCGCTTCGCCCATTTCCGCCAGTTTCGCGCGGAAGGCGCGGCGGCGGACGACCAGGTAAATCCAAAACAAGCCGAACAGCCCCCAGAGCCAGTAATTTTCCAAGGCGTCCTCGAACAACGGCGCGAGCGGATCGGCGGCGGCCAAGGCGAGAATCGCATTTTTTTCGATCGTCAGCTCGTCGGCGCCGATCGGCCGGACGCTGGGAATCCACAGCAATCGCTCATCCACAAATCGCGCGAAATCGACCGAGACGCCGAGCAGCCCGCGGATTTCCGTGGTCATGGATCGCAACTGCTTGATGTAGCTGCGGTGGTCCTCGATGAGCCGGCGCAGGCCCGCAAGCCGGTCCTTCCAAAGCTGCGCAAGCTGCGGCGGCGTGGCCGGGGCGCGGGCGGCGAGCAGCTCGGAGAATCGATCGTCGAGGGCCAGCAAATCGATTTGCGCCTGCGCGGAAATTTGGACGGTGTCCCGCAGCCGGTCGCGCAGGAACCCCTCGGGCGGGAGGATCTGACGCTGCGAACGGAGCAACTGGCCGGTGGCGGCATCGATCCGCAGGCCGACCTCTTCCAGCAATTTCACCCGGCGCTTGGCGGAGGAGAATTGTTTGGAAATCCTGTCGGCGCGGGTTTCAAAGGAGGAAAGCTCCGCGGCGGCGGCGGCCATTCGCACGCTCAGGCCGTCCTTGCCGCCGTGGCGCTCGGCCAGATCAAGGATTGCCGCGGCGATTTCCCCCGCGACCGGATCGGAGCCGTAGCGTTCGACATTGGCGCGGGCCTTGGCCACCTCGTCGCTGGCGGCGGCCACGCGGAGCTCGTCCACCCGCAGTTGGAGCGCGTCCACCTGCGTGCCGAGCAGCGCGGATTTCTGCGAAAGAACGCCGGATCGCGCCGCGAAAAGCGCGGGTGTTGCCTCCAGCCAAGCGAGCTCCGCCTCCATGGATTTCACCTGCGCCGAGAGCAACCGCCGCTGTGCGAGAGCGCGCTGGTAAGCCGCCAAATCCTGATCCGGCGCGGTGGCGAGCGGCGCTTCGGGCAGGTCGAGCCCGGTCAGATTCGCATTTGCCTCGGCGATCATGCCGGGCAATGCCGCCTGGCGCGCCGCGCGGGATTTCGCCTCCGCGGCGCTCACCTTGGTAGCCGCGCGAGCCTCCGCCAGCGCCGCTTTCGCGGCCTCAAGACGCGTGTTTGCCTCGTCGAGGCCCGCCGATTGCGGCAGCGGCTCCACCGCCGGCTCGGCAGGAAGCGTTGTCAGTTTCTCCAGATCCGCAGGCCCGGAAGCTGCCTTCGCGAGGAAATCCTCCGCCTGCTTTTCGGCCGCCGCGGCGTCCCGCAGAAAATTCTGGGCCTCGCGATAATCGGCGATCGCCTTGAGCGTGTCATCGCTGGCGTCCTTCGCCGTGGAGAGCGTCTCGATGCGTTTCTCAAGATCCGTCTGCTTCGGCAGCTTGGGCCCGGCGACGGACGGGGCCTGGGCGAAGAGGACAGCCGGGAAAATCAAGCCGGCCAACCCCAAGGATATCGAAAATCGGATGGGCCCGGCCATGCGGCGGCGGGCGTGGGAAAGCGTGCGAACCATTCGCCACGAGGGTAGCCACACCGTCCGGGAACGGCAAAGGCAGTTGTGGAAGAAACCGGGCCGGCCGGTTTCGCGGACAGCCTCCTTGGCGCGGGTCAGTGCCGGTGCTTGCGTTTGAAATGCAACGCGGCGGTGGACTTGGCGATCACGCCTTGGAGATACGCGACCTCCTCGGAATTCAGACTGTGGTCCATGCCGGCGAGCGACTCTTCAGCGCGCTTGATGGCGTCTTGAACATTTGCCTCATCGATTTCCGCCTCGCCGAGGACGCTGTCCGTGAGGACGACTACCTTGGTCTGCGTGACTTCCGCAAATCCGCCGCCGATGGCGAACCGCTGCTCTTTCCCTTGGTGCAGGTAGCGCATTTCCCCGGGCTGGAGGGCGGTCACGAGACCGGCGTGCGACGGCAGGATGCCCATTTCGCCATCCGCGCCGGGCAGATACACGTGGTCCACGGCGTCTGAGAAAACGTTCTTCTCGGGGGTGACGATGTCGAGTTGGAGAGGCATCTTCGGATTTCCAATTTGAGATTTGAGGGATTAAATCCTCAGTCGCGAGGCACGGAATCGATGTTGCCCTTCATGTAGAAGTTGCCTTCCGGGACGTCGTCGTGCTTGCCGTCGAGGATTTCGGCGAAGCCTTTGACCGTGTCCTCGATGGAGCAGAGCACGCCCGGGACGTTGGTGAAAACCTCGGCGACGTGGAACGGCTGGGTCAGGAAACGCTGGATTTTCCGGGCACGGAAAACGGTCATTTTGTCCTCATCGGAAAGCTCGTCCATGCCGAGAATCGCGATGATGTCCTGAAGGTCTTTGTAGCGCTGGAGCACCTGCTGGACGCCGCGAGCGACGCGGTAATGTTCCTCGCCGAGGATTTCCGGGGCGAGCGCTTTTGAGGTGGAGGCCAGCGGATCGACCGCTGGGAAAAGCGCCTGCTCGGCCAGCGAGCGCTCAAGCACGACGGTGGCGTCCAAGTGAGCGAAAGTGTTCGCCGGAGCCGGGTCGGTCAGGTCGTCCGCGGGGACGTAAACGGCTTGGATGGAAGTAATGGAGCCCTTGTTGGTGGAGGTGATCCGCTCTTGCAGACCGGCCATTTCCTCGGAGAGCGTCGGCTGATAACCCACGGCGGACGGCGTCCGGCCGAGCAGCGCGGACACTTCGGAACCAGCTTGGGAGAAGCGGAAAATGTTATCGACGAACAGCAGCACGTCCTGATTCGCCTCGTCGCGGAAATGCTCGGCCATGGTCAGCGCCGATAGTGCCACGCGGAGACGCGCGCCGGGAGGCTCGTTCATCTGGCCGTAGCAAAGCGCGACTTTCGAGCCGTCGATGAGGATCGGGTTGCCTTGCTCGTTGAGCTTCGGGTGGCCTTTTTCATCGCGCTCGGTGGCGATGACGCCGGACTCGATCATTTCCCAGTAAAGGTCGTTACCCTCCCGCGTCCGCTCGCCCACGCCAGCGAAGACGGAGAATCCGCCGTGCGCCTTGGCGATGTTGTTGATGAGCTCCATGATGACGACGGTCTTGCCGACGCCGGCACCCCCGAACATGCCGCCCTTGCCGCCTTTGAGCAGCGGGCAGATGAGGTCGATGACCTTGATTCCCGTTGGCAGCACTTCCGCGGTGGCGGACTGCTCGGTGAGCGTCGGCGCGGGGCGATGGATCGGCGAGCGATGCTCGGGATTCGGCAGCGGCACGTTTTCATCCACCAGGTCGCCCGTGACATTGAAAATCCGGCCGAGAACCTGCGGGCCGACCGGCACGGAAATCGCCTTGCCGGTATCGGTGAGCGTCATCCCGCGCTTGAGGCCGTCCGTGGTGGACATGGCGACGGCGCGCACCCAGCCATCGCCAAGGTGCTGCTGGACTTCCAGGGTGAGCTTGGTGTCCACGTCGTTGAGGACGTATTGGATCTCCAAAGCATTGTAAATTTCAGGCAGCTTGCTGGCCTTGGAGAAATCGGCGTCGATGACGGCGCCGATGATCTGGACGATGGTTCCGGTATTGCTCATGGGAAGAAGTGATGGGGAAAGTTGAAGGTGGTCGTCAGGGTTTTGAATAATGGTGGCGGCATTGGTGGACAATCACGCAGCCTTCGGAAATCCGATAGACCAAGCGGTGCTCGCTATCGATTCTCCGGGACCAGAGTCCCGAGAGATCGTGCTTGAGAGCTTCCGGTTTTCCGAGTCCATCGTAGGGAGAGCGGGTAATGTCCTTGATGAGAGTATTGATCTTAACGACTGACTTTTTGGCGGTTTTTTGAGAATAGAGGTAATCGTCCCAAGCAACCGTGGTGAAACATATCGTCATGGTTCCACCAACTCGCGCTCGCGGGCATTTCCCCGGTTTGCCTCGCTGATGGACTGCATGAGCCGCTCGGCGTTGGCGGGAGAGCGCAAGAGATAAGCGGTTTCGTTGAGGCTTTCGTAATGCTCCAAAGACAGCATGACCGCAGAACGTCCACCCGGCCGGGCGATCAGGACAATGTCGTGATCGTCCCAAGCGTTTTCGGCGAGTTCGCCCAGATTGCGGCTGGCTTCTTCTTCTGTTACTACTTTCATCTGGGAACGATAGGCTGGTGCGCGGATTGGACAAGCTTCACTCCATCGCCTTCATGGCCGTGGTGATTTCCAGCAGCTCGGAGGTGATGGCGCCCTGGCGGAGCTTGTTGTATTCGAGGGTGAGTTCCTTGATGAACTTCTTCGCGTTGTCGGTGGCGGCTTTCATGGCGACCATCCGCGCGGAGTGCTCGGAGGCGCGGGCTTCGAGCAGGGCTTGGAAGACCTTGAAATTCACATAGAGGGGCAGGATCGCGCCGAGCACGTCTTCCGGTGTCGGCTCGAACAGGAAATCATTCGTGTCGGTCGCGTCCGCCATGTCTGTCGGCGGGATGACAGGCAGGAGCTGCACGATCTCCGGCTGCTGGCTGAGCGTGTTGACGAAGCGTGTGTAGGCGACGGAAACCTTGTCGTAATTTCCTTCGAGAAACTGTTTGGAAAGTAGCGTGGCGATCGCCCGGGCATCTGCGAACGGCACCGGATCCTTCACCGAAAAATCGGCGAGCACCTTGCGGCCGAGCTTTTCCATCACGATCCGCAGCTTGCGGCCGACGGTGACATAATCGGCATTCTCCGAGGTCTGCGCGCGGACGGCTCGGGCGAGGTTGGTATTGATCGGTCCGCAAAGTCCCTTGTCGGTGGAAATGATGAGAATCAGTTCCCGATTCCCGGCGCGCTTTTCCAACAAGGCATGGGTGGCATCGCCAAAACCCTCGCTGATGTCCTGGAGAACGCCGCCGATGTGCTTGGCATAATCCCGGCCGGCCAGCGCCTGATCCTGCGCTTTTTTCATCTTGGCGGCGGCGACAAGCTGCATCGCGCGGGTGATCTGCGCGGTGTTCTTGACCGACTTGATGCGGCGGCGGATGTCTCGGAGGTTGGCCATACTAAAAGGTAGGGAGATTCAAGAAACCAGAATCCTGAGGTTGCTTACTTCCAGGACTTCTTGAAATCCTCGATGCCCAGTTTGACCAAGTCCACCATGGTCGCGTCCTTTTTCAGGTCCGGCTTTTCGTTGCGGATCTTGTCGAGCACGTCCGACTTGCGGGTGGAGAAGAATTCGCCGAGCGCCTTCTGGAA
>JBBSUD010000194.1:0-8858 GCA_038235225.1 Verrucomicrobiales bacterium
ATCGTCGATGGCCTCGTTGAGATCTTGAATTTCCTGATGGGTGAGCTGGATTTGGATCATTGTTAGCGCCACGCATGATAAGAGGAACACGAGGTCGGGGGGAAGATCTCTTTTCCACAAATCTTCATGCGCGGCAGTATACCTACCTTCAGGAGTATAAACATGGCTGCGGAAGAAGAAGCGAGAAAGAGGCTTGCGGTGAACGTTGGATTTATGCCTGGCGGATTGGAGGAGCATTTGATGGCCGATGAAACAGAGACTGATCTTTCTCTAATCTTGCCTTTTCCTGCTAGGGTTAGCTCAGTTAGGCGTGTCTGGAAGTCCGCGATGGAAATTCGTAAAATGTGGCATGGGCAATCATCTTCAGTCCATATTTGTCGAGCGGCTCCTGAGGACATATCGGGAGCGTTTGACTTGATCTGCCGAATCGCAAATAGGAACCCATTGTCACTTGCTCCGTTCGGGCCGAAGCCCATTTCAGCCGCCATGTGTATTTATGCCACTCTGACCGATTCGCCAGTTTATTATGCGCAACCGAAGTGGTATAATCCTGATTATACTACGGGACCCGAAATTGGTGATTCCGGTCAGCCTATAATGTCGGGACATTGGATTAAGCATGGCGGAGCCCTGCTTTACAATTGTCCTTAGTATTAATCTCCGTGCTGGAATTGCCCTTCACCGATCCCGACACTTTTTGGAAACTGCCATGAATCCCACCCAAGCCGTCTGCAACTATGCGTTGCTCCGTTTCATGCCCTATCCGCAGACCGGAGAGGTGGTGAACGTGGGTGTGGTGGTGAATTGCCTCCAGCCGTGTTTGCTGCATTTCCAGGCTGAGGAGCAGATGCCGGATCGGGTGAAAGCGCTGTTTCCCGGATATGACGCGGCGGCATTTGCGGCGGTGGTGGAGGCGATGGGTAAGGAAGTGAATCGCATCAGCACGCGGGTGCGTGGTCCGAAAGACTGCCAGTTTGCCTTAAACGAACTGGTGCGCCCGAGAGAGAATGCCTTCCGCTTTGGCGAGGTGAGGACGGCTGTCACTGGGGATCCGCAGAACTTTGGCGGGGAGTTGTTCCGCCGCTATGTCCGAATGGAGTCCGCGGTGTCGGAGACGGCAACAAGCCAAGGGTGATCGAGGATGCGAAAAACGACAAGGCGACGGTGCCGATTTATTACGAGAGGTGTCTGGCGAAGCTGGATTTCAACCGCGAGGAGATCGAGCAGTTGGACAATGACGTGGAGGAGGGGGAAGAAGTTGGTGGTTGAGGGTTGGGAGTTGATGGGAAGAGAAGAAGGAGACACACCCGCCAAGGAATCGGCCAAGAGCAAGTGGGCGGAGCTGGGGAGCGGGGGAAGTGCCAAGTGATCAGTGAGCAGTGATCAGAAAGATTTGAAGAAACCCGCTGCGGCCGGAGTGGGCGGGCACGAAGCTGACTAACAACGGCAAGGAGATCGGCTGGAACCCGGGAGACGGGGCGATCCGGATCGTGAGGACGGGCAGGGCCACGGAGCGGCCGGGATTGCAACGCGTGCACGTCTCCTCTCTTTGTTCAGAGAAGAAAAGGAGTGCAGGCGCTCGGTGCGCTGGGGATTTCGCCGGCGTCGGGGGATCGTGCAAATTACGCATTTACAGACAACTGGATATTTTCTTGCAAGTAGAAAACCATCGTCTATCGGCAGCGATGCCAAAATCCCTCCGTTTCCTTTTGATGTGCCTGGTGCCAATGGCCATGTGCATTCCCCACACGGCCGAGGCCGCCGGGTTGAAGGTCTCAAACCTCAACGACTCGGGTCCCGGGAGTTTGCGCGCGCAAGTCGCCGCTGCGGCTCCGGGGGACACCATCGACTTCTCGGTGACCGGTACGATTACGCTCAGCAGCGGTGAAATTGCCATTGCCAAGAATCTGACGTTCAACGGCTCTCCGGGCGCTTCGAGCGTCACGATATCGGGCAATGGCGCCAGTCGCGTCTTCAACATCAGCGGCGGATCCGTTTTGTTATCACGGCTCACTTTAAGCGGCGGCAATGACGGCGCGATCCTCAACAGCGGGGCGCTCACCCTGTTATCTTGCACCGTATCCGGCAGTAGCGCCACCAACGGGGGTGGCATTTACAACTCGGGATCGGCCACGATTGATAGCTGCACGCTCTCTGGAAACAGCGGTGGCAACGGCGGCGCTCTCTACAATGCCATCAATGCCAGTCTCACGGTGAAGAACAGTACGTTGACCGGCAATAGCGCCGGTGGTGAGGGGGGCGGCATCTACAACCTCGGTGCGACGACGATCTCCAGCAGCACGATTGTCGGCAACAGTGCGACCGGAAGTACCGGCGGCGGCGGTATTGGCCAAGGCAATTATGCCGGCAGCTTCACCAATCTCTCGAACAGCATTCTAGCTGGGAACACCGGTTATCTGGGAAACAGCAGCGATTTCAGGGGCGTGGTGAGTGGCGATTACAACCTGGTGCAAAACGCCGGTAGCCAAGGGAACTTTGGAAGCAATACGATCCTCGGGATTGCCCCGAACCTGGGAGCGCTGGCGGACAACGGCGGCCTGACCAAGACGATGGCACTGCTCTCGAACAGCCAGGCAATCAATGCGGGTAACCCGGGCTTTGACGCGGTTGCCACCCCCTATGACCAAAGGGGAGCAGGCTATCCCCGCAAGGTCTCAAACGCGGTGGACTTGGGCGCCGTCGAATCCGCTTTCACCAACAGGGTTCCCGTGGCCGTCAATACGGCATTTATCGTAACTCCCAATACGGCCTTCAGCGGCACCCTTCCTGCCAGCGACCGGGATAGCGGCGACACCCTGACATACACCCTTGTCACCGGCACACTGCCAACCGGTCTGACCCTGGACCCGGCCACCGGCATCATCAGTGGCACGACGGGCGGATTTGCGGCGAGGACGCTCTCCTTCAAGGTGACTGACAGCCATGGCGCCGACTCCAACACGGCGACGGCGACACTGGGCGCGATGGAAATCAACTCGCTCCTCGTCAATACCAACAGCGATGCGGCCAACAACACCGACGGCCTGACCTCAATCCGTGAAGCGGTGGCGTATGCCAACACCGGTAACGCGGGAACTGCTCCAGTGATCACCTTCGCGGCCGATGTCACCGGCACAATCACGTTATCAACCGCAACAAGCGGCGTGATGCCCATCACCCGAAGCATGACCATCACCGGGCCGGGCGCGGGTAGCCTGAAGCTCAACGGCATCAACGGCAACGGGGCACGCTCCATCTTCAACATCAGCGCCGGCACGGTGAGCATTTCCGGACTCACCCTGAGCGGTGGCGGCGGCACCTTCTTCGGCTCGCTCAAGTCCGGCGGCGGACTCTATATCACCGGCGGAACCGTAACGGTCACCAACTGCACCTTTTCCGACAATCCCGTTGGCCCCGGATACGGCGGCGCGATCTTCATGACCGGAGGCGGCCTGACGGTAGCGGACTGCACCCTGTTGCGGAATACTGCCGCCTATGGCGGCGCGATCGCCCTGAACGGCAACACGGTTGCGACCATCACGAACTGTACCCTTTCCGGCAATACCGTCAGCACTGCGGGAGGAGCCGTTTATACCAACAACAGCACCGATCAGATTACCATCAGGAACAGCACCTTGTCCGCCAACATCTCCCGGGGCGCGGGCGGAGGCGTCCTGACCAACGGCGGCCCGTTGACAATCGCCAACAGCACGTTGTCCGATAACCAGGCAACGGGCAGCGGAAACGGTCGGGGCGGCGGCATCTACATCGGCTACTCCGGCGCGACGACGATCACGAACAGCACCATCACCAGGAACACGTCACTGATCGGCGGCAACCTTTCATCAGGCGGCGGCATCTATGGCGGACCGGTGAACATGTCCAACACCATCGTGTGCGGCAACTTCGCCCGTGAAGCCAACCTTTCGGGCACCACCATCACGGGCACGAACAATCTCATTGACCAAGATGCGAAGCTGGCGCTGCTGGCCGATAACGGTGGACCGACGAAAACCCATGCGCTGCTCGCAGGCAGCCCGGCCATCAATGCGGGCGACCCGGCCTTCGATGCCACGAACACCCCTTATGACCAACGCGGCAGCGTCTTCGCGCGCGTGCAAACCGGGCGTGTTGACATCGGCGCCTTTGAATCGGACACGCCGCAAAGTGGCAGCAGCTTCATCGTCAACTCCCTCGCGGATACCGATGACAGCATCGCCGGCACATTGAATTGTACCCTGCGCGAAGCCGTCAAGTATGCGCCCGCCGATGCTGTCATCACCTTCAGCGTCAGCGGCACCATCACGCTGACAGGCACCGAAATGGGCATTGGCAAGAACCTGACGATTCAAGGCCCATCGGGCAACTCCGGCATCACCGTATCGGGCAACAACACCAGCCGCATTTTCAAGATCGACGGCGGGTCGGTGAATCTCTCAATGCTGACTTTGAGTGGCGGCAACCCCACCGTCACCAGCAATAGTGGTGGCGCGATCTCCATCAACGGCGGTACCGTGACCATCGCCAGCAGCACTCTCTCGGGAAATACCGCTAAAAACTTCGGCGGCGCTATTTACAACTCGGGCGTGCTGACCGTGGTGAACTCTACTTTCTACGGCAACAGCGCTACCAGCAATGATACCTCTACCAGCATCGGCGGCGCCATCTATAACTCCTTCGACCGCTCGTTGACCGTTGTTAACTGCACCTTCTCCGGCAATAGCGTCAATAGCACGAACAGCACCGGGGGCGCCATCCGGAGCGGTGGTACGTTGGTCATTTCCAACAGCACTATTTCCGGCAATAGCGCTACCACCGGCGGCGCCATCCATACCAATGGAGCCAATGCCGTGGTCACGCTGACGAACAGCATCGTGGCAGGCAATAGCGCAACCAACTCCCCCGACCTTTCCGGCATTGTCGCATCGGCCAATTACAACCTGATCCAAGACACCACCGGTGCCACGATCACCGGCGCAAACAACATCACCGGCCAGAGCGCGGGACTCGATATCCTGAAAAGCAGCAACGGCGGCCCGACGGCTACGAGGGCGCTTCTGGCAGGCAGCCCGGCGATTGATGCGGGCGACCCGAATTTCGACACCACGAACACGCCTTACGATCAGCGCGGATCGGGCTTCGCGCGGAAGAGCTCCGGTGCCATCGATATCGGCGCGTATGAAGTGCAGATAGACACCACGCCACCGACCATCAGCATCAGCGACCCGTCCGTCACGCTTGCGAATCCGGGCGGCACCGTGAGTTACACGGTCACCTATGCGGATGCGAACTTCAGCTCAAGCACGCTTTCCGCAAGCGACGTCACCTTGAACCGCACGGGCACGGTCGATGCGTCGGTCAGCGTGACATCAGGTTCGGCGACTACCCGCACGGTCACACTGAGCGGCATCACCGGCTACGGCGCGCTCGGGATTTCGATTGTTGCCGGCACCGCCATCGATAACTCAGGCAACACCGCTCCCGCAGCAGGTCCAAGCAGCACCTTTGCCGTCAATCCTACGATGGAAACGGTGCAACGCAGCGGCACGATCCGCGCGGCAGAGGGTGGGGGATATGAAGTCGGCTTCATCGGCAACCCAGGGCAGGAATACACGATCCAGTATTCGTCGGATATGGAGGACGGCAACTGGCAGCCTTTGCGAAGTCAGGCGGCGGATCCGTCGGGCGTGATTTCGATTGTGGATAGTCCGCCGGTCGGGACGGCGAGGCGTTTCTATCGGGTTGTCCTGCCGTAATTTTAGATAGAAAGCCTTCGGCGGGAGAAGCAGTTAGCGACGGTCATCGACCGACTAAAGGTGGAGGAGCGGGCGTCGAATATCGGACAATATTGAACGATCGTAGTGAAGCCAAGTCTCGCGGGAACGATTGGTAAAGCTCGCCGCGGATTGGCGTGAGGACACTCTTGTCCCCACCCCTATCCTGACGAGGGGAGAAGAAAGGACAGCAAGGTCTTTGCTCCTTACGAAGAGTTGTGGCGATGAGCCGGGACATTTGACGCCGTCGGGCTTCGCCCAACCCTGCCGGGTTGTTCAAGTCGGTCGGCCCGCTCGCTCCCCTCCATGGCCCTCGCCTCTTCGATGAGGGGCGGGCCTTGCAGGATCATGTGTTCAGCAAGGGGCAGAAGACGCGGCTGGAGCGGCGGTTCAAGGATCCCAAGGACCCGCTCAAGATTGTGATCGTGCGGGATATGTGGTTGACGGGATTCGACGCGCCGTGCTGCCACACGATGTATGTGGACAAGCCGTTGGCCGGACACAACCTGATGCAGGCGATCGCGCGGGTGAACCGGGTTTTCAAAGGCAAGGACGGCGGCCTGGTGGTGGACTACATCGGGATCGCCGCGGAACTGAAGAACGCGCTGGCCATCTACACCCAGGCGAAGGGCAAGGGCGAGCTGACGCTGAGAGCGGAAAAGGCGCTGGAGAAGCTGTTGGAAAAGGTGGATGTGCTGCGCGGGTTGTTCCATGGATTCGACTACCGCGCCTTCAAGACAAAGGCCATGCTGCTCCTGCCGGATGCGGCGAATCATATTCTCGGTTTGGAGAAGGATGGAGAACGCAACGGAAAGAAGCGTTTCCTCGATGCGATGGCGGCGGCGAACGTGGCGTTTTCGCTGTGCTCGACGCTGGACGGCGCGAGAAAACTGCATCTGGAGCTGGCATTCTTTTCCGCCATCGCTGGGGTGCTGCGGAAGCATGGCGTGGTCGATAAGAAGCGCACGGCGGATCAGAAGAACTCGGCGCTGAAGCAGATTCTGGACAACGCGGTGATGGCGGAGGACGTGCAGGACATTTTCCAAATGGCCGGGCTGGATAAGCCGAACATCGGGCTGCTATCCGATGAGTTCCTCGAAGACGTGCGCTGGATGGAGCGGAGGAATCTAGCAGTGGAATTGTTGGTGCGACTGCTCAAAGACAAGATCCGCTCGCAGACGCGGAACTAGGAGCGGCGGACTCCGATCCGCCGTGTCCATAAAATGCCAATGAGACGTGGTGACACGCTTTCCACTGACTGCGCGTGGGCTTCGGCGATTCGGAGATCGCCGCTCCTTGATCGAAAGCTCGCAGGTGATCGCCGAGATGATCCAGATGGCGCAGGACATGCAGGCGGCGATGAAGCGCCACCAAGAGTTAGGCCTGAACCCGGATGAGGAGGCGTTTTATGATGCGCTAGCAGAACGCCCGGAGGTGCTGCTGAACATGGGCGACGATACGCTTAGGAAACTGGCCAGTGAACTAACGGAGAAGCTGCGGAATAGCACAACAGTGGATTGGCAGTTCCGGGACAGCGTGCGGGCAAGGATGCGGATTTTGATCCGGCAGCTTTTGAGGAAATATAAGTACCCGCCGGAAGGGCAGGAAGAGGCGATTGTTCTCGTTCTGAAGCAGGCTGAAAAACTGGCGGATGCGTGGACGGGAGGCGCCGTGTGATACTTGGCGAGGGTCTCGGGCGGGATTGGGTGATTCGCAAGGGAATCATAGCCTGTGATCCTGGCCAGAAGTTCGCTGACGATGTAGCGCGCGGTCAACGCCGGGAGGAAATTGGGCTGCCACCGTCCGGGGAAGATTGGTAAATGGCAAACAGGAATGTTTATCATTCGTGGGATTCGTGAGATTCGTGGTGCCTTCTACTTTTGAAATGGGTTGGGGAGAGAGGGGCCACGAATCTGACGGATTTTACGAATGGGGGAGGGGAGTAAGACGGAGATAGCGGGGCTTGGCGGTTGGAAACCGCCGCCACGGTTATGGGGTGCTCTGCCGGATGTCGTGGTTGCGGTAGGCTTCGATGAGGCGTTCGAGTTGGTGGATGGCGGCGCGGAGGTCGCGGCCGCGGCGGCTGTCGGCCACGGTTTTAGGGACGGGCCATTCGCGGAGGACGGTGATGCCGGGGACGATATCGGCGCCGTGCTGGAGGGCGGCTTCGACGGACTCGAAGTGGTGGTGGCGGGCGAGGAGGATGCGGCGGGGCTCGATGACGAGGGTATAACCGTGGTCGCCGTAAGCCTCGGAGAACGCGCCATCAATGGTGATGGCTTTGCCGCTGCGTTTCATGGGGGATTCGCCGGCTTCGATTTTCACGGGGACGTGGCCGTTGACGATGAGGCCGTCGTCGGGGGAGACGCCGAACTCGGCGAGGATTTTCTCGCAGAACCATTTCTCGTGGATGAGGGCGAAGTAGGGATTCTTGATTTCGCGGTGCGGGGTGGTGTCGGCGATGAGGTCGCGCTCGAGGGTGGCGATGCGGTCCTTGCCGAATAGCGGGGAGGCGGGGCCGCTCCAGAGATACCACAGGAGATCGAGATCGGCGCGGGCCGGGGTTTCCTCCATCATGCGATAAATGGCGCGGTCGATCGCCTGGAAAAGATCGCGGCCGCGGCGCGGGATGCCATCGACGAGCATGGGCAGGAATTCGCCCGCTTCATCGACGGGGACGCAGCCGTGGAAGACGAGCTGTTCCTCGCGGGTGATGGCCATGGAGCCGCGGGCGACCATCCAGCGCATCTGTTCCCAAAGCTTTTGGCTGGCGAGGAAGGAGGATTTGAGGCGGTTGAGGCAATCGCGCTCGGCAGGGCTGAGTTCGTAGGGATCGGCGGAGTCGAGGGTGGGGAAATTCGAGTCCTTGAGTTCGTAGCGGACGCCGTCCACCTCGATGGTGCCGGATTCCAAGTCGATGCGGTGGAGGAGCATGCGGTGCTGCATGCCCCACTCGGGATGGCGGGCGATGGCCTGGCCTTCGAGCTTCCACTGCATGATGGCGGCGGCTTTCTGCATGCGGGCGACGGTGGCCATTTCCCGCAGGCCGGTGCCTTTAGGCAGGAAGCAATCGGCGGGATCGTC
>JBBSUD010000195.1:0-8818 GCA_038235225.1 Verrucomicrobiales bacterium
GCGCAGCAGCTCCCAGCCGTCGAAGACCGGCAGCATGCCATCGAGGACGATGCAATCGTAGTCCGCCGCCAGCGCTTTCCCCAAACCCGCCTCGCCGTCGCCCGCGGTATCCACGGCATAGTTTTCTTCCCTCAGGCAGGCCGCGAGGCTCCGCTGGAGGAGCTGGTCATCTTCGACGATCAAGACGCGCATGGGTTTGAAATCTGAAATTCGATATTTGAAATCCTACTCATGCCGGAGCGCGTCGATGGGATCGAGCGCGGCCGCGCGGCGGGCCGGCATGAAGCCGAAAACGATGCCGATGGCGGCGGAGAAGATGAATGCGATCATGTTGATTTTCGGGTCGAACATAAAGGGCGCGCCGACCACATTCGCCAGACCTTTGCATAACCCGTAGGCGAGTAAAATCCCGGTCACGCCGCCGACGCAGGACAGCGTCACGGCCTCCACGAGAAACTGCAACAATACCTCCCGCGCCCGCGCGCCGATCGCCAGGCGGATGCCGATTTCCCGCGTTCGCTCCGTCACCGATACCAGCATGATGTTCATGATACCGATGCCGCCCACGAGCAGGCTCACGCCCGCCACCGCACCTAACAACGAAGTCATCACCTTGGTGCTGGAACTGACCGCATCGGCGATTTGCACGGTGTCGATCACGGAGAAATTATCCTGTTGGTTCTGGCCGAGGTGGCGGCGCTCGCGCATCAGCGAAGTGATGTCCGCGAGGATGGCGGAGCTGGGGTAGCCGTCCTCGCCGGATATCATCACCTGGCTGATAGTTTGATTCGATAACTGCCCATTCAGCCGGCGCTGGAGCGTGGTGATGGGGACAATAATGTTATCGTCCAAATCGTCGCCCCAGCCGGCCTGGCCTTTGGCCGCGGTGACGCCGATTACCATCAGCGAGGTGGTGCGGACGCGGATTTTCTTACCGATGGAATCCTCACTGCCGAAGAGTTCCTTGCGGATTGTCTCGCCAATCACACATACCGGCGAACCTTCCTTCACATCCTGCTCATCGAAGAACCGCCCCTCGGCCAGCTCCCAATTGCCGATCGGGAAATACGCGGGGACTACGCCCTGCACCTCGCTATTGCGGGCGTTTTCCAGATAGACGGCGGGTGCGTTGGCACTCGCCATCGGGGAAATCGCCTTGATGCCGGGGACTTGCGCGCCGACTTCCCCGACATCCGCCTCGCTGAAGAGCGGCGCGCCGCCGGAACCCCAGCCTTGGCCGGGGCGCAGCACGATGAGGTTGCTGCCGAGTTTGGAAATCTGTTCTTTTACCATCTCGGTAGCACCGGTGCCGAGCGTCACCATGGTGATGACCGCGGCCACGCCGATGACGACTCCCAGCACGGTGAGAAAGGCCCGCATGAGGTTCCGTCGGATTTCCCGCAAGGCGATGATGAATGCGTTAAAAAACATATCTCAGCGGGCGGCGGAATGGCGCTGCGGGTTCGTGACATCGCTTTCAATCAGACCGTCTTTCACCCGGACGATTCGCCGCGAGTATGCCGCCACTTCGTTCTCGTGGGTGACCATGATGACCGAGATGCCGCGGTCGGAATTGAGCCGGCACAGCAGATCCATGATTTCCAAAGTGGTGGTGGAATCGAGATTTCCCGTCGGCTCATCGGCGAAAAGCGTGCCCGGGTTGGTGACGATGGCGCGGGCGATCGCGACCCGCTGCTGCTGGCCGCCGGACATTTCCGAAGGCGTGTTCCGCTCCTTGTCCGAGAGGCCCACGCTGGCCAGCGCGGCGCGCGCCATCTCGTGCCGCCGGACGCGCGGGTAGCCGCGATAAAGCAGCGGTAGTTCCACATTTTCCAGAGCGGAGGTGCGGGCTAACAAGTTGAATCCTTGGAAAATGAAACCCAAAGCATGCCGCCGGATGAGCGAGCGCTGGTCCTTGGAAAGCCCCTCGATGGGCACGTCCCGGAAGATATAGCTCCCGGCCGTGGGGGTGTCGAGACAGCCGAGCAAATTCATCAAAGTGGATTTTCCGGATCCGCTCGGACCCATGATTGCGACAAATTCTCCGGTATCGATATCGAGGTCCACGCCCTTGAGCGCTTCGAATTTGGCGTCGCCCTTGCCATAGGTTTTGGTAAGCCCGCGGAGGCGGATGAGGGATTCCCCGGTCATGACTGGACGGCGGGTTTCGCGGTTATGATAAGTGGCAATCCTTCCTTAAGTTCGCCGCCGGTGGCTTCGGTAAAGCGGCCGTCGGTCAGGCCGGTCTTGACGGGGATTTCCACGGGTTTGCCATTTTCCAGCGTCCACACGCGAGGCCCATCGGCGTGCGCGGCGGATTTGGGAACTTTCGGCCCGCCACGCCAGCGGCGGCCTGGCGAAAGGCTTTCCACCAAGGTTTTGTCCTTGTTGTCATCGCCCTTGCCAAGCGCCATGGCGACCGCCGGATCGAAGCGCAGCGCGGAATTCGGCACCAGCAGCACGTTCTCCCGCTCCGCCACGGCGATGTCCGCGGTGGCGGTCATGCCGGGGCGCAGGCTCAGGTCATCATTGGTTACCTCCAGCTCGGTGTTATAGGTCACCACGTTGTTGGTGATGACGGATCCATAGGAAACAAGTTTCACCGCGGCTTTGTATTTCCGGCCCGGCCAGGCATCCACGGTGAAGGTGGCGTTCTGGCCTTTTTCCAAGCGGCCGATGTCCGCTTCCGCCACGGTGACGACCAAATCCATTTTCCGCAAATCCTCGGCGATGAGAAACAACACCGGCGCAGTGAAGGATGCCGCCACGGTTTGGCCGACTTCAATCGTGCGCGTTAGAATAATGCCATCGACGGGCGAGCGGATCACGGTTTTCGATAGATCCCGCTCGATCGCTTTCACGTCGGCATCGGCCTGCGCCACGGATGCGTTGGCGCTTTCCAAATCCGCCTTGGCGCGGGCAACGGCGGCGATCGCGCCGTCGAGAACCGCCTTGGAAGGCGTCTTGCCGCCGCTGATTTTATGCAACTCTTCCAGCCGGTCGAGCGACGAGTTGTTCTCCAGCAAGGTGGCGTCCGCTTGGCTGACGCGGGCCTTGGCAACGAGCATTAGCGCGCGGGCGCGCTCGGTTTGCTGGGCGAGTTTTGTGGTATCCAGCTTGGCGACGGGCTGGCCTTCTTTCACCTGGTCATTCACATCCACATATACTTCGGAAACGGTGCCGGAAAGCTCGCTGCCGACCGTCACCTGATTGGTCGGGGCCAGATTTCCGGTGGCGGTTACAATGAGTGACAAATCGCCGCGGGTGAGTTCCTTGGTATCGTAAACCGGACCGGCCTCCTTCGTTTGGGATTTCTTATAGTAATAGAACCCGCCCGCCGCGAGGCCGATGACGAGCGCCGCGATCACCCATTTGCGGAACGGGTGGCCGGGCTTCGCCTTGCGAACGATGGTGGCGAGATCCTCGCCGGAGTCTGGTGATTTCATGCTGGGTAAAATTCGTTCAGGACCATCCGCCGCCGAGCGCTTTGTATAACTGGATGTATGCGGTCGTGCGGTCGGCGCGGACGCCGTAAAGATTGTCCTGAAGGCCGAGCAGCGAGCGCTGCGAATCGAGCACGGTGAGAATGTCGGTGATGCCGGCTTGGTATTGCTGCTGGGCGAGGTCGGCGGCCTGTTGGGCGGAGGCGGTGGCTCGCTCCAGGGTTTCCAGCCGTTCGGCGGTGCGGCGGCAGGCGATGAGCGCGTTTTCGACCTCATAGAGCGCGGTTAGAATCGTCGAGCGGTAGGTCTGATAGGCCTGTTGCTGGGCGGCGTCCTGCGCGTCGATTTCCGCTTCGATGCGCCCGGCGTCGAAGATCGGCCCGGCGAGCCCGGCGACGATGCCGGCGGTGACGGTTTCCGGATTGAGGAGCTTGCCCGCATTGAGCGTGTTCGTGCCGAGCGAGCCGGAAAGATTGAGCGAGGGGTAACGGCGGGCCTCGGCGACGCGGGTGTTCGCCGCGGCGGCGAGGAGCTGGTAGCCGGCCAAGCGCACGTCCGGGCGCTGGCGCAGCGCGTCCGCCGGGATGCCGATGGCGAGCCGCGCGGGCGGATCGGGGATGGATTTCCGCCGGGAATTCAGCAGGCCGTCGAGATCGCCGGGACGCTTGCCTGCGAGCAGCGCGAGGAAATTCGAGGCCTGCGCGTTCGACTGCTGGAGTGCGGGAATCGCCGCCCGGGCCTGCTCCAGGCTGGTGGTTGCTTGGCTGGATTCCAGCGCGTCCGCCTCGCCGGACTGGGTGCGCCAGCGGGCGAGTTCCTCGGTTTCCTCGCGGCTGCGGATGGTGTCGTAGAGCACATCGAGCCGCGCTTGGCCGACACGCAGATTCGTGTAGGCGATGGCGATTTCCGAGGCCAGCGAGGCCTGCACGGAGTGGAAATTCTCCTCGCTGGCGCCGACCTGCGCGGAGGCGGCCTGCACGGCATTCCGGTTTTTCCCGAACAAATCCACCTCCCACGACGCGTTCAGCCCGGCGCTGTAGCTCGTCCCCGTATCCGTGCCGATGCCGTCCCGCCGCGTGCGGCTGGAATTCGCGGAAGTCGAGTAACCGAGCGTCGGAAACAACGCCGCCGCCTCGCCGGTCCGCCGGGCGCGCGCTTCGCGGATGCGGGCGGCCGCGGTGGCTGTGTCCGGGCTGTTCGCGAGAGCCGTGGAAATGATTTTCGTAAGCGTCGGATCGCCGAAGCGGCCCCACCAGCGCGAGAGATCCCGGCTCGCGGAGGCGACGGGAAATCCGGCGGCATTTTTCCAATCCGCGGGCAGCGCGACCGGTTGGCGGAAGGCGGTGGATTGCACGCCGCAGCCGCCGAGCGCGAGGACGGCGGCGCAGGAAATCAAGGGAACGGTCGCGAATCTCATGCGGAAAGGCGGGCAACCTAGCCGCCCGAACCTTTAGAAAAGATGAATTCGCGAAATTTCCGCCGCGGCCGCCCAAGCGATTCAAAAAACTCGCGATCCGGCCTCTGGCGGGAAATCTTCCGCCCGCCATGCCACGCCCGCCCAAGAAATTCGTCCCGACGCCCTTCGAGTATCACCAGGAAATCGAGCTGAAGATCGACGCGCTGGCGAATCTCGGCGCCGGCGTCGGCCGGGTGGACGGCTGGGTCGTCTTCGTGCCGTTTTCGCTGCCCGGCGAGACCGTCCGGGCGCGGGTTTTCCGGAACGACAAGAATTGCTCGCACGCCGACCTCGTCGCCGTCGTCGAGCCATCGCCGGACCGCGTCGAGCCCGGCTGCCCGCTCTTCGGCGAATGCGGCGGCTGCCAATACCAGCACCTCGCCTACGACAAGCAGCTCGCTTGGAAGACCCGCCAGGTCGGCGAGCTGCTCCACCACATGGCCGGCTTGGATTTCCCGGTAAATCCCTGCCTCACCACCGCGCAAATCTGGAACTACCGCTCGAAAATCACCCCGCATTTCGCCCAGCCGCGCGATGGCGACCTTGGCCCGATCGGCTTTCTTGCCTTCGGCCGCCGCTCGCAACTCGTTGATGTCCCGCAATGCCCCATCGCCATGGACACGATCAACCGCGAGCTGCCCGCCATCCGCGAAGGCCTGCGCGCGCGGGCGGATTCCTTCAAGCGCGGCGCCACCGTCCTGCTGCGCGCCACCGAGGACCGCGTGGAAACCGACTTCCGCGCCATCGCCACGGAGCATGTCGGCGCGCTTAAATTCCAGTTCCTCGCCGGCGATTTCTTCCAGAACAATCCCTTCATCCTGCCCGCCTTCACCGGCTACGTCGCGAAGCAGGCCGCGGCCGGCGGCGCGGATTTCCTGGTCGATGCCTACTGCGGCTCCGGCCTCTTCGCGCTCACGCTGGCCGCGGATTTCCAACAAGTCGCCGGCGTCGAAGTCTCCGAAACCTCCTGCGAATGGGCGCGCAAGAACGCCGCCGCCAACGGGATTTCCAACGCCACCTTCCTCACCGCCTCGGCCGAGGAAATCTTCGCCGGCATTGCCTTCCCCGCCGCGCGGACCGCCGTCGTCATCGACCCGCCGCGCAAGGGCTGCACGCCGGAATTCCTCGACCAGCTCGTGAAATTCGGCCCCGGCAGCGTTGTCTATGTCTCGTGCGACCCCGCCACCCAGGTCCGCGATTTAAAGCTGCTCGCCGCCGCCGGCTACCGCCTGGAAGACGTCCAGCCCTTCGATCTCTTCCCGCACACCCGCCACCTCGAGTGTGTCATGACCTTGGTGAAATCGTGATCCAGCGGCGTCCGTTCCTCCATTCCGCCACCGCCGGCGATGTCGCACGTCTGGAGAAATTGCTCCGCGACGCACTCGCTGGCACCGGATTTTCCCGCTCCGGCCGGCTCGCCGTCCTCAATGCCGCTTGCGGCCGCGCCGATGAGACCGGCGCGCTCGCCGCCGCCCTCGGCCCGGCGGAAATCGGCTTCTACCTCGGCATCGACCTCCGCCCGGACGCCATCGCCGATGCCGCCCGCCGCTGGGAACTGCCCGGCGGCGCCATCGCCTTCCGCACCGGCGATGCCGCGGAAATCGCCACCATGAAGCACCTCCCTCCCTTCGATCTCATCTTCATCCGCCACCAGAACTACTGGGACGACCCCGCCCGCTGGGACCGCCTCTTGGAAATCCTCCTGAACGCCCTGGCCCCCGGCGGCTTGCTCGCCTGCACCTCGTATTTCGACCGCGAGCACCATCTCGCCCGGACCGCCCTGCTCACCCGCGGCGCGGAAATCCTCCGGGACGTCCCCCATCCCGCCACCCGCCCCCTCCCCGAAGCGCCGGGAAAATCCGTAGACCGCCACCTCGCCCTCTTCCGCCGGCCGGACCGTGGTGGCGGATTGCATCCGCCCGGCCCAATCCTTTCAACTCGAGATCCTGCTTTCCCAAGCCCGGCCTCCGTGCTTCCCTCCCGCCGACTACACACTTGACGCCAACGACTCAAACTGTTCGCTTGAACCCATGACCCCCCTCTCCAAACTAGGTAACCCGCAGGCCGGACTTACATGCATCGAGATATGCTCGGGAGCGGGCGGCCAGGCGATTGGTTTGGAGCGGGCGGGTTTTGAGGGACTGGCCCACGTGGAGTTCGACCGGCATGCCTGCGCGACACTGCGTCTGAATCGTCCGGGTTGGAACGTTGTCGAAGGCGATGTCCGGCGCTTTTCCGGCAAGGAGTTCGAAGGGGTGGATCTCTTGGCGGGGGGCGTTCCCTGTCCGCCATTCTCCAAAGCTGGCAAGCAACTCGGCTCCGAAGACGAACGCGATTTGTTCCCCGAGGCCCTCCGTCTCGTGGAAGAATGTCGGCCCAAGGCGGTGATGCTCGAGAACGTCCGCGGCTTTCTGGACGCCGTATTTACGGACTACCGGATGAGCCTGCGCAAGGAGCTCAAAGCCTTGGGATACGCGGCCAGCTGGCACCTCCTGAATGCCTCGGATTTCGGAGTTCCGCAGCTTCGGCCTCGTGTGGTCGTCGTCGCCATCCGCAGGGATCTCGCGTCGTACTTCTATCCGCCGATGCCACTGACCGATGGAGCCTACTCCCGGACGGTGGGAGAAACCTTGGTCGATCTCATGGCGGCCAACGGCTGGGAAGGCGCATTCGAGTGGGCGGCGCATGCTAGTGAAATCGCCCCGACTTTGGTAGGTGGTTCCAAAAAGCACGGGGGAGCCGATCTCGGCCCAACCCGCGCGCGGAAAGCATGGGCCAGTTTGGGTGTGAACGGGATTTCACTAGCAAATGCCGCGCCCTCCAAAGGGCATGTGGGCATGCCCCGGCTTACCCTTCGTATGACGGCCAGAATCCAAGGTTTTCCCGACGACTGGCAATTCGCGGGTGGCAAGACTGCCGCCTACAGGCAGATCGGGAATGCATTTCCTCCTCCGGTTGCCAATGCGGTCGCGCTGAGGATTCGCGACGCAATCACCATGAAATCCAATGCCCGCTACGCTTGAAGCCGCCCGTCGGAAACTGTTCGACAGTCTCGGAAAGTCCGCGCTGACATTTGGCAACCACAAGGTCGGAAAAGGCAAATTGGCGAAGTTGGTTTCGGCGGCAAGCAATTCGGATCATAACAATCGTGCGAGCCTGGAAATTTCCAACGCAGTGGCCGAGTCCATTGTCGGCCGTAGGGAAGGGAAGAAGCTGGCCGGGCAATCGTTGGGGGATATCTTCGAGCGCAATGTGGCGGAGTTTCTAAGGGATACATTCCTAAAACTTCCTCATCTCCGGCCCGGGAAATGGAGCGTGGATCATGTCACCAAACGGTCCCAGCAGGCCGTTATCTCCTGCGAGCAATACGCCCACCTCGGCGATCTCGCAAAATTTTGTTCGGACCACCGACAACTCGCCGCGTCCCTCGGCAATGCCTACGCGATCAGCCCGGATGTCATCGTCACGAGATTGCCCGAACCTGACGAATTCATCGATTCGCAAGGAGAATTCCTCTCCGACGGACATGCCGCCAGATCACCGCTCCGCGAGGCGGTCAACCCACGGCCAATCCTGCACGCATGCATTTCCTGTAAGTTCACACTTCGTAGCGACCGATCGCAGAACGCCCGATCGGAAGCGCTCAATCTCATCAGGAATCGAAAGGGAAGAACTCCACATATAGTCATCGTCACCACCGAGTGTCTGCCAAGCAGGCTTGCCTCCCTGGCCCTCGGAACAGGCGATATCGATTGTCTCTATCACATCGCGTTGCCGGAACTCATCGACGCGATTGATCGGTTGGATTTCCCCGATGCCAAGGACATGCTGGATACGATGATCGCCGGGAAGCGAATCCGCGACATCACCGACCTCCCGTTGGATCTGGCGGTATGATCGGGGGTTGTTCTGAAATCAC
>JBBSUD010000196.1:0-8695 GCA_038235225.1 Verrucomicrobiales bacterium
CCCTGATCTGCACCAGTATTTCCTCGCTGCCGATCCGACCCTTGCGGCGGATTTCCGCCTTTGGCTGGCGGCGTATCCCGTCTCGCTTGCCTCCGCGCGGCTGAAGATCGCCACGCAGCTTGCCGAGGCCGGTTCCGAGCCGGAAGCTGCGGAATTCCTCGCCGCGGCACTACGGATTCCGGCGGATTACCCCGGATTTTCCCACCAGTTCCCGCCGCTCGAGGGCCGCATCTCCAGCCCTGCGAAGTTGGGACCCGAGATCGATTTCTTGAAGCGGCACCGCCTGCTCGAGACCGTGCTCGCCCGCTTGGAGCCACCGGCGGCCGTCGATCCCATCGTTCTCGCGACCTTCCGGTTGGCTGCCGGGACTGACCTCGCGGCGTTCGAGCGGGACATTCTGCCCGGCATTGCGAGCGAGAGCGACTTTGCCCGGGAGACCGCATTCCATTCGTGGAGGAAGTTCGCGGCGGGGTGGCAGCTCGCGCCGGATTTGGAACTCCGGCTGTTGGAGGAAGGGGCGGCCGCCTCGGGGCAGGTTGGGAGCGAGACGTTCCTCGTCATTTCAAAAGCGGCGGAGCTGCCCGGCGGCGGTCCGCTGATTGGCACATCGTGGGAGAGGCTGGCGCGGGAAATCGAGAATCCTGAAATCCCCGGGAACCTGCCTTACTTGCTGCAAATGATGGTCCGGCTGCTCCCGCACATGCTCCGGGCTGCGGATGACGCCACTTGGGAAAGCTACTGGAAGCGGTTCCAAGCTGCGCCCATGCCCGCGACCGGGCGGGAAATTTTTCCCAATGGACCGACGTTCGCGTTCGTCGATCCGGCGCGGCTGCGACAGGTGTTGCCGGCGCTTCTGGCGGAGAAGAAAAAAGATTGGACCCTCACCGCCGCCCGCAACTGGGCTTTCGCCGCCATGGCTTCCGGAGCCTTGGAAATCCTCGCGCAAGTCTGGAATTCGCTTCCCGCCGAGCTGGGGAAATCTGCGGAAATGATGGATTTGTTATCACTCGCCCAAGGCGATTCCGCCGCGATCGCACCCGTTTTGCTGGCCGGCCCGGCGGCGGATGGAGCCACCCTGCTCGCGTGGAATCTCGTGACCCTGCCACCCGCGGACAAGGAAACCGGGATGCGCACCATCCCCAGCATCCAGTTTTCCGCGTTGGATGGGAAATTCGACATCCGCCTCGCCGCCGGCCCGCAACCGGACCGCCTGACGGTCGTCAAAACCGTCCCCGGTGCGCCCTCCGCCGGCAGCGCGCTCGTCGAACTCGCGCCGGACCAGCGCTTCGTGGCAATGGTCGCGCTCGATCCCTCAACCGGTAAGATCCGCTGGACCGAGCCGCGGGAAGTGCCGGCGGAACCGGGAGTGCCTTGTGGTTTCACCTCTCTCGCCCAGCTTCCCGGAGGCGGACCAGGCGGAATGCCCGCATGGCGGATCGGCACCTCAGGCGAAAATACGGTCTGTTCATCACCATGGCAGGGCACCGCCGTTTCGCTGGATGCCTGGCTGGCGATCTCCGGATCTGTCACGCTCCAATGCCTGAACGCTGCCGGAGAGGAAGTGGAAAAATTTTCGAGATCCCTGCCGCCGGGCGATGCTCCGCTGTGGCAGCACGTCACGCTCGGCATCACGGAAAAGTTATCCATACCTGCCGGCACCTCCCGGCTGGTCGTCACCGCCCAAGCCCCGGGCGACCTCGAATCTTCGGATTCCGCCATCTCCGGGCTGCACTTGCGCATCGCACCGCCGCCCGAGCTGCCTCTTGGCTTCCAGCGCCTCGGCCGACCGCCGGGCGAATCCGTATCGCTGGCGATTTCTCCCGATGCCTCGCAGACCGCCTTCGGTCTGAAATCCGGCAAATGGGCGATCGCCAATCTTGCCGACGGGCGCGTGACCGTCCCGGCTCTTGCCGGGGAATCCGCTCCAATCGCCGCAATCCTGTGGCAGGCTAACGGACTTTACGCGGCCACGGCGGAGGGCGAATTGCTGCGGATCGACCCGAGGACCGGCGCTGGCGAGAACGTCTTGGAACTTTGGGACGCCGGCGATCGGCCGGACGCCCCGGCAGTCGCGATGTCGCCGGACGGCGCGTGGGTGGCGTGGCAAGACGGGCCGCGGCGCTTGCGGCTGGCCCGCTTGGACAAGCAGGTCCGCCGCACCTTTTCCCATCCGACGGATTTCCGCTTCGAGATCAGCGCGGCCGGCATCCGCTTCATCGGCGAGGACGCGGCGCTGCTGCCTGCCGCGGATTTCGTGTTCGGAAAACCTGTTCCCACCGCGCCGTTCGTCCCGGATTTCATCTTCAAAGGCGAAACCGCGCCGGAGGGATTCACCGGCCGCGCGGTGCCGGTGAACCGTTCCGCCGCAGCCATCGGGGCGGATGGGGCGGTGTATTATGTGGACGAACTCGGGAATGTGGTGCGGGCGGGGAGGTGACCACGGAGCGGCTCTTACGGACCGTGAGATTCATTTCGCGAGAATGTTTGGGGGAGGCATGACGGGGCTTGGCGGTTAAAAACCGCCGCCACGGGTCGCGGGATTGGTCGCGCATTGTTTCATCGATTCCGGCGGGGATTTGAATTTGCCGAACGCCCGGCGACTCCGCTTGATTTTCGCCATGCGGCGCTTTCCGACCTTTCCCCATTTCCTCGCACTGCTTGTCTTCGGCATGTCCCCGGTTTTCGCAGACGCCGGACCTCCGCTGGTCCGTCACGATGGGGCGGGGGCGGAAATTCCGGGACTTCTCGCCATTCTCGGCAACCCGCGGCTCGGGTTGGCTGGGGAGGCGGGCCGGCGGGTCCAGCGGATTGGCGCGGGGGACAAATGGCTGTTCGAAATCCTCCACCAGCTCCAGGAAATGGAATACGATCACGAAACCGGCCGGGTGAAATCCGGTGCGGTCATCGATGCGGATCGCCCGTGGTGCCTTTCGCCGGACGGCGGGATACTTTTCGCGGGACGCGATTTTTACATGGACGGAGATTTCGGGCGAGGTTGCTTCGATTTCGCCAGCGGCAGGCGGCTCTGGACTTTGGATGCCGGGCGGCCCGTGACGGATGCATGCTTCACGCCGGACGGGAAATCCTTGGTGGTGCTCGACAGCCTGTTGGAACCCTCCGGCCCGGTTGTGCCGGTCCTCACTTGGTACGATGCCGCGTCGGGTGCGCGCCAGCGGCGGATCGAGCTGCCGGGCGTGATGGAGCAGAGCTTGCCCGGCATCCTCGGCGTCACCGCCGGGGCGGCATTTGTCTCGCTCCCGCGGACTCCGGTGGGGGAATTCAAAAACACCGCGGAGGTTTATGCCATCTGGAATGGCAAGGACGAGCCGGTGAGGCTCGATCTGTGGGACACGGCTTCTGCGGTGGTTGCGCAGATCGCGACAGGCGGTCCGGAGAACCGGTTGGTTGCCATTTGGGACCAGAATAACGCGCGGATTTACCATGAGGAAAACGGCGCGCTGAAGCTGATCCACGAAGAGGATATTTCGAACGACGCGGATTTTTCCACCGATAAATCCCTCCGCTTCCAGCCGGGGCGGCCGGCGATTCTGGTGTCCGGCCATAAGCGTTCCCGCCTGGTTTCCCTCACCGCCCGGTCCGACGCGCCGCCGCTGATGGCTACGGATTTCGGCTCGGCCCTTGGCGATTTCACCGCGGACGGGAAGCGTTATGTCATGTTCAACAACGGCGGCGGCTTCGTGCTGGATGCGGCGAACTTCAAGCCGGTCGATCCGGTGGAGGACCGCGAGCATCCCACGCTTTACCGGCCCATCGACGGGGTCGTGTTTTCCCCCAGTGGAAATTTGCTCATCACCAATGATGAGCGCCGTCTTCTGCTCTGGTCGGCGAAAGGCGTGCTGCTGGCCGAACTGGACACGCCGAATCGCGAGACCCGTGACGCCCTGTTAATCCATTCCCCCATCTTTGCGGATGGCGGCAAAAGGGTGCTGGCCGCCGATGGCTGGGATTTCCTGGAATGGGACATGGAAGCTCTCGCCAAGCGGGTGAAACGCATGCCGGCCAATGCCCCGCGCGCGCTCGGCAAAACGGTCTATCCCGTCAATCGGCCCATTTCCGACCGGCCCGAAGTGATGGACATCGGAATCCTGGCAGACGGGAAATCCGTATTCACCGCCACGCGCACCAGGTTTCTCATCCAGCCGGCAAGGGGCGGCGGGGCACCTGTCGAACTGCGCGTGCCCGTTGATGTAATCATGCTTCAGCCGCGGTCGATCAATCTGGAAGATCCCGCCCGGCTGTTGGTGAGGAGCGGCTCTGACACATTTCTGCTGGATCCCGAGGGCAAACGCGATGCGAAGCTGCTGGATAGCGTCTCGCCCGGCCTGTCCCTGAAGACCAACGAATTCCTGCGAATCGATGCGTTCTCCGGTCAAGCCATCCTGCAGATTCGTCCGCTCGAAGAGGACGGCCCGTTCGAAGACATTTTCCGGCTGCCCCCGCCTCTCGGCACGGATGCTTGGGAACAAATGCGGGTCAGTCCCGACGGGCGCTGGATCGCGACCCTTCACCGCAAGTCCGGCAGGGCGTCCTCGCTGGCCATCCTCGATCGTCGGGAAAAGGCGCTCATAAAGGACGTCCCGTTGGAATTCACCGCCAGCTCGCTGGATATCTCCCCGGACGGCAGCCGCCTGGCAATCGGGTCCACGGATTGCAGCGTGCGGCTGTTCGATTTCGAGAAGCTTCGTGCCGATCCGTGACCGCCGATCCGGCGCTCTTGCGGACCGCGAGATTTATCTCGCGAGAATTTTTTGAGTAAGCGTGCTGGGGCGTGGCGATCGGTGATCGCCGCTACGGGTCATTCCAAATCGTCGATGCGTTGGCGGCACCAGGCGAGGCCTTCGCTGTATTCCTCGCAACGGGGGCGGGAGGCGAGGAGGTTTTCCCAGAGGGCGGCGGCGTCCTTGAAGGCGCGCTGTGCTTCGTCCTTACGGTCGGAGAGCTGGAGCGAATGGCCGAGATCGCCGAGGAGGTAGGCGCCGGAGCTTTGGAGCTGCTCGGGGCGCGGGCCGGTGGCGGAGCGGGCCACTTCGAGCCGGCCGAGCAGATCGGCGGCGCGGCGGATTAGATCGATTTCCGCCGGGCGGTCGCCGCCCATGCCGAGCATGCGGCCTTTTTGCCACCAGAGGAGGGCGAGGCGGTAGGAAACGAGTGCGTTGTCCGGCGCGGAAGCGTGCAGGGCCTCCAGCATGCGGATGCCTTCGTCGTAGCCGGCGAGCGCTTCCTTGGCGAGGCCGCGGTCGCGCTGGATGCCGGCGCGGAGGCCGAGCTGCGAGGCTTTCCGCGAGACGGCTTCGGCATTGTCCGGCTGCTCGACGACGAGCTTGTCGAGCAGCTCCATGGCTTTGGCGGAGAGGGATTCCGCGCCTGCGATATCGGCGGAAAGCATGGCGGACTCGGCCATGGCGCTGTAGCAGCCTGCGAGATCGAGCCGCAGCGCGAAATCCTCCGGGGTTTCCTTGAGGAGCTTTTCCAACTCGACGGTGGCGAGCGAGCGGACCTCGCGGGCATCGCCGAGATTTCCCATGCCTTCGAGGATGGTGGCGGAAGAAAGGTAGCAGGACGCCAGCTCGGACCGGAGCACGGCGGCGTCCGGGCGCTGGTCGGCGATGCGGTTGAGCGACTGGGTGGCGCGCATCAGTTGCTCGAGCGCTTGGCTGTCCTTGCCGTTGGCGGCGAGGATGCGGGCTTCGTGGAAATCGAGCACGGCGAGGAGCTGGTTCAGGCGGTCGGCATCGACGTCGGCCTGCGGCACGGCTTCGAGCGCCTTCCGCGCGGCGACGAACGACGCGGGCGCATCCGGGTCGTCATTGGACTGGCGGAGAAGCGCCAGCGCCAGGGAATCGCGGGCGAATCGAAACTTCAGCTCCGCGTCCATTTCGCGCGAATCCCACGCCACGAGCGCCTCGCCGAGCCGACCGCTGGCTGCCGGGGCGTCGCCGGCGGCAATGGCGATTTCCGCCAGTTGGAGGCGGATGCGGGCGCGTTCGTCGGCCAGGTCGGTGATTTCCGCGGTGCGGGTGAGGAAATCCTCGAAATAGCGTTCGAGCTGCTTGAGGCGGAGATCGCGTCCGTCGAGCGGGGGCAGGCGGCGGTTGCCCTTTTCCATGGCCCAGGAAAACAGGCGGTCGCCGATCCCGCGCGATGCCTCCAGCCGGGCCAGCGCCAGTTCGCGTTCGTAGGCGAGCGCGTGGCGGGCCTCATTCATGCCGGCGACGGCGGCGGATTCCGTGCGGGCGGCGGCATCCGCGGAATCCCGCAGTGTCGCGGATTCCGCCAAATGGTTCTTCCGCTCGGACAGGAGCTGGGAATTCGTGAGCTGCCAAAGCCCGCCGAGGACGACGGCGCAGGCCATCGCCGCGCCTGCCACGAACAAGGTCCGCCACGCCCGCCGCTCGGCCCGGCGGCGCTGGTCCAGCAAGGCTTCGCGCTCCTCGCCGCCGGTGATTTCCGCTTCCAGCGCGGCAAATCCGGCGGCGATCTCGACCATCGTGGCGGGGCGTTTCTGCGGATCGAGCGGTAGGCAGCGCGCAATCAGGTCACGAAATCCGACCTCAAGCGAATTACGCGCCGCGTGCGGCCACGTCACCTCCGGCTGGGATTCCAGATTGCGCGCGATTTTCCCCAAATCCGCTTGGATGCCCTCGCGCCGCGCTGCGCCGGACGGTGGCGCGACCTGCGCGAAGGTCTCGTGGCAGCGGGGAAATCGGCCGGTGAGAATCCGCCAGGAAAGCGCGCCGAACGCATGCACATCCCAGCGGTATCCGGCGCCGGTCGCGTAGCCGGACGGATCCCGGAGCTGCTCGGGAGGCTGGTAGAGCACGGCGTCGGTGAAGCGGAATTTTGCCACGCCGGGCATATTGCCCATCGCCCAGTCACTCAGCAGGACGCCGCCATCCGGGCCGTGGAAGACATTGCCTGGCTTGAGATTCCCGTGGACGACCTCGCGCTCGTGCATCGCCGCCAGCGCGCGCGCCAGGGATTTCACCAATTTCCACGAATCCGTCCCCGGGTGCTCGTCGAGGGTGGTTTGCAGGTTCCGCGGGATGAAATCGCCGTCCGGGCCGGCGTCGGCGAGCAGCGGCGTCATCCAGTAGGCCGCCTTCGCGGCGAAATCCCCACCCAGCACCGGCATCACCCCCGCCGGCCAATCGCCGGCTTCCAAGCGTGTCGTCATGCGCTCCAGCAGCGCGCGATCGATCGCGGAATCTTCGAAGACCTTCACCGCCCGTTCCTCGCCGGACGGGTAGGAAACCTGGAAAACCTTGCCGGAGCCGCCGCGGCCGATGGTCCCGCCGACCTTAATTCCTTCCACGCGAGGCGCATCCATGGACGGGCTTTCTAAAGAACGATTTCCCGCCCGCCAACCCCGAAGGTTGGGGAAATGGAGCGCCGGGCGCGGCCGGCTGCCGTCACCACTCGGTCCCCAGCCCGTGGCGGCCGGCGAGTTCGAGGAGGTCGTCGCGCATCGGCCACTCGTCGGGGCGCTCGCTGGATTGATGGCGCTTGCTCGCGCCTTTCAGCGTCATGCAGCCGGTATTGTCGCCAATTTGCCGGATGGATTCCACCTCCTCCGCGGTGAAGCGGACGTCGGGCAGCTTCGCCAAATCCAGGATTTTGTCCTCGATCGGCCGCGCGCTCGCACCGGCTTCCTGGATGAACGTGGGCACGACGCTTTCGACGGCCGGGTGGCTCAGGTTCCAGATCGCGGCGAACTGGAGCAGCGTGAGATGGTGCTTTTCCGCCAGCGGGCGCATCCGGTCGGCTTTGGCCATGCCGACCTCGACCCAGCCCTCCGGCCGGTAGCTGCGGTGGTCGCCGGGTTTGAATTCGTGATCCGGCCCGCCGATGTCGTCGTGGAAAATCCCGCCGTAGTCGGCGACCCGGGTCATCACTTTCACGCTGTGCTTCTCGCAAATCGGCAGGGTCAGCCCGACCGGCCACGGCTCCAACGGATTGAGAATGAGCATCGACCAATCGATGCGCTCGCCGAATTTCTCGATGCAGCCGATGAGATCGAGCGAGAAGCCGTTCGCCGGTCCCGGCGCGATGCCAAGCCGATCGGTCAGCCCGGCGGATTTCACGGCGGAAAGCGCGTCCCAAAGCGGCTCGCTGGTATAGCCGAGTTCGTCGGGATTGTGCAGCATGAGCAGGTCGAATTTGTCCGCGCCGCAGCGCTCCAGCTCTTTGCTGGCGGCCATTTCCACGAAATCCCGGTAGGCGTCCGGCCCGCGCAATTCGGGATCGGTCAAGCGCGGGTAGCCCTTGCTGCCCTGCCGCTGGCCTTCGTAGAAATCGTGCCCGATCATGCCGACCAGGCTGTAGGTCCCGCGGTCGATCCCGCGCAATGCCTTGCCCAGCAGCTCGTCAGCCTTGCCATTCCCATACACGTCCGAGGTGACGAATGTGCGGATGCCGGCCTCATACGCGGTGGCGATGCAACTGATGAAGCGCTCCTCGCTGAGGGTCTCGCCGAAGTGCATGAAGCGGCCGCCGCTCCAAGTGCCATATGCTGTGATTGTCGGTTCCATGGTGGGGAAAATCGGGTTCGAGCTGTGGGTAAGGTGGCGTCGGGTGGGGGTCAACCCCAAGCCGCCCGGAGTCCGGCCATCAGGCTGCTTCTTCCGTTGCCGGGACGTTGCTGAAGAGCAACCTGAAGGTTGAACTCCGGGCTGCC
>JBBSUD010000197.1:0-8675 GCA_038235225.1 Verrucomicrobiales bacterium
CCGTCGGGAAAACCGAGGTGAAGTGCAGCAATGTCACGATCGGCGAGCTGGAGGATATCATGCTGAACGACGATCTCGACGTGGACGCCAGCCTGCGAATCCGCCCGGAGCACGTGCATCTGGTGCGGGAGGGGGCGCAATTCTGGGTCGTCCGGGCGCGGGTCTCGGGCAGCTCGATCACCGGTCTCGGCACGCTGATCAGCGGTGCCTACATCGAGATGGATCCCGGCCCGCGGGGCGATGGCGCGGCCAAAAAGCGCTCGTTCGTCGCGCTGGAAACCCCGCCGCTCACGCCCGCCAGCGTGCCCGGACTGCGGCTCGTGCTGGAATCGGAAAAGCCCGGTTCCGTCGGTGTCGGCAGCGGGATTTACTACCATGACACGCTCATTGGCCGCATCGAGAGCCGGGAGTTTCTGACCGAAAAGCGCGTCGTCCGCTTCGGCGCGTTCATTCAGGATCGATTCACCCCGCTGATCACCGACCAGACGCTTTTTTGGAAAACCAGCGGCATCAAGCTCGATGTCGGGACGGAGGGCTTCAAGCTGGAGCTGCCGTCGCTCGATTCGCTCGTTTCCGGCCGCGTCTCGGTGGACCAGCCGGAGGAGGCCCTCGACGGGCTGCCGCTCGCCGATGGCAGCCAGCTCGCGCTTTACGATTCCGCCGCGCAGGCCGAAGTCAGCCGCTTCAAGGGCGGCACGGAATTCCTGCTGCTGGTGGACCAGTCGCTCCGCGGCCTGAAACAAGGCGCGCCGGTGGAATTCCGCGGCATCAAGATCGGCCGCGTTGCGGAAATCTCCTATGGCATCATTGACGATCCGACCATCGAGCAAATGCCCGTGCTGATTCAGCTCGACGCCCGGCTGTTGGAAAAACATTTCCCCGCCGGCCTCATCGCGAAGGGCGCGGAAGGCTTCACCCGGGCCGTTTCACGGAAGCTGCGCGCCTCGCTCCGGTCCAGCAGCCTGATCACCGGGCAGATGTTCGTGGACCTCGATTATTTCCCCGCTCTTCCGAACGATCCTCAGACCAAACGCGGGAAATATACCGTGCTGCCGGTCGTGGAATCCGGCTTCGGCCGGCTCGAGGACAAGGTCGCCACCCTGCTCGACAAGGTCAACGGCCTCGGCCTTGAAACGCTCGTGAAAAATCTCGGCGAGACCTCCAGCCAGGCCACCGAGACGCTTGCCAGCGTGAAAGCCGCCGTCGCCGACGACAGCGGCGTCGTCGTGGAGACGCAGAAAACGCTCGCGGAAATGCGAGACGCGATCGCCTCGCTCAACGAAATCCTCGGCGACGACGAGACCAAGGCGATTCCCGAGGAGCTGCGCAAAACCCTCGCCAGTCTCAACGAAACGCTCAAACCGCTCTCGAACGACGGCGCGATTTACGGCGACATCCGCCGCACCATGGACGAGCTGCGGGCGACCGTCCGCTCGATCGACCGCCTCACCACCGAGCTGGCCAACAAGCCGAATTCCCTCATTTTCGGCAAGGATTCCAATACCAGCAAAATCCCCCGCGGCCGCCGCTGAGCCGTGAAATCATTATGAAATTCCCCGCCATTCTAGCCCTCTGCCTCGCCCTCGCCGCCTGTGGTGGCGCCACCAATTACTACGTGCTCGCCCCGGCCGGCCGCGCGCCGACCCACGGCGGCCCCGGCGTCGGCATCGGGCCGGTCACCGTCGCGGATTACCTCTCGGAACGGCCGTATCTCATTTTCCAAAGCACGCCGACGAAGATGGAGGTCTCGGATGAGCACCAATGGACCGGCGATCTCGCCAGCAACTTCAGCCGCACCCTCGGCACCGATCTCGGCATCCACCTCGGCACCGGCAACATCCGCCAATACCCGTGGACCAAGGAAAGCGAGCTGCGCTATCAGATCAGCGTGGATGTGAATCAATTCCACGGCTCCTCCAGCGGCGACGCGCTGCTCGAAGCGTCCTGGCGCGCCTATTCTTTACCTAGCGGGAAATTGATCGTCAGCCGGACGTCCACCCTCACCGAACCACTCATCGGCGACGGATTTGAAAAGCTCGCCGAGGCCCAAAGCCGCCTCGTGGACCAGCTCGCCATCAGCATCGCCGCGCAGTTGAAATAGCGGGCCTGAAGCTGCCGCGGAGCTGCGGAAATTGTTTCCAGACTGCCGCGTGTCGTGTTTGGGAGAAAGCCCGCATCAGCGGCGATCGACCGCAGTCCGGGTTACGCGACACAGCGGTCCTGTCCGGCTGGCGGATCAAAACGCCCCGTTCAATTTCCTGCCGATCCAGAACACGCCCAGCAGCACGACCAGCGCGGCGACCGTCCCCCAATGCGACCACAGCGGAATGCGGGTTTCCAGCGGCCGCGGCTCGGGCAGGGCGTTGATTTCCTGGATTAAATCGGCGAGTTGCGCGGGCTGGATGACGCGGCCGCGCGAGACCTTCGCCATTTCCTCCAGCACGTCCGGGCGGGCGGGTTGGCCGATCTTTTCAATTTCCACGCCTTGGGCCAGAATGGTCGTTTCGAGCGGTTTGTCGGTCGCGCCGGTGGCGGTCGCTCGGAGTTTCCATGCGCCCGGAATGTCCACCTTGAAGCGTCCGCTGAACGCGCCCCAATCGGTGCCGTTTTTTTGCAGCTCGATCCGCTGGCCGCGACCGTCCGGCGCGGTGATATCGACGAAGACGCCGCCCTCCTTGAGCGGCGCGCCGTTTGGATCGAACGCGTTGGCATTCAAGGTGACGGTGGCGCCGGGCGCGGGGCGTTCGGGCGTGTAGAACAGCCGGACGCGCTGGCCGGCGGCCATGTTCCGCTGGTAGGACATCCACCGCGCGACCTGCCCCCAGAACCGGTAATGGTAGAGATCTTCCACGCCGCGCCGCCAGCGCCAGGCCGAGTCGATTCCCATGAAAAGCACCTTGCCGCTGCCCGCCGGCTTCGTGACCAACAGCGGGATGGGGCCGTATTTCCCGCGCCGGTTGCCATTCACCGCCAGCACCTCCGCGCCGCCTTTGGCCTTGATGACCGGCGCGTGCCAGTAGAAGCCCGGCAGCCGCCGCCAAATCTCCGGATTTTCCTCCTCATTCCTGCCCAGCATCGTCAGCAGCGAGGTGCGCCCCTCGGTCGTCAGCACGAGCGGGGAGGGGACGGCTTCCGACATGCCGTCCTTGTGCTCGTCGTCGAGGATGACCGGCATCAGGTCGGATAAATCGGTATCAAGCAGGGAAAATTCGTTACCCTTGGAGCCGGGCATGAAGATCAGGCCGGACGCCTGATTCTCCACCAAGCCGCGGATCAGCGTGCATTGCTCCGTGGTGAGCTGCTCGTTGCCAACTCCCACATCGCCAATGAAAACGACGTCGTATTTCGCCAGGTCCTCGAGCTTTTCCGGGAATTTCTCCAAGTAATCCCGGCCCTGCCCCATGCCGAGCTGCGGGTGGAACAGCAGGCAGGAAACCTCCACGCCCGGGTCCCGCTCCAGCGCGTTGCGGAGAAACCGGTATTCCCAGCGCGGCCGGCTCTCGATGACCAGCACGCGGATTTTCTCCGGCTTCGCCGAAATCGTGAATTTGCGCTCGTTGTTTGCCGCGATCAGCTCGCCATCAGCCAGCGGGATGGAGATTTCCAGCGTCGAGGTGCCCTCGGTCTCGAGCTGCCAGAGAATGGAATCGTAAGTCTCGGCGTTCGGCGGCAGCACGATGTCCTTGCTGCGCTCGTGGCCCTTGTCGTCGCGCAGCCGGACGATCGTCCGCACCTGCCGGTCGAGCGACGAGCGGATCGTAAACGGGATTTGCACGTTCTCCCCTACGATTCCATAGGTCGGCGCGGATACCGACAGCAAATCCAGGTCCGGCAGCCGCGCCTGGCTGCCCACCGGAATCGCGAAAAGCGGCACCCCGCGCAGCCGGAGCTTTTGCGCCGCGGCCACCGGCGGCTGGCCGAGGTTGTAGTCGCCATCGCTGAGCAGGACGACGGCGCGGAGGTTGGTTTGCTTTGCCAGCAGGTCGGAAAGGGGTGCCTCCAAATCCGTCCCCGCCGCGCTCGATCCGCCCTCCGGCGGCGTCGCCAACGGGATTTTCACCAAATCATTCGCGCCGTTCGCTGCCAGCGGTTTCCACAGATCCGAGGCCAGCGCCTGTTTCACCCACGCCGCCCGGGAAATCACCTCCGGCTTGGCCCCGGGCGATTGCGGAACCGGCGCGTCCAGCGTGGTCATGGATTTGGAATCGTCCCACAAAATCGCGATCTGCGGCTTGGTGTCCGGGTGGACGATCGTCCGCCACTCCGGCTGCCAGAGCAGCACCACCACGAACGCCGCGGCGAGGAACCGCAGGCATTCCAGCGCCGCGGTCCGCCCCCGGTGCGGGCTGCGTTTCCAGGAAATCACGCACAAAACGCCCACCGCGACCAGCGCCGCGATGCCGATCCAGAGAGTGAGTGGGGTGGGGGTGAGGTGGAGCACTGGAAATCAGGGTGAAACGCGCGGCAGCGCGCGGACTTTTGCGGGCGGAACGGCATCCTTCAATCCCCGGCTGCGGAAATCGAAGCAAGTTTGCGGAGCGAGGAGAGTTCCGTAGGAAATGATCGGCTATTAAGAGCCGGAATCGAGAAACTAGCCGGTTCCGGTCAATTGGAATGACTGCGGGTCGGCGAGTCCGCCACGGATGCGAGCGCCCGAAGTTTCCTCTTCACGCGGAAATCCCGATCGTTAGGCTGTGTCTTGTCCCGCCCATCGCAGATGTTTTCCACCCCCAATCAGAATCCCGAGCAAAATGCTCGCGATCGCATTGACGAGCAGCTTCGCGCCGCCGGATGGACCATTCAGGACAAGCACTCCATCGATTTCCACGCCGGCGACGGCCAAGCGGTCCGGGAATACCACACCGATACCGGACCCGCAGATTACGTGCTGTTTCTCGATGCCAAACCGGTAGGAGTCATCGAGGCGAAAAAGGAAGACTCGGGGCACAATCTAACCATCGTCGAGGACCAGACCGCCGACTACGGATCCGCCAAGCTAAAGTGGGTTCAGCACACCGGCCAACCGCTTCCCTTCCTCTACGAATCCACCGGCACCATCACCCGTTTCACCGACCAGCGCGATCCGAAGCCCCGCTCGCGTGAAGTCTTCACCTTCCTGCGCCCAGAGACGATGCGTGAATACTTAGCCCAAGGAAAATCCCTCCGCGCCCGTCTCCAGGATCTTCCCGTCCTCGATCCAACCGAACTCCGCGTTTGCCAGGTCAATGCCATCACCAACGAGGAAATCTCCTTCAAGGCCGCGCGTCTCCGCTCGCTCATCCAGATGGCCACGGGTTCCGGCAAGACCTTCACCGCGATCACGTTCATCTATCGGTTGCTCAAGCACGCCCGCGCCAAGCGCATTCTATTTCTGGTAGATACCAAGAACCTCGGCGAGCAGGCCGAGCAGGAGTTCATGGCCTTCACTCCCAACGACGACAACCGCAAGTTCACCGAACTCTACTCCGTCCAGCGCCTCCAGTCCTCCCACGTCCCCAAAGACGCCCAAGTCTGCATTTCCACCATCCAGCGGATGTATTCCATCCTCCAAGGCAAGGAACTCGATCCCTCCGACGAGCAGGAAAACCCCGCCGAGCACCGGCCGCGCCGCAAGGAGCCATTCCCCGTCACCTACAACGAAAAGGTCCCAATCGAGCACTTCGATTTCATCGTCATCGATGAATGTCACCGCTCCATCTACAACCTCTGGCGGCAGGTCCTCGAATACTTCGACGCATTTCTCATCGGCCTCACCGCCACCCCGGACAACCGCACCTTCGCCTTCTTCAAGCAGAATGTCGTCTCGGAATACACCCACGAGCAGGCCGTGGCAGATGGCGTGAACGTCGGCAACGAGGTCTTTCTCATTGAAACCGAAGTCACCCAAGGCGGCGGCACCGTGCTCAAGGGCCTCGTCGAGAAACGCGAAAAGCTCACCCGCGCCAAACGCTGGCAACAGGAAGATGAGGACGAGAAATACACCGCCAAGAAGCTCGATCGCGACATCGTCAACCCCACTCAGATCCGCACCGTCGTCCGCGCCTTCCGCGATTCCCTGCCCATGCTTTTCCCCGACCGGGAGGAAGTCCCGAAAACCCTCATATTCGCCAAGACCGACTCCCACGCCGACGACATCATCCAGATCGTCCGCGAGGAATTCGATGAGGAGAACCGGTTCTGCAAAAAGATCACCTACAAGAACGAGGAAGATCCCAAGTCCGTCCTCAGCCAGTTCCGCAACGACTTCTACCCGCGCATCGCCGTCACCGTGGACATGATCGCAACCGGCACCGATGTGAAACCGCTCGAATGCCTGCTCTTCATGCGCGATGTGAAATCGAAAGGCTACTTCGAGCAGATGAAAGGGCGGGGGACTCGCACGCTCGACCACGACGCGCTGCGCAAGGCCAGCCCCTCCGCCAAGACTGCCAAGACCCATTACGTCATCGTCGATGCCATCGGCGTCACCAAGTCGCTCAAGACCGCCAGCCCCACGCTCATCACCCGGCCCTCCGTCCCGTTCAAGAATCTCGCCATGGAGGTCGTCATGGGTTCCTGGGATGCCGACACCGTCTCTTCACTCGCCGGCCGCCTCGCCCGCATCGAGCGCCAGCTCAGTCCGGAGCAGAAAGCCGCCATCGCGGAAAAAGCCGGTGGCGTTCAGCTCCACACCATCATCAAAGACCTCTTCGCCGCCATCGATGGCGATGTCATCGAGAAAAAAGCCCTCGAACTCACCGGCCAGAAGGAAGGCACCGAGCCCGGCACCGCCGCCCGCGAGAAAGCCCAGCAGCAACTCGTCGCCGCCGCCGCCAAGCCACTTACCGGAGCCACCGTCAATCTCATCATCGAAACCTGCACCGCCAACCTCCAGACCATCGACAACGACACGCTCGATGTCCTCCTCCGAGCCGAGTGGGATGCCGATGCCCGCGAAAACGCCGCCGCCATGGCCGCCGACTTCGCCACCTTTCTGGACGGGCAAAAAGATCAGCTCACCGCCCTCACCATCTACTACCAGCAGCCCCAGCGTCGCCAGGAAGTCACGCTCGCCCAGATCAAGGAAGTGCTCGCCGCCATCAAGACCCACGCACCCAAACTCGCCCCGCTCCGCGTCTGGGAAGCCTACGCCCGCCTGGATTCTCTGCCGGAAAACGCCCGCCCGCTCACCGAGTTGACCGCGCTCGTCGCCCTCATCCGCCGCGTCACCGGCCTTGACGAAATCCTCACGCCCTTCGACACCACCGTCCGCCGGAAGTTCCAGGCGTGGATCATGCAAAAGCATGCCGGCACGCCCACCGAACAAAAGTTCACCGAACCCCAGACCGCCTGGCTGCAAATGATCCGCGACCACATCGCCACCTCCTTTCGCTTCGACCGCGACGATCTCGACTACGCGCCCTTCGACGCCCAAGGCGGCCTCGGCAAAATGCACCAACTCTTCGGCGACCAACTCGACCTCGTCATCGCCGAACTCAACGAAAACCTGGTGGCTTGACCCATCTGATTGACCAATCTCAGTCTGCGTGCCACCGTGCAGCACAGAAACACGAAATGCCATGAATGTGACTTTGAAACTCCCCGATGAACTTTGCCGCAAAGCGAAACACCTTGCGGTCGAGAAGCATAAATCGCTCTCCGCATGGACGGCAGAGCTGATTGATCGTGAAGTCTCCCTTTCTGAGCGCCCCAAAACTCCGCCTTCACTCATGGAACTCTTCGGCCATCCTCTCACCGAGGATCTCGACTTTCCCATGGAGGATAGAAAAGCGGGCAAAGTGCGGGAATTCTCATTTGAAGACTGATGCCCTATCTTCTCGATACGGTCACGATCTCCGAATTCCGGAAGCGTCCCAACATGGATCCCGCAGTCTATGCCTGGCAGGAATCCGTGCGGGGCGAGCGGGTCTGGCTCAGTGTCATCACGCTCAACGAAATACAATACGGAATCCTCAAGGTTGAGAAACGCGATCCTGCTCTGGCAGAACGCCTTCGTGATTGGTATTCGCAGATTCTCGCGGCTGCTCCGAATGTGCCGTTTCTCGATGTGGATCGCGCCATTGCCGAGCAAGCCGCCGGCTACCGTGCCTTGCTCGGACTTTCCTACAACGACTCGCTCATCGCCGCGACTGCCAAAGTCCACAACCTAACCCTCGCCACCCGCAACATTGCCGACTTCCAAAACACAGGCATCCTACTCGTTAACCCTTGGGAAACTAACGCATGAGCCATCCCATTTTTCCAATCCTCAATCCATCCTCTTCATCCGTGCCCATCTGTGAGATCTGTGGTTAAAACTCTTCCGCTTTATTCCGTGTATTCCGCGCTCCCTGTGGTCAGAAATATTTTTAACCACGGATTGCACGGATTGGAAGAGAGGGAGAATGGCCTCGGCAAAATGCACCAGCTCTTCGGCGACGAGATGGACAGCCTCATTGAAGAACTCAACGAAGGGCTTGTGGCATGAAGGAGCTAGCGATTCCAGAAACATGGCTTTGGACGACCCTCACAGAGATCACGGAGTTAGTTTCAAAGGTTCAGCCTGCGCAGAAGCCAGAACATCTCATTCAATACCTCGACATATCAGGGATCGACAACCGAGCGAATCGAATTGTCGAGACGAAGGAGTATCTTGGAGCAGACGCGCCATCTCGTGCCCGTCAACTCGTTAGGGA
>JBBSUD010000198.1:0-8613 GCA_038235225.1 Verrucomicrobiales bacterium
AGAACCGCGCCCAGACCTTCGTTCACCCAGCGCCGCGGATGCAGCATGCCATGCTCCGCCTCGTGCAACATGGCATAGGCGGAATTCATCACCAAAGCATAACCCACCGCCGGCGCGAGCAGCCACCAGCCGTCCGCCCATTTCGCGGAAATCAGCAGGGTCGGCAGCGCGACAAGCTGCGCGGCTGCAATGCATAGATTCAGCTTCGCGGGTATAGGATGCGCTTCGTCCATCAGGTTGGATCGGTCACGAAATCGTCGAGAAATGCCAACTCCGGCCAAGGTGCGGCGAGCGCGAGCGTCCGCTTGAGATGCCGCCTGGGGTAAAGCGTCCGGAGATAAGTCTGATTGTCCTGCAATCCATCCATGGCAGTCCGGAACTCTCCGCGGCGTTTCTCAAGTTTGGGAAATTGCCGGAGCCAGCGCTCGACCACCCGCCAGCCGGAGCGTTTCGGCAGGTGGAACCATTCCTTGAGCATGTATCGTAAAATCCAGGCATTCGCCCGTCGCAGCCGCGGACCGCAGCGCGGCCATAGCCAGCGAATGAACATTTCATCGCGCCGGATGTGGCCCGGTTCGTCGGCCAGATGCAGTTTCTGAACCGCCAGAAATCGCGGGTCCAGGTCCGCCGCCGCTTCCACATAACAACGGCCGAAATACAAGGCGCGCTCCTCGGCAATCAATTGCAGCCACAGCAAGCACGGCAGCCAGCGCAACGATCCCGCCACGGCCCGCAGCGCCAGCACCGCCGGGCGCGGCGCGTGCAGCAGATCGAAATCCCGATCCTGGTAAATCTCCGGCCGGACGTCGCGCAGCAGCTTGCGGAACCACTCGCTATGCTTGTCTTCCTCATCCAGGAATTCCATGGCTTCCTTCGCCAGCTCCGGGTCCTCCGCGGTTTTGATAATCCACCGCAAAGCGGGCTTACCCATAATTTGCTCGAAGAAAATCGTCTGCTCCAGAAAGTATAGTCCATGCAGGCGGTTGTATGCCAAGCGCGCCTCTTCCGGGATGGTTTGATAAATGGAAGTGAAGCTCAACGGTGTGAGCGTTTCCGGAATGTAACATCCCTTCACGCCGCCGCCCTCCTCCGCGATTTCCACCAGGCGCGCCAGAAATCCGCGAGGCCGCGGTGGCTTAGTTGCGGGTCGAGGCGCGGCGCGATTTCGCCGGCGTGACGTTCCGCCAAGCGGCTCCAGTGCAGGCCCGGGCGCTCGTGGTGCGCGGTGTGGAAGCCATTGTTGAGGAACCACCAATTGCTCCATTTCCCCACAATGTTCCGGCTGTGGTCCCAGCGGCTGGCGGCATCGCAGCCATCGTGCTGGGGGAGATTCATGGCGATGAGAAACCATTGGCCGAATATCCATGGCAGGCATACCCATAGCAGAAAACCCGCGGCATCGAGCCATAGCATGGGCAAAATAATCATCCATAGCGCGATGCGTTCGTTGCGCACGGCGGCGCGGAGTTTGCAGCGCTTTGCCAGTGCCATATCCGCGTCCATTTCCCGCCAGGTCTCGCGGATGACCAGCGGCACATAACATAGTAACGATTTCCCCGGAGACATGTCCGTCACGAGCGAGCAGCGGACGAAATCCTCAGGTGACTGGCTCGCTCCATGGTGGCGCACCTGGTGTGCGACGCGGATGCCGGACGTGCTGCTGCCGGTGAGAAATGTGAGCCAGTAATCCATCAGCCGGTTGGCGCGCCTGCCGCGGAAGGTGGGGCAGTGCGTGTGGTTGTGTTTCGCGCAGCATGCGGTGACCGCCAGCGCCATGGAAAGCGGCAGCAGCGGCGCGCTCCAAAGCCACGAAATGCCGAGCGAAGCGGTGCCAAGCGCCATCAGCGCCAGCGTCCGGACATCCGCGGCGTGGCGGAGGGGCTGGGTCACGGCCGCTCGCCGGGGAGGATTTCGTCGGTGATGCGCTTGACGCCCTTCTCCGCGAGATCGCTCTGTGGATAGATGCTGCGGGCCTTGAGAAACCAGGAAAGCGCGGACCCGGTCTGTCGCGGCGAGGCGCTCTCGAACTTCTTCGCCTTGTCCAGCGCGAGCGTGAAATCCGCGACCTGCGGGGCGAGCAATTCAAGCTGGCGGCCGAGTTTCGGATCGTCGGGAAACTCCTCGCGCAGCGTGGCGAGCTGCTCCCAAGCGGCGTAATTCTGCCCGACGTTGCTGAACTCCTTGGCCTTGCCGAGCGCGCCCTCGATCTTGGTGAGGTTCGTGACGATTTGCTTGAAAGCGTCCTCGCGCGCGGCGTCGCCGAGGATGGCCGGCGCGATTTCATACTGGCGGCGGGCGATTTCCCGGTAATTTCCCTCGCTGAGGAGGCGGTCGAAATCGTTGCGGACGACGACGATGCCGCCGGAGTTGCTCACGAGGTCGCGGAATTCCTCAAGCTTGGGATTCGTGGGCCAGATTTCCGCGGCAGCCCTGATTTTCTCCGCCGCCTTGTCGCTTTCCCGGGCAAGCAAATGCGCCTTCGCTTCCTCAATCGCGAGGTCCGAGGCGAGCGTGTAGGCGGCGATCGCGCTGTCCACCTTGGAGGACGGGAAATCGTGCGCCTTTTCCTTGAGGCTGGCCGCGAGAACCTTGGTGCGCGTGTAATCGCGGGCTTGGAGGGTGCCGTAAAGTTCGTGCAAATCCCGGACGTAGCCGGCGACCTGCTGCTTCTTATCGAGGGAAAGCGTGGCGACCGGCGCGAGATATTCGCCAAGCGCGAAGGCTTCCATCAGACGCTGGGAGGCGGTGTGGAGATCGCCGCGGGAGAGCATGAGGTCGAAGGCTTCGATATACTTCTGGGTCTCGCGGATGGCTTCATTGGAAAGCGAATCGAGCGACGAGACGGTCGGGCTGACACCCATGGATTCGGAGAACAGCTTCGAGACATCGGATTTTCTGTCGATGCGCAGGGTGGCATCGCCGTCCTTCCAGATTTGATTGTAAAATCGGGCGGCCATCAGCACGTGCTCGTAGCGGCGCTGGACGAACCACTGGATCATGTTGACTTGGTATTGCGCCTTGGTGCGGATGGTTTCGGCCTCGGTGCGGACGATGTTGGCCTTTTTCAGGCCCTCGATTTCCACGATGCGGCGGAGGGTTTCGGCGTATTTGAGCGAGTTCACGCCGGCACCGGGGTTGGTGGCGGGCTGGTTTTTCTGGCCCTTTTTGTCCGGGTTCACGTTCCCGAGTTCCTTGTCCTTCTCGTGGCGGGCTTTCCAGTCGCCCTCGGCGATGATGGATTTCTTTTCCTCCTCCATGCCCTGGTTGAGTTCCCGTAATCCGCGGACGTCCTGCTTGGCGAGCATGGCGGTGTAAACGGACTCGGCGAGCGTCGCACAAAGTTTGGCATCGCCGGGGTAGGCGGAGGCGGTGGGCAGTAGTTTGAACGCGCTTTTCAGGCTCGGCCCGCCGGTGGCGAAGGGGGAAATCGTGGCCAGGATTTTGTCGATCGTCTGGCGGTAGGTTTCGGCCTCCTCGCCATTCTCGGGCGGCTGGCTGAGGTATTTCTCGAAGCGGGCCTTGAGGATGCGGTTGTCACCCAGCGGGATGGCGACTCCACCGACGGTGATGGTCTCGGCGGACGGATCGAGCAGCGGGATTTCCTGGCCGAGCGGACCGCTCGAGGCCTGGGATTTCGGCGCGGCCGGCGCGGTATCCGCGGCGGGCGTGGAAGGATTTGCGGCGGTGGCAGGCGGCGGGGTGTAAACTTGCCCGCTGGCGATGCCGGCGAGTGCGATGGGTAGGAAATACCGGAATTTCATGGAACGGGGTGCGGGACGGGGACGGATTTTCACAGGCGGGTGACCTCGGTGGCGACGGCGATGCCGCCCTGGCGGAATTTCACGCGGAAGGCGTATTTCTGGCGGGTGCCGATGTTGAGCTTGTCGAATTTCTGCGGGATTTCGATGCCGACAAACTCCTCGCCGCCGGGCGTGTCCACCTTCACGCTGACGAGCTGGCCGCGGTCGCTCGTCCACTGGAGTTTCTCGTCGATCTCGCCTTGGACCACGTATTCGTTACCGCGGAGCATGTTGCCGTTCTCCAGCAGCTCCTCGATCCGCAGCTTCTCGCCGCCCAGCGCGGGCGCTTTCTTGGAGAGCAGGGATTTCCCGGCAAAGACGGCGATGACGATTGCGGCGATGGCGCCAATGATGATGCCGGGATGGAGTGAGGAGCTTGCGCGACGGGCCATGGGGTTTTTCGGAGGTGGGACTTGGGGCGGGACCGTAAGGACGGGGATTGGCGAAATCGAGCCGGGAAATCAGTCCCACTGGGGCCTGCGCGCGCCCGCCCATGTGGCCAGCAACGCCACGGCGATGTGCGCGCCGAGCGCGTAAAGACAGACTTCGCGGCCGGAGAGGCTGGTATCGATGACGGATTTCACCGCTTCGTGGACCTGCGTCTGGAGCGCCTCGACCGAGCCGGACCACGCCCAGTAGGCGGAAATGAACGGCCGGGTGAACGCCTCGATATTCTCCGGCAGCGCCAGCACCGCACCGGATAGCGGTAGCTGGAAACCAACGAGATAGATGGAAAGCAGCGAGGCCTGCTCAGCCGTGCGCATTAGCGAGGAAATCGCCAGGCAGATGGAGGTCATGGCGGCATTTACCAGCAGCAGGAAGCCGGCGTGCTGCATGAAATCCCCGCGGAAGGCGCCGAACGCGTTCACGAAAAACGCCATCCACAGCGATTGCCCGATCACGAGGCACGAGAGGAACGCCACCTTCGAGGCGAGGTAGGCGGACGGCCGCAGCCCGCCAAATTTCTCCTTCTCGTAAATCGGGCGCTCGCCGGCGATTTCCCGCGCGGAATTGTTTGAGCCCATCAGCGAAAGCAGCACCACTTGGAACATGATGATGCCGGAAACCGCCGAGCCGACCTTGGCCTGATCGGCGCGCACGCCTTGGGTTTCCTCGATTTGCGCGCGCATGTCCTGCGGCTTCATGTCGGAGAAATGGCGGATGTTGCCGGATGCCTTTTTGCTGAAAATCGTGACCAGCAGCGGGAAGCAAAGGATGATCGCGAGCTGCAGGAAGACCTGGCCGCGGTCGCGGAAGAAGATCCGCCAGCGCCGCGAAAGCAGCGTCGCGAACTGGCTGAAAAACCCCGGCAGCCGCAGCGCCGGCGGCGGCGCGTCCTCCGCGGGCGGCGCTTCGGGGTGCGGCGGGAGTTGCAGGCTGCCGCTGGAAATGAGCAGCGCGCGGCCCTTTTCCATCATGCGCTCGTAGGATTCCCGGTGCTTCAGCCAGGACGCCTGCCAGCGGTCGGACGGCTGCGTCGTCAGCCGCGGGTAGATTTCTTCGGTATCGCTCACGGAGAAATAGTGGGTCAGCCGCTCCGGCGGTCCGTGGAACGCGACCCGGCCCTCGTGCAGCACGAGGATGGAATCGTAGAGTTCGAGGTGCGCGAGCGAGTGCGTCACCGAGAGCACGATGCGGCCGTCCTTGCGGGAGAGATCGTGGAGCAAGCGCACGATTTCCCGCTCCGAGCGCGGGTCGAGGCCGGACGTCACCTCGTCGCAAAGCAGCAGCTTCGGGTCGGACACCAGCTCCATCGCCAGCCCCAGCCGGCGCTTCTGGCCGCCGGAAAGCACCTTCACCTGCCGGTCGCTGATCGGGGCCAATCCGGTCTCCTCCAGCACCCGGTCGATCCGGTGGTCCAGGTCCTCGGTGTTCTTGCAGCGCACCCGCAGCCGCGTCGCCGCCTCCACGGATTCGTCCACGGAGAGCGGATCATAAGCGATGGAAAATTGCGGTACGTAGCCGATTTCCGTCGGGTGGAGGTCGCCCTCTTCCGAGAGATTCCTGCCGTCCCAGAACAGCGCCCCGGCCGATTCCGGGTTCAGCCCCGCGATCGTCTTCAGCAGCGTCGTCTTGCCGCAGCCGGACGGACCGACGATCGCCATGAAATGCCCCTTCGGCACCCGCAGCGAAACCTGGTCCACCAGCGGGACCTCGCCGCCGTCCTTGCGAATGGTGAAACTGACTTCCTTGAGCTCGAGCACGAAATGATTGGGGGAATGGAGGGTAGCTAACGCCGCCGCCCGCCGATCTTTATCGGCTGCGGCGGAGGAAATCGCCCCGGCTCAATCGAGCGGCACGATCCGCAATTTCCCCCCCTGCCGCGGAGCCAGCGCCGCCGCCAGTGTGGGAGCCATGCCCGCCGGGGCGGAAGGCGCGGCGGTGGGATCGTTGTCCAGCGCGTTCCGCAACGCGCCCTCGACGAGCTGGCCGCAGTGGATTTTCATCGGTGGCAGCGGGCCGAGACCGCCGGTCAACTCCTGCGCTCTCAAGGATTTCGCTTCCTCCGCCGTCTTCCCGCGCAGCAGCTCCGTGGCCATCGAAGCCACCGCGATCGCCGTCTGGCAGCCGAACGCTTGGAACGACGCCCGGTCGATGACGCGCTTGCCGTCCTTCTCCGTAAATTTCAGCCACATCCGCAGCATGTCCCCGCAATCCGGCGAGCCGACCGTGCCCACCGCATCCGCGCCCTCCAGCTCCCCCTGGTTTTGCGGGTTCGCCAACGCCTCCTTCACTTTTTCTTCGAACGAATCCATATCTTGATGCCGCGCAGTCTCCGCCCCGGGCAGGCGATTGCGAGCGAAAATCCGGGCGGGCGGGAGTGGCGGCGGTGAAGAAACTTCGACACGTCGGGACGTGACGCTCGGACCGGTCAGCAGAGCATGAGCGGAGATATATCACGGACGGGTTCAGAAATGGCAGCGGATCTGGAAATCAGCGCGAAGTCGGCGGAAGAATCCCCGCAACAAGCAACGTTTCCGGCGACCTTTCAGGCCGCGGCATCTACTTGCTGGAAACCTTGGGCTGAAGCCCAAGGCTTTGTTCCCAAGCCCTTTCAGGGCCGGTCTTGCAGGCTGAAAGCCTGATGGAACATAGCCCCGGGCTTCAGCCCGGGTTTTTATTTGATGGAGGAATCGCGGCCTGAAAGGTCGCGGGAAATTGTTAGTCCGCAGGGTGCGCTTTCAGATAATCTTCGAGGATTTTGGCGTGCAGCGCCGCGTTGACGGCTTTGCCTTGGGGGTTTTTCGGATCCGCTTCGCATAGTTCGATGAGGCTCCAACCAAGTTCCGTGAATAGAAGCGGACTCAACCGCCGCATTGGATTACTCGCCTCGCCGGCTTGTCCCGGGGTGGTGAACTTGAAGGTGGTGCCGTCCAACATGGTGTTCGGTTTCTCCGGCGGGTTCGTGCGCTTGAGCATCTCGTCCCAGAGGGTTTGCAAACGCAGGGCGAACGGTTTCGACACCTCGATCGATGTCATGGAAACGATTACCTGTCCTTGCTTCCCGTCGTTCGAGCTGCCGGGCATGGCGTCCCAAATGCTGTTGTCCGCCCGGTAGCAGGTGAGCATCGGCTTGCTAATTTTGGAAAGATCGGTTTCGCCCTCGGGGCCGTGGAGGCGCACGGAGATTTCGCCGCTGAAGGACGGATAAACCACCATACGGACCACATAAGTGGCATCGAGCCGGAGCTGGGGGCGAAGGACTTTTTCGTATTTCGTCCGCCAGGCAGGCGTCTCGGCATCGACGGGCGTGAGGTGGTCCGGTTCGTATCGGACCTGCTGACCGGGCGCAGCCGAGGCCAGCAGTGCGACCAACGGGATGAGGGAAAGTAGCGATTTCATGGGATTCGTTTTATTGCGCATTTCCCACCGATCCCTTCGCCGGGGTGATGTGCGGCGGTTTCAGGTAAATGGGCTGGGGAGGGGCGGATTGCCAGCGGGCGCGGGCGGCTGCGGGGGCGGCGGTCCAGGCATGCCAGAGGCGGACGGCGTCCGGGATTTCCTGGCGGATGGCGGCAATGAGTTCGGGGGGGAGAGGGAATTTGGCGGGTTCTTCAAAGGTGATGACCGGGGTGCCGGTGGCGGTGGCATGAGCGACGATTTCCTGCAATCCGGCGGCGTCGATGAGCTCGGGATCGGCGGGCAGGTCGGAGTTGGCGATGCGGGCGACCCAGTAGGACCCGCGGCGGGCGTCGCCGATGGCGAGGCAGGCGGCGCCGTTTTCGGCGGACGGGGTACCGAGGATGGACGGCACGGCGACGGCCGGGCAGCCGCGGGCGATCGCCACGCCCTGACCGGCGGCGATGCCGACGCGGGTGCCGCTGTAGCTGCCGGGGCCGCTGCCGATCACGACGATCCGGATTTCCTGAACCGGGTCGCCCAATAGCTCGGCGAGGGGGGCGAAGAGGGCGGCGTTGTGGCTGCGGTCGCTGGTGAAATCCCGCCGGTGGAGGGTGCCATCGGGCCCGGCGAGGGCAAGCGAGGCGCTGGGGGTGGAGGTCTCGAAAATCAAGGCGGATGCGGCGGCCATGGCGGGAAGCTAGCGGCGGCGGCGGGGACGGCCAGCCCGTTCGGGGGCTTGGCGGCAGCGCCTTCGGCCTTGCGCCTGCGGCGGCGAGCGGCTTTCCTGCGGCGCGCCTGCGAACGGGCGCGGGATTCCCATGCCGAGATTCGAAATCGCCCGTTTCCTGCCGCTGGCCGCCGTGCTGGCGTTGCCATCCTGCGCAGCTCCGAAGGCCGCGCCGGTCGTCGAAAAGCCGGCTCCGAAAGTGGCGGCGGTGGAAGCTCCCGTGGAGGTGGTAGCGCCGCCGCC
>JBBSUD010000199.1:0-8369 GCA_038235225.1 Verrucomicrobiales bacterium
CGGCCCCCGGGCGCGTTTTTTCCCGGGGGGGGGGCGGCCCTGGGCGGGGTCTATGCTCGTGTGCAACGGGGCGGGGGGGGCGGCAGGGGGGGGGGCGGCGGATTCGCGGGCGAGGGCGGCGACGATGGGGGCATCGATGCCATCGCGATTTCCCGAAAGCCACTGGGCGAAGGTGCAGACGAGGGCGGCGAAGCGGGCGTCATCGGAGGGCTCGGCTTGGGAAGGGCGGGTGAGGGAGATCGGGGGGGCTGGTGTGGCATCGGCGGTCCATTCGAGTGTGCCGAGGGGCGCGGCGGGATCGCGGGGCTCGATTTCCATGGCGAGGGTGCTGGTGGCTCCGGCCGGGAGGTCGGCGGGGGCGACGGCGGCCGGTTTGGCGGCTTGGGGAATCGCGGGATTTGCGGCGGCGGTGGTGGGCGGGATTTCGCCGAGCAGGCGGTAGCGGAGGACGTTGGCGGGATCGGGACGGTAGGCGATTTGAATGGCGCTGGCGGCCTCGGCATTGCCACGGATGGTGACGATGAGGAGGGTGGCGGAGGGTTTCCAAGGGCAGGAGATGGTCTCGGTGGAAAGGGTGGCGATGTGGCGGGTCATGCCGGTGCCGCGGTTGTCGGGGTGCCAGGCGGGGGCGGCGGTGCGTGCAATGGCGGTGAGGCCGGCGAGGCGGAAGTGGAAATGGTTGAGGATTTCCCGGGTGCGGACGGTGTCGGACGGGGGGAGTTTCCCGCCCTCGCGGATGGATTTGGAAACGAGGGAGTAGGCGGCATCGCCAAGGTGAACGGGAAGCGGGAGGGTGGGGGATTCGGCGGGGGTGAGGAGGCGGGTGCCGGTGCCGGGGGCTGGCGGGACGGAGACGGATTTGGCGATGGCGGGGCTGCGGACGGCGGCTTCCGTGGTGGTGGGGTGGCTTTTGGATTTCGCGACCGGGGCCGGATTTTCCGCGGACATGCGGATGAAGATGAAGGTGGCGAGGAGGAGGACGGCGGCGGCGGCGGCGGGGATGAAATAGGGCTGGAGGGTGGCGAGGGTGAGCGGACGGCGACCGGTGCGGGCGGGTCGGGCGGCGCGGAGGATGGCTTCGCGCTGGCTGGGAAGCAGGGTCTCGGCGGGGGATTGCAGGCTGGCGCCGACTTGATCACGGATTTCGCGAATGGCCTCGATTTCCTTGCGGTAGGAAGGATCGGCGGCGGCGATGGTCTCGATGAGCGCGGATTCCTCGGCGGAAAGCTCGCCGAGGACGTAGGCGGTGAGGCGGGGGTCGTCCGGGGTGAGGTTCATGCGGGCGGTTGGGGATCGGGCGGGGATTCGCGGAGTTCGTCAGGGAGGATTTCCCGGAGGCGCTTGAGGCCGGTGTGGATGAGGAAGCCGATGTTCCCGGCGCGGAGGCCGGTGATTTCCTCGATCTGGCGGTAGCTGAGGTCTTGCTGGAATTTCAGGACGATGACCTCGCGCTGGTTGTCGGTGAGGCGGGCGAGGGTGGCGTCGAGCCGGGCCTGGCGTTCCTTGCGTTCGGCGTCCTCGTCGGGCTGGAGGCCGGGGCCGGCAACCTTTTTCCACTGGATGTCATCGAGCGGGGTGACGGGTTTGCGCTTGCGGAGGAGGTCGAGCGCGCGGTTCCGGCAGACGGTGAAGAGCCAGGATTTGAGATTGTCCCGGACCTTTTCGGGATCCTGGCGGCAGAGGCGGAGGAAGGTGTCCTGGACGACGTCGCGGGCGGCGTGGGTATCGTGAAGGAGGGTGGATGCATAGCCGATGAGCGGGGATTCGAAATCCGCCATGGCCTGCGCGACGAAGGCTTCGCGCGAGGAGCCGGCGGGATTCCGGGGATCAACGGGCGGGGACTGGGTTTCCTTGGGCGGAATTTCCGGGGAGCCGGGCATGTCAGCGGATGAAGTAGCTGAGGTGTTCGAGTTCGAGGGCGAGATCGACGTTGTTCACGGTGACCTCGGGCGTGACTTCGAGCACGATGGGGGAGAAATTGAGGACGCCTTGGATACCGGCGGCGACGAGGCGGTTGACGACGGATTGGGCGAACTCGACGGGCACGCAGAGGATGGCGAGCTTGACGGATTTCGCAGCGATGAATTCCTCCAGCTCGGAATCGGGGTGAACGGGGATGGTGACGCCGCGGGCGCGGGTGGACTCGGGATTGGCGTCGAAGGCGGCGATGACTTCGAAGCCTTCCTTCTCGAAGCCGTGGTAGCGGAGCAGCGCGGAGCCGAGATTTCCCGCGCCGACGAGGATGACCGGCTGGAGACGCTCGCGGCCAAGCGCCTCGCGGATGGTGGAGGTGAGGATTTCCACGGGGTAACCGAGGCCGCGGGTGCCGAACTGGCCGAAATAGGCGAGATCCTTGCGGATTTGCGAGGGCTTGACGCCGGCGGCGCGGGCGAGGGTGGTGGAGCTGACGGTGGCAACGCCGTTGTCGTGCAGCTTCTGTAGGCAGCGGTGGTAGATGGATAGCCGGTAGATCGCCTTCTTGGGGATGTCGATCTTGGGCTGCTTTTCGGGGGCGTCCACGGGCTGGAAATCAAAGGGATGCGGGATCTTGGAGGTAGGCGGAAACCCGGTTGAGGAGGACGCCGGCGCCGCCGCCATCGACGACGCGGTGGTCGAAGGTGAGCTGGAGATGGGCCTCGGTGGCGGGCAGGAATGCTTCGACCTGGTCGCTCCAAACGGGCCGTTTCACGCCGGCGCCGATGCCGAGGATGAGAGTCTCGTTGGGCAGCGGGATGGCGGTGCCGGTGGTCAGCCCGAAGGTGCCGAAATTCGTCACCGTGGCGATGCCGCCCGAGCAATCCGACTCGGTAAGGCGGCGGCGGCGGGCGCGGCTGACGAGGTCGTCGTATTCGGAAATCAGCTCGGCGAGGGATTTCTGATCCACTTTCCGGACGACCGGGACGACGACGCCGTCCTCGACTTGGACCGCAACGCCGATATCGAACGACCGCGGGTGAACCACCTTATCGCCAATGAGATAGCCGGCGGTGGCGGGCGTTTCGGTGAGCGCGAGGGCGAGGGCGCGGAGCAAATACAGCGTGAGGCCCGGTTTTGGGGAACTGGCGCGGCGGTGGTCGAGCGCGCGGTCGAGCAGGACCGGCCGGCCGACGGTGGCCAGCGGGCGGGTCCAGCTCCGGCGCATGGCATCGGCGACGGCGAGGCGCATCGGCGAGGCGGTGGAGCTGGGCCAAGCGTCGAGATAGTCGAGAAATCGCTCCAAATCCTCGACCGTGACCCGCCCACCCGCGCCGGTGCCGACAATTGCGGAAATGTCGGCCTCGCGGATGCCCAAGTCGTCCATCCGGGCGCGCATCCGCGGGGAAATGTAGTGCGCGCCGAGCACGCCGGTCGGAACTGGCAGGCCTTTCACGCTGGGGACGACGGCCGGGGCTTCCTCGTAAGCGTCGTCATCGAGGGCGAAATGGAGATTCGCCTCGGCCTGTGGATTCTCCGCGGCGGCGGTCTGGCGCTTGGCCTCAATGGCTTCCAGCGATTCCACGCCGGTCCGGGCGATTTCCTCCTCCGTGACGTCGAGTAGCCCCAGCAGCGTGCCGACCGAGTAGGAAACGCCTTCCTGCGCGCGCAGTTCCGAGACTACGCCGTCGCAAAGCGTGGTCACGCCCATAACCGCCTTGTTCGTCTCCACCTCGATGATTTCCTGGTCCGCACGGACGCGATCGCCCGCCGCGACGCCGAGCCGGACGACGGTGGCCTCGGCGATGCTCTCGCCAAGCTGGGGCATTAGGATGGGGACGGTGGGCATGGCGGAGAATTTGAGATTTGAAATTCCAGATTTGAAATGATCAGAAACTGAGGAGTTTGCGGAGGGCCTCGCAGATGGATTCGGGCGTCGGGCGGTGGGCGGCCCAAAGCTTGGGGTGGTAGGGGACAGGCGTGTCGCGGGCGTTGAGGCGCTGCGGCGGGGCGTCGAGCAGATGAAATCCTTCCTGCGTCACGAGCGAAACCACCTCCGCCGTCACGCCGCCCCACGGAAACGCCTCACCCACAGCGAGTAACCTGCCGGTCCGGGCCACGGACGCGAGCACGGTGTCCAAGTCCAGCGGCTTCACCGAGCGCAGATCGACGACCTCGATTTCCCACCCGTCCTGCTGGAGGCGCTCGGCGGCGCGTACGGCTTCGTGGACCATCGCGCTGTAGGCCACGACGGTGGCGTGCTTGCCAGGCCGGGCGATGCGGGCCTGGCCGATCGGGAGTCCGTCACCGTTGATGGCCTTGGACTTGAGCCAGCGGTAGAGGAATTTGTGCTCGCAGAAAATCACCGGATCATCCAGCGCCACCCCGGCCAGCAGCATGTGGTACGCGTCCGAAACGGTGGCTGGCGTCAGCACTACCAAGCCAGGATATTGGGCGTAAATCCCTTCCATGCTTTGGCTGTGAAACGGTCCGGACCCCGGCGTGCCACCGGAGGGCAGGCGGATCGTAATCGGGATCGGCACGCCGGTCCGGTAGAAGTGCGTCGCGGCCTGGTTGATGATCTGGTTGAAAGCCAACGAAGAGAAATCCGCGAACTGCATTTCCACGATCGGCCGCATGCCCTCGATCGCCGCGCCCACGGCCATGCCGACCATGGCGTCCTCGGAAATCGGCGCGTCGAAGACCCTGCCGGGAAATTGTTCGGCCAGCCCCTTGGTCGCTTTGAAAGCGCCGCCAAAGGTCGCGATGTCTTGTCCATAAAGGAAAACCCGGCTGTCCTCGCGCAGGAGTTTCTCCTGAGCCTCGCGGATTGCATCAATGTAAGTCACACTCACTTAGGAAGTTTTGCAGGGCAGTGGAAATCGGGTGGCAAGCGCGGTCCAGTCCTCGCGATACGGATCCGGCGTCGGTTCCTGCTGGGCTTGGGCTACCGCGCGCTGGACCTCCTCCGCGATTTCGTCCTGCCACGTCTGGATCTCCGCCGCCGTGGAGATGCCGTTTTCCACGAGCTGGCCGATGGCGACCTCGATGCAATCCCGCCCGTGACGCCCGTCGCGGATTTCCTGCGGCACGTAAGAGCCGTCGTCGTGCTCGCCGTGGCCGGACAGGCGCAGCAACTTCGCTACCACCATTTGTGGCCCGCCGCCTTCGCGCGCCCGTCGGACGGCCTCGCAGATCACTTCCGCGCAGGCCAGCAGGTCGGTCCCGTCCACGGAAAATCCGCCGATGCCATACCCGCGTGCCCGGTCCGTCAGGTCCGCGCAGGCGAATTGACGGTTGTTCGGCGTCGAGTAGGCGAACTGGTTGTTCGCCACCACCACCACCAACGGCAACTTCTCGATCGCCGCCAGATTCACGCCCTCGTGAAACGCGCCCGTCGAGGTCGCCCCGTCGCCGATGCAAGTCGCGCCGACCCGTCCTGCCAGCGTGCCTTGCAAGCGTTTTGCGAAAAGCATTCCCGCCACCAACGGCACCTGCGCGCCGAGGTGGGAAATCATCGCCGGCATCCCGAGGTCCGGCCGGCCGCGGTGGATATTCCCGTCCCGCCCGCGCATCGGTCCCTCGACCGAACCGAGGTAGGTCCGCGTGCAATCGATGATTGGCTCGCCGAACGCGGTCCGTCCCGCCTGGTCCCGGATCAGCGGCGCGAAGAAATCCGTCCCTTGGATCAGCGCCGTCCCCAACGTCGCGCTAACCGCTTCCTGGCCGCGGCCCAGATAGACGCCGCCGACGATCTTTCCCGCCTTGTATAGACTGGAAAGTTTGTTCTCCAAAATCCGCCCCCGCAGCATCGACTGGAAAACCGAGCGCAGGAAATCGCGGTTCTCCGCCGCTCCTTCGTGGGTTCGTAGCAAGTCGGGCTGAGGCACGCGGCGAGGCTAGGACACCGCGCGCGGCCCCTGCAACCGCTTTCCCGGACCAACACGGCGGGTGGACGGCGGCGGAAAGGCGGGAAATCATTCGAGATGGCTTAATAATTCGGCTCAGCAGACTTTCCCCGCAATGCATTGGCTTTAAGGAGCTTCTTCTATCAGGCGCGGCGCGGCGTTGACAGATTTCGGCCGGTTTCCTTATTAAGTTCCCATGAGTTTCCCCCTACGCTCGCCTCTCGTTCTTCTGCTCGCGTATTTCATTTGTCCGATTGTCTGGGCGCAAGGCCTGCTCAATCTGCAGGAATCTCCGCCGGCGTCCGGATTGTTCTCCAGCCATGAGGATTCCAGTTACGCACAAACCGGCGTGGCGAACGGCAGTTCCTGGCTGCTTAATGCCGAGGCGGGCGACAGCTTCACCGCCCACGTCCGCACCGTCGTTACCTCGAGTAGCTACCCTCGCATCCGCATTTCCAATTCCGGCGGGGCCGCGCTGGTGGACGTCGTCGGTTCCTTCGAAGGTCTCGTGGACCTGGAGAATTTCCGTTTCCCCGCCCCCGGCGCCTATACCATCACGATTTATAGCAATAACAGCGCCTCCAGTTTCACCTTTGACGCCCTGCTCGGCCGCGGTGTGGAACTCGAAGCCGAGGACAACAACCTCCGCGCGATAGCGCGGAGTCTGGCAATTCATCCCCAGAGCGGCGGCTTCACGGCGGCTGTCGCGGGTATACTTGACGCCGATGACGACTGGTATGACCTCGGCGTGTTAGCGACGGGAAATACGGTGAATTTCTCTCTGGAATCCCCGGCGATTTCCACTCTCCAGGCGTCCGGCGTGGAGCTTGCGCTGTTCCGCGACGACGAGCCGGCCGCCCGCGCGACCGCCACCGGGACCGCGCTCAGCCACAGCGTCGCCACCGCCGGCCGCTACCGCATCCGCGCCCGCGTCCCCGCGCTGCAGGGGCAATTTCTCCATTTCGGCGGAGCGGATGAGGTGAATCTTGGAAATCCCGAGGCGCTTCGCATCACCGGTTCCCAAACCATCGAGTTCTGGATCAAGCCGGACGATTTCAGCCCGCGGCAGAACCCGATTTCCAAAGCCTACGGCGGAGAGGGGACCATGACCATTGAGACGAATGGCCTGATCAACTATTTCTACGGAACCAGTGGCAGCGATGGCGGGACCTATCAGACCTTCACGAGCAATAGAGCGCTCCGCGTGGGGAAGTGGCAGCACGTGGCATTGGTGCGCGACCTCGGCGCGGAACCGAAGAAGTTGCGCTGGTACATCGACGGTGTTCCGGCGGGCGAGGTAGTTGCCAGCTACCCGTCCGCGGTCGCCGGCGTCCGCGATTTCATCTTGGGTAATGGTTATGCAGGCCATTTGCGGGGAAGCTTGGACGAAGTCCGCATCTGGAGCGTCGGAAGAACCGAGGCGGAAATCCAAGCCGGGCGGAAAGCGCCGCTGGCCGGTCCGCAACCCGGACTCGCCGCCTATTACCAATTCGCCGAAGGCTCGGGAAATGTGCTCAATGATTCCGGGCCGAACGCAATCTCCGGCGTCATCAGCGGTGCGCCCGAGTGGCGCGGGTCCGTCGGCGCGACTCTCGGCAGCTTCACCAGCCAGGGATTTGCCGCTTCCTACCTCCTGCGCGGGACGGTGGGCGATGTCGTTTCGCCCGCCGTCGTCGGCGGGGTCCACCCGGTCCCGACCAGCGGCCATTTGTTCGAAAATACCAGCCGCGCACCCGGCACCATGTCCGCCCTGCGGGGCAGTAACGACCAGAGCTTCATATATACCCTCACCGGAGATACCGGCGGAACGGTATGGGGCACAGATATTTACACGGACGATTCCGCCCTTGCCAAGGCTGCCGTCCACGCCGGCGCCCTGCTGCCCGGCGAGACCGGCCCGGTCCGCGTGACCGTGAAGCCCGGTGAATCCAGCTACTACGGCTCAAGCCGGTTTGGGGTCGGCAGCAACTTCTACGCGGCGTATGCGGGCAGCTACAGCGTCGAGCGTTACGAACCGGCGGTGCCCTTTGTTTTGGATGGCATCTACCCGCGCCTGTGGATCGGATTTTCCGAGGCGATTGACACCGCGTCTCTCTCGCTGCCGGGTGCCATCGCCCTCAATGCGGCGGGGCCGGACGGAGTTTTCGGAAATGCGGACGACAGCACCCTGCCCGTTAGCTTCGACGGTTTCACATGGGATTACCGCGCGTTCTTCTCGCTGAACGGCTCCGTTCTGGCCCCGGGAAGTTACCGACTCACCGTTGGCACCGCCGTGCTGGATCGCTCGGGAAATCCTCTTGGTTCGGCAACCGCTCTGGATTTCAAAATCGTCGGCAGCGGCAGTTATGTCACCGAGAGCGGCTCCAACGACAGCATCGGGACGGCGGACGATCTGGGTGTGGCGATCCAGGCTGGCGTGCCATCGGGTTCGTTCGCGGACCGCGGGCAGGTCGTGGCCACCAGCGCCAATCCCTTCGACGCGGAAATGGCGGATCTCGATGGCGACGGAAAACTCGACGCGGTGGTCACCCATCTCGGTTCGGTGGA
>JBBSUD010000200.1:0-8363 GCA_038235225.1 Verrucomicrobiales bacterium
CACACCCGTTCAAGACCATCCCGGCAGGGGGTGTGTCACCCGCGAATTTCAAACAATTCCGTCATGCACCGGCGACGAAGATCCAAACTTTTGCGCTGGCTGCGCCGGTTGAGCCACTTGTAAACGAGCAACTTCGCGAACCAGGCGTAGTTCCAGGTTTGCTCGGAGTTGCCGATGACGCCGTAGCAGTTCCAGTAGCCTTGCAGCTTGCGCTTGAGGGTGGCGATGATTTCGGGAAGCGGAAGGCTCCTCGACTTTTTCAACCAATCTTTAAGCGCCGCCACTGCGGCCCGGCGTTTCTTGGCGTTGGTGCTGCGCTTTACCACCGTGGATTCCTGCTTAGGGAACTCGCCCGCCGCATCGAGCACGCAAATGGCGTGCTTGCGATCTCCGAGATCGATTCCGACGGTTCTGGTAGATGATGTGTTTTTCATGACAGTGGGTAGTTTACCACAGCGCGCAAGCCGCGCCTCCTGCCTTCTCATCTATTCTTGTTCGGCTGGTTGATTATGTCTTGCTTGCTTTCGCCTTTTGGGTCTTCGCTCAATCTCGCCTGATCGAATAAGGTTTTGATCGAATCGAGATCGGCGCGACGTCGACACATCACCCAAACCCTCATCGTCTTGTAGTCAATAATGGGGCCACCATCGTAGGTAATGCCTTTCTTAGTTATCGATTCCGCCAATAGCTTCTCAACTTGCTCACGATCCCGGAACACGGTTTCGGTGATCCGCTTGTCGATCCGGCGAAGGATTTGCTGATCGATCTTAATAAATAGACTGGGGATTGAGTGCGCATTCGCGACGGCAATCAACCCCAGTAGAAGAAAAATCGTATGCGAAAAGATTCTCATTTCTTTGCAGAACGTTCGATGTGGTGGCACGGCGGCGCAGGACTCACAGAGCGAAGCGAACGAGGGACGTTATACGCCGTTGCCACGCACGACTTGATCTGCCTCTTCATTCTGCCTTCATCAAGTAGCGGGTTCAAGCCTGCAATCTTCGAGGGCCATCAAAAGCTGGCGATTCGGGGCATCCGAATTGTAGATTCCCTTGTCGATCCAGGATGATGTATTGAGCCAATTGGCATGCTCTGAAATCAAGTCCACCAATCGATCATGCTCGACCAGATACCATGAACTCTTCGATGGAAACGCCATGAATAGGTTCTTGCCCACATACTTCCGATCAATGCTCAGTCGGCCCTTGAGCTGGACCCTGAGCGTATTGTTGCCGTCAATGTGGTAGGCTAGGAAATCAGCTCCCTGCCAGTCGTCCGCCAGCTTGATGCAGTTGAATCCGTAGTCCGCGAGGATGGCGGCTACCTTCTGGAAGTTGAAGATCTCGCGCTGCCGGGAATTCAGATTGCTGTATCGAATGTGCTTCAAAGGGCGGAATTTCTTTGCAGATCAGTGATTATTAGCCAGAAAGGATACTTCGCGCGCGCGACATATCCGATGTGCTGGCTGGGAAGGCAGTGGAGCCTACAAGTGTGTGGTTGTCAACGGTCGCGTGGAGCGGGAAAGCCGTGGCTTTCGCGAAGTCTGCGGGAGATGATCGGGAGATCCGAAGCAGTTTGATCTGCCGCTGCCGCAAGGTGGAAAATCCGGCGATGCGGAATGTTGGAGAAGGGGGACATCGGATTGGGTCCGGATCTGGTGATTTCGATTCGGAGTCGATGCGGCGAATAGGAAGGGCTGCGAACGGGGCTGGTCATCGGGAGACAAGGAAGTACGCGGTGGATGTACGGATAAGGTTTCCACGTCTGGTGCGACAGCGTGCGGCTCACTCCCGTGGCTGGCGTCGCCTATGATGGTGCCGGAGCGGAAAGCCGCCTGATCATGGGCGACTACACATCCGGCATCTTTGGTAACAATTTAGACATGACCATCGATTACGTGCGCTACGGTCAAACCGCCGCCTATCTCCCCACCGGAGCGGATGCTGATAATGATGGCCTGCCTGATTTCTGGGAGTTTGCCTTCTACCATACGGGCGGCACTTACGCCCAAATGGTGGCCGCCCTCACCTCCGCCGTAGCATCTGCGGACGACGATGGTGATGGCATGACCAACCTCCAGGAATGCATCGCCAACACTTCTCCTATCAATCCGGCATCCGCGCTTAAGATTGACTGTGCGAATTCCTTGCGACCTCGTTTGAAGTCTCCCTGAACACATCGCCTCAGCGCAACTACACGCTTTACCGATCTTTGAATTCAGACTTGAGCGCCCCATGGACCGCCGTTTGAACCACCCCGCCAACGCGTTGACCAAGTTCCCCTGGATGGGCCAGATCCTTGCCGGAACGGTGGCCGAGGAATGGGTTCGCTTGGATTCCGATGCAACGCTCGCCGGAATCCGGGATGAGCTGGGCTAGGGAACTTGAGGGCAAGGACCGCGGTGCCGCCATGAACGAGGCGCTCGGAACCTGGGCCCAAGACTCGCCATCGTCCGCCGCCGGATATCTCGGCAGGCTCGCGGGAACCAAAAGCATCGACCCCTACGTCGGTCGCGTCGCCACCAACTGGGCGGGCCGGAACCCCGTCCAAGCCGCCGAATGGCTCGCGCGCCAGCCCGAGGGCAGCGGCGAGTACGACGGGATGGGCCGGGTGGCATGGACATGGACTATCACCAACCCGGTGGCTGCATCGACCTGGTTGTCAGAACAACCCGAAGGCGCGGCTCGCGACAGCGCGATCGGCGGCCTGAGCAGGGCGGCCTTCGCCAATGATCCCGCCGGTGCGCTCAACCGGGCCAAACAGATTTCCGATGAAGACGGCCGCGAACGCTCGGTCGGCTAGGGCCTCCGCGGGTGGAACAACCGCGACCCGAAGGCGGCCGCCGATTGGGCCGCCCGGAACGGATGCGAAGTGCCTGCGGGACGGGGAAAGCGAACCCGCGGCTCGGACGAAGCGAGGTATAAATGACGCGTCCACCGGACCTGCCATCAAACGGTCGGCGACACGATCCGGATTGCCTTGCGGGCCAGCGCGATGCTGATGGGAATCGGCCGGAACGTGGCGCTATCCTTCGCTCCCGTGTTGTGGGTGGTGCGGGAAACCCGGCAGTTCGTGACGTTAGGTTTGTTTTTCGTCGCGGTGCATGGTTTCCGGATGCCCCTTTACTGGTCTTATTTTAAGATCACTGCTTCCCGGTTGTGATATCCACCGGCGGACATAGCTTTTTGGTGAATCCAGCCCATTCTCGTCATGAAAATCAAATTAAACCCATTCGCCGCACTCCTCGCGACATCCCTGATCAGCCTTTCATCGTCCGCCCTCGCGGCGGATCGAATCAAACAGAACAACACCATCGCGCTCAACGACGCCGGGAGTTGGGATATCCTCCCCGGTCCTAACGATGTGGCGGTCTGGAACAGCACCGTGACCGGCGCAAATACCACTCTCTACGGAGGGAACCTGGATTGGCAGGGAATCCGCATCGCCAATCCCGGCGGCCTTGTCACCATCGGCACGAGCAGCGCCTCGCCGCTGCTCACGCTAGGCACCGCCGGCATCGATCTTTCTGCGGCCACCAACAACCTCGCCGTCCTGGGCAGCGTCGTCGCCGGCACCAACCAGACTTGGACCGTGGACGGCGGACGCACGCTGCAACTTTTCGTTGTCAACACCAACTCCGAGCTGACAGGCAGTGGCAACATCGCCCTCTCCAAGGGAGGCACCGCCGGCACCGCAATTTTCGACTTCCGGCCCGGCCAGACCGGTAGCACCGGCTTCACCGACCAAGGTGGCTTCTACGACTACACCGGCAATTGGACGATCAATGCCGGTGCCGAGGCCCGTTCGCTGCGCAACGGGCGGAATGCTTGGGGATCCGGCACCATCACCCTCAACGGCGGCACCATCGCCGAACAACAAAATTACAACGGCACCTGGACTAACAATATCATTCTTCAGACCGGCTCGAGTTCTACCATCGACGACAGAAACAACTCCGGCACCCGAACCTTGAAACTCCAGGGCGTAATTTCCGGCGATGGCAACCTCACCTTCTCCGAAACCGGGAACGCGGCGATGGTCGCAGCCGGCGGCTACATCCTGACCGGTGCCAACACCATGAGCGGCACACTCACCTTGACCAACACCGCCTCGTTCGTGCGCGTCGGCGGGATCGGGGGTGAAATCACCTCCACCGCCGCCGGTCCAACCGGGTCGCTCGGCACCACCACTGTCATCAACAACGGCACGCTTACCTTCACCCGCGACAACACCCACACCGTCGCCAACGCGATGAGCGGCAGCGGAGCCCTCAATGTCGGTGTCCCCGGCATCCTCCCCGCCGGCCAGATCCTCACTCTCGCCGGCAACAACACCTACACAGGTGACACCACCGTGAACGCCGGCCGGCTGAATATCACCGGTTCGCTCACCTCGCCGGTCACGTTGAACGGGGGAACCATCGGCGGCACGGGCAGCACCACCGAAATGCTGACCATTAGCGGCACCAACACCACCCTCGCCCTCGCCGGTGGCTCGACCACCACCGGCCTCAAGGTCAATGGAGCGACCTTCAACACCCCCATCCTCGCGACTTTCGACACGAATCCGATTCCAGGCACGGTCTATGACGTCCTCACCTACGGCGCCGGCACCGTGACCACGCCCTTCAACCTCACGGTCGGCTGGCGCGGCACCCTCGCTAACGATGCTAATAACATGAAGTATATCTTCACCGCCGGTGCCGCCGGGATCCGCACCTGGAACACCACAGATGGCTACTGGACGCAGGGATTGGACGCCAATTTCGCGGAGGGCGACAAGCTTTTCTTCGGCGGTGACACCGTCATTTTCAACAATCCAGCCGTCGAGAGCTTCGTGACGCTCGAGGGCAAGCTGGTTCCCGCCTCCGTCACCGTGACGAACACCAACGCCTACACGTTCGACGGCACCGGTTCGCTTGGCGGTGACATGCCGCTGACCAAGGCCGGGCCCGGCATGCTCACCCTCGCGACCGCAAACACCTATACCGGCGCGACCACCATCAACGGTGGCACGGTCAAGTTTGTCTCCGGAACGAACATCACGACTTCAGAAATCTCGATCGCCTCCGGCGCTGTCTTCGAGTGGGCGCCCACGGTGTCCAACGTCACCTTCTCCGGCAACCTAACCGGCACCGGCAAGGTCCTGCGCTCGGGGACCGGCGTCTTGGTGAACTCGCGCTTCACCGGAGACAACAGCGCTTTCAACGGATCGTGGGAAGCCACCGGCGGCTCGATTGGTTTCGTCGACGACGCCACCGTCGGCATGCCGTCTGTCGGCATCACTCTCGACGGCGGTGCGGTCTACTTCTCCACGAACGGCCAAACCCTCGCCGCCACCCGCACCATCACCCTCGGAGCGGCGGGCGGCATCTGGAACGGCAGCACCGGCAATACCACCACCGTGGCAGCCAAGATCACCGGCATCGGAGGCCTCACCAAGATCAGCGGAGAGACGACCATCCTCACCGGCATCAACGACTACACCGGAAACACCGCCGTCAACACCGGCACGGTCAACCTCGCCGATGACTCCCAGCTCAAATTCGTCATCGGTGCGAATGGCGTGAACAACCAGATCACCGGCGGCGGGACCCTCTTGCTCAACGGCGACTTCAACCTCGATCTCAGCGGAGCTAATACCACCAGCGGGAATACCTGGAATCTCGTCAACGTAACGACCCTCGCCGAAACCTTCGGCACGACCTTCAGCCTGATTGGTTTCACCGAAAACGCCGACGTCCACACCATGGTCGCCGGTCCCGTCACCTACACCTTCACCGAAGCCACGGGCGATCTAACCGTGGCCCCCACCGGTGCCAACGATTATAACAATTACCTCGCGCTCTACACCTTCCCCCAAGGTGCGGATACGTCCCCTACCGGCGATCCCGACCAAGACGGTCTGACCAATAACAAGGAATACGCCTTCGGTCTCAATCCCACCAGCGGTGCCTCGGTGACGCCTATCACGGCTAATTTGAACAAGACCACCGGCATTTTCAAATACACCCGCCGCGCGACGACCGGGCTGACCTACAGCATCGAAACCTCCACCAACCTGGTCACATGGACGGTGGACTCCTCGGCAACCTCCGGACAGATGGCGGGGCCGGTCAATGGCGTCGGCAACCAAGAAGTAACCGTGACGGTCTCCGGAGCACCCCTTAGCGCCACGGCGCTCTTTGTCCGGGTCAAGGCCAACTGATTTCCTCGCCCCGCAAGAATATCGGAATCTCCGCCGCCCGCGGCCAACGCGCGGGCGGCTTTGTTGTCACCCGGAACACCACCCTGTTCCCAGCGGATCACTTCCGGAGTGGACGATTCTCCAGACCAATCATCATCCGTTGCGGAGTTGCGGTTAATCCGAGACTCTCCGCGTTTTGAGAAAAACCGTGCCGGTGTAAACAGCACCTTTCCCCAATAACCGATTCACCCGGTCGCATGAAATTCCGATCCAACCTCCTCGTCTCCGTCGCCCTCGGCAGGCTCGGGACCCTGCCCGCGTTCGCCGCTGAAATCTGAAAAGCAGGAAGCACGGGCGACCTCAATCTCACGACCAGTTAGTTCACGACCCAGGCAGGCCCCCCCAATCCCGGCTCGATCGATGTAAACAACAACTCTCCGCTTCGGCGGCAGCGGCCGAGGCGCGAGCATTGCTGGTATCCTGCTTGGCGGCGACATGACCGTAGGAGCGCTCCGCCTCGACAATGGCACCGTAGCCCCAACTACAACGTCATCATCGACGCTGGAAACACGCTCACCCTTAATGGCGAAGCTTTTCACATCATCCCGGTGTGACAGTTTCCGACCTTACGCCTGTCAGGGACCAAACCAGCAATGCACCGGTGTTGTGGATCTCGAAAAACTCCGGGTGGAAGGCAATTGGGTTTGATTTCACGAAATGGGCCACGAATCCCAACGTCGTCGCGACAAGGCCTGTGGCTGGAAGAACCCCTACACCTTTGATGAATCAGTCGAGGTGACCGTCAACCTCTTCTTGGCCCACGCCATGGATCAACTAAAGAGGATGGACCGTGGTGGCTGGAGCTGGACTTTTTTTCCTGAGGAAGTCACCGGGAAAGCGCGCAGGGCATTCGACAGCGGCAAAGGCTACCCCGCCCTCGAGGCTGGCGAAAAGCTGGCGATGTTCCTTTAAAGCCGCGAAATAGATTGGGCTGGAAAGCGATTTCACCGCCCTTTCTCACTGAGCCTGGTTCGGTTGATCCCAGATACAGATACTCAGGAAAAGGCGCTGCGCAGCATCGCCAAGCTTTTCGGAATTGCGGTTAGAGGATCCTCCTTGCCTTCAAATTCCAGCGACACGTAACCCTTGAATCCGGCTTCCCGCATGATTCCGGCGATCCGTGGGTAGTCGAGATCGAGTGTGTACCAGACGCCTCCACCATAGTAGGTTTTCGCCTGTAACAACACCGTTTCTCCAGCCAGCGCCGCCAGCCGTTCATAGGGATCTTCCAGGAAATTTCCAGTATCGAGCGTCACCTTCAACCATGGGGAATCCACCGAATTCACCACCCGCTTGATCCCTGCCGGCGTCACGCCGAGGCCCCAGTGGTTCTCAAGCCCCAGGGTCACTCCGCACTTCTCTGCCACCGGAATGATCTTTTCATAAGCGGCGATCACCCAGCCGTATGCGTCCTCCTCCGTGTATCCTTCCAGCGGCGGCTCCACGCCCCGACGGGCCATCAACTCATCAAAGTCCTTCGAGGTGCCCCAGGTTCCGGAGTTCACCCGCATCGTCGGGATTCCCAGCGCGTAGGCCTGCTCGATGCAGTCGATGGTATGTTTGATATTCCCGTCCCGCTTGTCTGCATCCGGTGATAGAAATCCTTGGTGAGTCGAAAAACCCATCAGGTCGATCCCGTGGAGAAAGGCGTGGCGCTTGATCTTCTGCAACTCGCCGTTTGCGGTGGAAACCAATTGCCGCTGCAGCACCTCGAAACCATCGAAGCCAAAGCGAGCCGCATGGTCGAGACAGGTGGGAATGTCGCGCAGATCGTCGCGTTGGAAGCCCCAGAATGAATAGGAAGACACCCCGATCCGGTTCGGCACTCCCTTGCTCGCCGCCTTCCCTTCGGACGGGGTTGGTTCCTTTGCCAAAACGGGCGGAATCCCCGCGACCAGCGCCGCGGTGGTTAGAAAATGTCGGCGTTTCATGATTGAATATGAATATTTAGAGCCTGTCCCACTTCCCATAAGTCCCTGTTGGACAAGGCTTTGTCTTGTAAAAAAATAAGGCATGGGAGCCTGAAAAGACTCCCATGCCCCAAATTCAGGGTCTATGATTTGGTTAGCAGACTAAATCCCGACCCGAACCGTGACCACCTTCTCCTATCAGCCCGC
>JBBSUD010000201.1:0-8244 GCA_038235225.1 Verrucomicrobiales bacterium
ATGTCTTTTGGTTTACGGCGGCGTTTGTCAAGTTCAAGGGGAGTCTTTTTGAAGAGGTGCGGGATGATGCGGTAATGGGTTGGTTGTTTAATATAAAGTTTTTTTGAACATGAGCAAACGGAGGGGGCCAAATGGAGGGATTGGAAAACCAGGCTTTGACATTCCAGGCACGAACATGCGCAACGGCAGAACCGAGCGAAGCCCCTCTGTTTCCTCTGTTTCCTCCTGTTCAAAATCTTCCTGTCACCTGCCGGATTCCACCGCAGCGGCGCTGGAGGGGAAGCGGGAACTCAACGAGGAGGAGACGACGCGGCTGAAACAACTCTGGAAGAAGCTGGTGCGCATGTTCCACCCGGATTTCCACGAGCACGATCCCGAAAAACGCAAGACCTACGAACGCCTCACCCAGGCTATCAATGAAGCCCGCGACCGGGGTGACATCGAGTTGCTGGAGGAGATCGCCGAAGACCGGCGGGCATTTACTCTCAAACAAGGTTGGGCGTCGGTGTCCCTCAATGGCGATCACGGACTGAAGGAACTGCGCTCACTCTACGAATACCTCCACTACCTAGATTTTTCCGGCTTTTCGCGCACCTTCTGCTCTGCCATAACGGTGAAAAAGCGATAGCCATGCCTGAAATCTACCATCACACCATCGACCGCAGGAGCTGCCTGAAAATCGGAACCCTGGCCGGACTCGGATTGCTCGTCGGCATGCCTGCCGGGGCGGCGGACGAAAAACCCGCCGAACTCCGTCTCGCCTTGCTGTCCGACACCCACATTGCGGCGGATCGCACCGACTCCCAGCGCGGGATGAATCCGTGGGAAAATCTGCACACCATCATGCCGGCGGTGATCGCCGCAGGGGCGGATGGGCTGATCCTCAATGGCGACGCCGCACGCAAGGACGGGCAGGTGGCGGACTACCAGGCGCTCAAGCCCCTGCTCGCTCCGGCAGCGGCGGCGGCCCCGGTCTATATCGGCATGGGCAACCACGACGATCGCGACAACTTTCACAAGGTCTTCGCCGCGGAGGCCGGCAAGTCCGCGTTGCAAGCCAAATGCGTGCTCGTCATCGAGCACCCCCTGCTGCGCGTGATCATGCTCGATTCCCTGCTTTATGTGAACCGGGTGGCCGGACTGCTTGGCAAGGAACAACGAAAGTGGCTCAAGGATTATCTGGCACAGCATACCGACCGGCCCATCGTCGTTTTCGTCCACCACACGCTCGGCGAGGGCGATGGCGACCTGCTCGACGCCGGTCGGATGTTCGCCGTTCTGGAACCGCATTCCCAAGTCAAAGCAGTCTTCTACGGACACTCCCACGTCTGGAACTTCTCGCGCCGGAACAAGCTGCACCTCGTCAACCTGCCGGCCGTCGGCTACAACTTCAGCGACCGCGAACCGATCGGTTGGGTCGATGCCCGTTTCGATGCCACCGGCGCCAGCCTCACGCTGCACGCTTGTGGTAGAAATCGGGAAGGCGATGGCAAAACAACTCGCATCGATTGGGCCTGAATGGCGATTTGACCCTCCGACGCGCGACGGTTGTTGAAACAGGAATCCCGGTCGGGATGAAATGGAAGTGAAGTCGTCCGGACCACATAGTTTCACCGCCGACGGCCTTCCCGGCTGACGCGTCACTCCGCAGTTCGCGTGAAGCGCACCGACCGCGTGCTCGCGGAATCCGGACCGATCATGATTTCGAATTCGCCGGGTTCCACCATTGGTTGGAAATCGGGGCCGGGGAAGGCGAGGAGGGGGTCGGTTATGGGGAAGGAAGTGGTGCGGGATTCGCCGGGAGCGAGAGTGACGCGCTGCCAGCCGCGCAGTTCCTTGACCGGGCGGCTGACGGAGGCCACGAGGTCGCGGAGGTAGAGCTGGAGGGTCTCGGTGACGGGGTGGGGGGCGTGGTTGGTGATTTTTACCGTGGCAGTGACGGTGCCGCCGGGGGGCATTTCCGGGCGATCGATTTCCGGCGGACCGATTTCGAGGGAGCCGTAGGTGAGGCCGTGACCGAAGGGGAACAGCGCGTCGTTCGGGCAATCGAGGTATTGGGTGGTGTAGTGATTTCCCGGATCGAAGGGGCGGCCGGTGGGCTTGGCGCGGTAGGTCATCGGGAGCTGGCCGACGCTGCGGGGGAAGCCCATGCTGAGTTTGCCGACGGGTGCGGCGTCGCCGAAAACGAGCTCGGCGAGGGCGGGGCCGCCTTCGCTGCCAGGTGCCCAAGCGTGGAGGATTGCGGGAAATTTCCCGGCCTCCGCCGAGAGTTCGAGCGGCCGGCCGCTGACGGTGACGAGGACGCAGGGCTTGCCGGTGGCGAGGATGCGCTCGGCGAGGCGGCGCTGGCATTGCGGCAGGCGGATGTCGGTGCGGCTGGCGGCCTCACCGTTCATTTTCCAGCTCTCGCCGAGGACGAGGACGATGATGTCGGCTTGTTCGGCGACGCGGACTGCTGTCGCGAGAAGGTCGGCGTTTGCTTCGGAAATCCCGCAGCCGGCGGCGCAGGTGACCGAGCCGCGATCGTCCATGATTTCCTGAAATCCCTGAAGCGGGCTGAGCGCTTCGGAAGCGTCGCCATCGGCAATCCATGAGCCCATCAGATCGCGACGGTTGTCGGCGAGCGGGCCGATGAGGGCGATGTTCCGATCCTTGGGCAGGGGCAGGAGGTCGCCCTCGTTCTTGAGCAGGACCATCGATTCGCGGGCGGCGAGTCGGGCGAGATCGCGGTGGGTGGGGCAGCCGAGCACTCGGGCGGGAAGAGCTTCGTCGCAGCGGGAAAACGGGTCGGCAAACAGGCCGAATTCCCATTTTGTGTCCAAAATCCGGAGGACGGCGGCGTCGAGACCGGCCGCGGGGATTTCGCCGGATTTCGCCAAATCCGGCAGCCATTTCACGAACGCCTCGGAAACCATGTCCATGTCCGCGCCAGCCGCGAACGCCTGCCGCGCGGCGTCCCTCTCGTCGGCGGCGGTGGCGTGATTCACGAGTTCGCCGACGGCGGTGTAATCGGTGACAACCCAGCCGCGGAAGCCCCATTCGCCGCGCAGTAGATCGGTGAGCAGCCAGTGGTTCGAGCTGGCGGGGATGCCGTCGATGTCATTGAAAGCGGTCATCGCAGTCATCGCGCCGGCGTCGATGGCGGCGCGGTAGGGGGGGAAATAGGTGGTTTCCATTTCGCGGCGGCTCATGTCCACCGAGTTGTATTCGCGTCCGGCTTTGACGGCGCCGTAGAGGGCGAAATGTTTTACGCAGGCGGCGACGCGCGGTTCCGCGTCCTGATAGCCGCGGACCATCGCCGCTGCGAGCGCCGCGCCGAGCCACGGATCCTCGCCGGAACCTTCCGCCACCCGGCCCCAGCGGGCGTCCTGGGAAATGTCCGCCATCGGGGAAAACACCCAATGCAAGCCACCCGCCGCCGCCTCGACCGCCGCGGCGCGGGCGCATTTCTCCAACAGCTCCGGATTCCACGAGCACGACAGGCCGAGCGGAATCGGGAAAATCGTCCGGTGCCCGTGGATGACATCGTAGCCGAAGAGCAGCGGAATCCTGAGGCGGGTCGTGGCGGCGATTTCCTGCAGCTTCCGCGTGGCGGCGGGCGTGAACACGTTCAGCACCGCGCCGCAGCGGCCGGCGGCGATCTGGTCCTCCAAGCCGGAGGAATCCTTCATTCCGGTGGAATCCATCGCGCCGGTGAGCAGGTTGAGCTGGCCCGCCTTTTCTTCCACCGTCATCCGCGCCACCAAATCTCCGAGAAATTTCGCTTTCGTCATCGGCGGAAACAGGGCTGGCAGCTCGGCTGGTGCAAGCGGGATTCGCGGTTCAGGCCGCGGAAAAAAAGCCACCCTCCCGACGGGGAAGGTGGCTTGAGGAATCGATTTCCAAGAACCCGGCTCAGACGAGCGGGACTTCGGAGATGGTCTTGAGAATCCGCGAGGCGATCTGGTAGGGATCACCCTGGGAATTCGGACGGCGATCTTCGAGGTACCCCTTGTGGCCGGCGTTCGCAAAGGCGTGGGGGATGCGGATCGAGGAGCCGCGATCGGCCAGGCCGTAAGTGAATTTGTCGATCGACTGGGTCTCGTGGAGGCCGGTCAGACGGAGGTGGTTGTCCGGGCCATAGACGGCGATGTGCTCTTCGAGATTTTCCGCGAACGCGGCCATGAGCTTCTCGAAGTATTCCTTGCCGCCCTTTTCGCGCATGTGATCGGTGGAGAAATTCGCATGCATGCCGGAGCCGTTCCAGTCGCCTTTAACGGGCTTGCAGTGGTATTCCACGTCGATGCCGTATTTCTCGCAGAGGCGGTTGAGAATGTAGCGGGCGGTCCAAATCTGGTCGGCGGCCTTCTTGGAGCCCTTGCCGAAGATCTGGAATTCCCACTGGCCTTTCGCGACCTCGGCGTTGATGCCTTCGTGGTTGATGCCGGCGTCCAAGCAGAGGTCGAGGTGCTCCTCGACGATTTGGCGGGCGATGTCGCCCACGGCCTTGTAGCCGACGCCGCAGTAGTAATCGCCTTGCGGAGCGGGAAATCCGTCGCTGGGAAATCCGAGCGGCCGGCCGTCTTGGAAGAGGAAATATTCCTGCTCGAAGCCGAACCACGCGCCTTCGTCATCGAGGATGGTGGCGCGGCTGTTGGACGGGTGCGGGGTGGTGCCGTCGGGCATCATCACCTCGCACATGACCAGCGCGCCATTCTTGCGGGTGCTGTCCGGATAGACGGCGACGGGCTTGAGCATGCAATCGGAGCTGCGGCCCTCGGCCTGGCGGGTGGAGCTGCCGTCGAAGCCCCATTGCGGGAGTTCCTCAAGCTTGGGGAACGAGGAGAATTCCTTGACTTGGGTTTTCGCGCGCAGATTGGGGACGGGGGTATAGCCGTCGAGCCAGATGTATTCCAATTTGTATTTGGCCATATGATGGATGTGTTCGGTAGTGGTCGGTTTTGGTATGTCGGAGCCTCCGGGGAACGGGCCGACGCCCGGGAACCTGGAAGAGGCCGGCGCACATGAAAAGCATCACGCGTGCCAGCCAATTTGTATTTTCGCCGCTCATGGCATCGACCCGCCGGGGGCCGTCACCGCGATGACGATGAGGCTTGTATCGTCCGTTCCGGCGTTGTCGATAGCCCGTTTGAGGAGGGCCGCGGCGGTCGGCGCGGGGTCATCGCCGCAGGCGGCCAAGGCATTGGAAATGTGGCGTTCCCACAGTCCGTCGATGAGGCCGTCCGAGCACACGAGGAAGCGGTCGCCGGGCTGCCAAGACACTGCGGCGAAGTGCGGGTGGATGGCCGCGTGGCCGCCACCGACGACTTCGTAAAGGGCGGCGCGGCGGGGATGGGAGCGGTATTGGATTTCCTGGATTTCCCCGCGCTTCCACTGGCCGAAGGCGGCGGTGTGGTCGCGGGTGAGCTGCTCGAGATTACCGCCGCGGGAGAGGTAAATCCGGGAATCCCCGACGTTGGTCAGGTAGAGATTGTCGGGCGTAAACCAGGCCAGCGCCAGCGTGGCGGCCATGCCCGAGCGGTCCGCGCAGCCGGAGGCCACCGCATTGATGCGCTCGTGGACGGAGCGGATCGCGTCTTCGAGGTGGCTCAGGGAATCCGGGTAAAATCCCGCGGCCGCCGCCTTGAACGTCTCCGGAATGATCTCGCTCATTTGCTCCAGCAAGGTGGAGGAGGCCACGTCGCCGGCATTGCCGCCGCCCATGCCGTCCGAGACGGCGAAGACGAGATCGCGGTTGCGCAGCGGGAGAAATCCGGAATCCGGCAGGATATCCGCGCCGCCGGGACCCGAAGCGAAGGCAACCAGCGAATCGTCATTGCGCGGCTTGCGCGAACCGCTGTGGCTCAGGGCGGCCCAGCGGAAATGGGCGGGGGCGGTTGCGGAGCGCGGCGCAGGATCATTCATGGCTGCTGGCTCGGGACGGGCATCACCAGACTCGGCGGTGGGGGCAGGATTTCCGCCAGCTCGAAGTCGATGATGCAGAAGCAGCCGAGCTTGTCCGAATAGGTGATATTCCGCGGTTCGGCATCGAGGTGGCGGATGCCGTATTCGCGCTCCAGCTTGGCGAAGAGTTTATCCGCCTTTTCCTTGGTGAGCTGCGGCGCGGGACGGCCGCAATTCGTGGAGACGAAGTAGAGTTCCCCCGGGTGCTCTTCCAGTAGTTTAGGCGTGTAGGGGCAACCGCGTTCGCCCAGCGCGCGGAGCACGGTGACCTCCGTAACGTAACGATTTTCCGCATCCGTCCCGCGCAGCCGCTTGTGGACGTTGCCATAGAAATCGATCCGCACCGAGGAACGGACGCCGTCTTTGAGTGGAGCGAGGGACATGAGCGCGGGCAAAGCGAAACCCGCGCCCGCCGGAGCTGTCACGCTTTTGTTCCCCGGCGATAGGGGAGTTTGGAAAAATCTGTTGGAAACCGCTCATCGGCGGCGCTACTTTTTCGCATCCCGGCCGGAGCCGCTTGAGGCTACGGAAGGGCCACAAAACCAACAACCCACAAAAATGAAAACAGCCATACTCCTCGTCCTGTCCGTCGCCGCTCTCGCGCTGCCAAGCTGCAGCACCGCGAACTCCATGATGTCGGGAATGACCCCGAGCACCCCGACCGCCGGTCCTAATCAGAGCAACATGCACCCCATGCAGAATCCCGCACAAATGTAACGGAGCCGAACCGCCCGCCGGGCCGCCATGTGCGGACCCGGCGGGCTTTTTTGTGCCCGGAACTCCCGCGCCGGACACAAAAAAAATCCCGGCGCCGCGCGGCTCCGGGATTTCCTCGCATCCGCCGGAAATCCGGCGGGCGTCTCACCACGCCATCAGGCGCAGGCTCACTTGGGAGAAGAAGCCGGTTTCCAGCTCCTCGTTGTAAATCCGGCCGCCATCGGGCTTGGTCAGCTCGATCGAATTGCCGAAGCTGGCACCCACGCCCGCGCTCAGCCAGAGCTGGCCGGTCAGGCGGCGGTTGGCGTTCACCGTCAGATTGTAGCTAGTCAAATTGATCGATTCCGAACCGCCGGCATCCGAGATGTTCCAGACGCCGCCGCCATTTTCGCCGCGCACGCTGAAGAGCCATACATCGCACGGTGTGTAGGTCGCCAGAAACGTCGCGCCGTAGGCACCGATGCGGATTTGGTCATTCACAATCCAGTCGAAATTGATGCCGGGGTAATAGCTCACGTCGCCATTCAGGTTCGCCACGGCCACACCCGCTCCGAGGAGGAAATGGTCGGAAAACCGATATCCCACACCGCCCGCTACATCGAACGTGAAATCGTCGCCGCCGACGCTTTGGAAATCGCTCGCCAGTTCGGCCTTCACGAAAGCGCCGTAAACCCATGGCGTGTCAGTCCGCGAGGAGATGGCGAAAGCACTGAGGCTGATCGAGTGCAGGCTCTCGTCCTCAATCGGATAGTTCGGCACCGTCCCGTCGAAATCCAGCAGCGTAGCCTTGTAATCGAAAAGCGGGACAATGTTGAAGCCCTCCGATGGGGAATAGGGTCTCGCCAGCAGCGAGGAGACTCCGAACCGCGTCACGTCCAGGCTGCCCGGACCGGATTCGAAATCCATGTCACCGTTGAAGTCGACGCCCGCCTTCGCGACATCGAAGCCGGGTATGGAAATGGGGGAGGCGGCATGAGCGAACGATCCAAGGGATCCAACGGCGAGAGCGAGGTATTTCAACATGGCCGCCGCCTATCGCACGAACCCCGCCCGCCCGCAAGACCCGCGATTGGCGAATTGCCGGTGCGTGACGGGGAATGAAGCGCCTGCTTCTCCGCAGTTCAGCGCGGCAGGACCGCGTCGAGAACTTCGAGGCAGCGCCGGTTCTGCTGCGGGGTACCGATGGAAATCCGCACCCAGTCCGGCAGCTTGTAGCCGCGCATGGCCCGGACGATGACGCCCTTGGCGAGCATTTCCCGGAACACGCGGTCGCCATCGCCCACCTTAACCAAAAGGAAATTTGCATGGCTGGGAACGAACTCCAAACCGCGATCGGCGAAGGCTTTTTCGTAGAAATCCATGCCCTCGCGGTTGATCGCGAGGGTGTTTTGGATGTGGCCGGTGTCGCCCATGGCAGCGAGCGCGCCGGCTTGGGCGATGGCGTTCACGTTGAAGGGCTGCCGGGCTTTCTGGAGCAGATTAGCTAAATGCGCGGGGGCGAATCCATAGCCGATCCGCAGGCCGGCGAGGCCGTGGATTTTGGAAAACGTCCGCAACACGCAGACGTTCCGGCCCTCGTGGACA
>JBBSUD010000202.1:0-8206 GCA_038235225.1 Verrucomicrobiales bacterium
CAGTGCGGCGGCGTGGAGCGAGTCCCGGTCCTCCTTCGGCCGCCCCGGGAAAGCATCGAAAACCCGCTTGCCCACCGGCGATCCCGGCGCGTCCAGCGCCGGGCCGATGTCCCAGAGCGCCGCCGTTCCATCGTCCGACGCGGACAGGATTTTCCGGCCATCCTTGCTGAAGACCACGCGGCGGATCCGCAGGGCATGTCCGGCTAACGGCGGCATGATTTCCTCCCGCGTCTCCGGGTTCCAAATCCGCACCACCTTGTCGTAGCCGCCGCTCGCCACCAGCCGTCCGTCCGGGCTGAAAGCAATGCTGGTCACCCCGCTGGTGTGGCCGCGGAAATCGCCCGGGAGCGGAGAAATCACCGGCGGTCCCGCGCTACCCGGATCGGCAGGTTCCCCGATATCCCAGACATAGATGTGTCCGCCGTCGCGGTAGGTCGCGGTGACGAGCCGCTTCCCGTCCGGGCTGAAGCGGGCGCAGGAAATCGTCGTGTTCCGGCCGTCGGAGCCAGGAATTTTCGAGGGATCGAGCCGGGCGATTTCCCTTCCGGTCACCGTGTCCCAAATCCGCGCCGTACCATCCAGATGCGCCGCGCCGGTGACAAGCCGTCCGCCCTCGCGATCGAAAGCGACCGAATAACCCTGCGAGGTGTGTCCGGTGAACCGCTTGCGAATCAGCGACTCGCGGACCGCTGTCCTCAACGCCAGTTCGATCTCCCGCGGCGCGACTTTGCTGCCGTCCTCCTTGAATGACAAAACCGACGATTCGATCGATAGCAGCAATGCCAGCTCCGGGTCCCTGCGGCTGGTATCCACCGCGTTGAGCGCCAGCGATCTGGCATTTGCTTCCAAAGTCGCCGCCTCGGCTGCTTCCCGACGCTTCCCCGCCAATTCGCTCAATTTCTCCGCCGCCGTTTTCTGCCCGTCCGCTTCCAGCCAGCCCTTGATCGCCAGCCCGGCCAACGTCGCAAAAATCACCGCTGCCGCCGTCGCGATCACCCGCGCCCGCCGCGCGCGCCGCGCTTTTTTCTCCCGCACCGTCGCCCGCGCATCGCGCTCCCGGGCCTCCGCTTCGGAAATCTCCGCCCGCCGCCGTGCTTCGCTTTCCTCCCGCTCCCGCCGGAAATGCCGGCTCCGGACGACGACTTTCGTAAGCACGTCATGGCTCAGCTCGATGTGAGGGATGCCCAGCCGGTCTTCGCTGTGCAGCAGGCGGCGGTCGATCAGCTCGGCGATTTCCTGCTTGTCCAGGTTCGCGGCCAGCGCGTCCTCCACCGGCACTGCGGTGCGAAATCCGGATGCCGTCACCAGCCGGTCCTCGATGAAAATCCGATCCGCGCCGGACATGCCCTCCAAGCTTCGTTCGTAGAAATTCCCGATGATCTGGTCGCCGGACGCCCGCACCTGCTCCAGCGCGATCGTCTCCCGCCCGCCGTCGATTCGAAGCAGATTCAGCTCGCTACACACCAAGCTCAGCATCGCGGGTTCTACCGTGAGACGTTGCAGCTCAAGCTCTTCCTCCGCCGCGTGCTCGTCGTTCGCGGCGGAAACGAAGCGCACGATCGTCCGCGCCACCTCCTCCGTCACCAGCGCGCCGCCCGGTTTTAGAACCGCTTCGAGCGCCTGTCCGCCGGTCATTGGCGCGAGCGCATAGCGATTATGCATGATCGACGGCATGTCCCGGCTCAGCCCGTCGAGCCGCGAGACGAAATCCTCCCGCAGCGTCACGATCACCTTGTAATGCCGCTTTTCGTAGCCCGCCGGCAGCTTCACGCCCGCCGCTTCCACCCGCTCCCGGACGCGCGGCGGGATCCGGTTTTCCACCACGTCCGCGAGCTGCTCCAGGAAATCCGAAATGGCGGCCTCGTTCTTGCCGATTGTAAAGAGCTCCTCGAACTGGTCGAAAACCAGCACCGGCGCGACCGGCTGGTTGCGCGCGTCCCAGAACACCGCGCGGTGGAGGTATTCCCAGAAATCCCCGTCCCCGGCTGCGACCGGCTCGCTCAGGATTTCCACCTCGATTCCGTGCTCCGCCAGCGCCTTTGTGAGCCCGTCCCGGATTTGCGCGCCATAGGAAATCTTTCCGGAATGGTCCAGCCGCAGCCACACCGGCAGCAGCCGCTCCTCCCGCAGCAGCGGGAATAGCCCGGCCTTGAGCAGCGAGGATTTCCCGCTGCCGGACCTGCCGAAAAGCACCGTCAGCACCTCCCGCCGCACCAGCCGCAGCAAATCCTGCGTCTCTTCGTCCCGGCCGAAAAACAGTCCCCGATCAGCCTCCGAGTAGGGCACCAGCCCCAGCCACGGGCTTTTCCCCGCTTCCGCCGCCGCGCTCACGCCGGCCTCCCTTCCCGGCGCCGCGCGCGGATGCGGTCGCGGGTTTTCGAAATCAAAGCGTCCAGCGCCGCCATCCGGATCGCCTGGCTTTGCCGGAAAACCGCGGGGATCCGCGGGTCATACGGATCGGTCTCGTCCACGATGACCGGCAGGAAAAACGGGAATTCCGGCGGCCGGAACTTCGCCGCCTCCGTCGCCAGATTCCACTCGTAGCGGTAGAACCACGGCTTCGGATCGACCGAAATCGAGTGCTGGGAAAGCAGCGGCACGAAGCCGAAGCAGTTCTCGATGTGGCTCGAAATCTTGGATTTATACAAATCCCCCGGCTCCAGCTCCGTCTCGTCGAACCACGCGTCGATGCCGTCCTTGCGAAACCTGCCGGCGATTTCCCGCGCCATGTCCCGGTCTTCCCGCCGGAAGCTGATGAAGATCGATTCCGGCTCCATTTCCTCCGGCATCTGCGCCGGGCCGCTCACCGCGAGCGGTTTCACGCCGAATCGCTCGATCCACCGCCGGTGCAGCTCCGCCATGAAATGCACCGCGCCGCCCTCGCCATAGACGTTGATTTTATTCCGCTCCAAGAAATCGACCAAGCCTTGGTCGCCGGTGGAAAGGTCGTCCGCCAGCACGCCCGGCGCGCCGCTTACGAAAAGTTCCTCGCCCTTCGCCGCAGCCAGGAAAAACCGCATCAGCCAGCCGGGAAAGCTGCATCCGAGCGTCAGCAGCCGCTTGTTCCGGAACTGGTCGAAGAGATTTTGCGGCCGCAAATCCCGCGACTGGAGCCGGTGGGAATACTGGAGAATGTCCTCGTCCGTCACCGCGAAGTCGTTGACCGAGTTCAGCTTGCCGAAGAAATGGAACACCGTCGGGGCGTCCTCCGGGCGGAAATCATTTGGCAAATCCACCACCTTGTCCCGTTTGCAATAGGCGAAGGGCCGAGTCCGCGGGCTGCCGGCAAAGCGGACCTCGTCCAGCGCCTGCTCCATCAGCGAATCGAAGGTGCTCGCGACGAACAGATCGAAATGCGTGATTTCCGCGAGCTGCCGCAGCGGCTCCGGCGTCGGCCACTGCCGTTCGCCCAGGATTTCCCGGATTTCGTAGTAAATCTGGTCCCGCTCGAACCGCCGCGGATCCAGCGCCTGCTGGTCCAGAAACGCGCCGACCGCGTGATAAAACCCATAGCTCTCCGGCAGTTTCGCGTCATCCAGCCCCAGCCGCCGCACCAGCTCTCGCGCCAGATGCCGGTAAAGCGGCATTGCTTCCCCGCCGATTTCCACCGCGAGCATTTCCGATCCCACCACCGGTATCACCTGCCGCCCCTCGATATCCGCGAGCAGCCGGTCCCAATGCCTCTCGTCGAGTTTCATGGATACCGTGACTAACGATCCACCGCCCCCGGCGCAAGAATGATCGGTCTTCCGCCCCGACCGGAGAGCGGGAAAATCCGAAAACGAGCTTGCCAAGGGTGGGGAGGGCTTTTATTCGTCCCGCCCCCGCACGCGGGAAATGAAGGCGAGGATAGCTCAGTTGGTAGAGCAGTTGGCTTTTAATCAATTGGTCCTGGGTTCGAGTCCCAGTCCTCGTACTTCTTCCCCTTTCACAGAGTTCTGGTGAAATTGGAGCCTCCACTCCAGTCCCTCGGGAAATCACCTGAGGATGCACCGCGCGAGCGCCGCCGAATCCTGTAACGTGAGCGACTCCGGGTAACGCTGACCACGCGGAACAAGACATCAAACGTCCGGATGCCGCAGTTTCGATTTTACAGCCCCAAGTCTTGTGCGGGCGGGGGAGGATTAGGAATGTGCCAGCATTTCTAACTAAAAATCCGCCGACGGATGAAATTGAAACCAACGAATTGCCTGTTCCGCCGTCGCCGGTGATCGATTAAATCAACATTCCTGCGGTTTTCCGGTAATTTCACGGAGACTTGCACCAAGTGCCATTTCACCCGATCCATCGCCTATGAACCCGCGCTCATTCCAGCTTCCCGCCTCCATTGCGGCGCTTTGTGTAATCCTTGCGCAGTCCTTGGTTGCGGCGCCGGTGCTGATCGATTGGTCGCGAGGTGCGATCGTCGCCAGCCCTGCCGGGGACGGCAAATACTGGAATAGCCTGGGGAATGCCGCGATCGGTTCGGATCTTGCGGCGACAGCCCTCGTTGATTCCAGCAACGCCGCGACCGGTTGGAGTGTCGCCGTGGACACGACCGACGCGGCGGGCACCGGATCGGATTCCGGATTCGGCGGCACCGGCGTCAACGGGCTTGCCGGCGCCGACCCGTTTGATGAGCCGAATGCCGTGATCGACGGCATTTTCGCCCAGCATTCCGCTGCTCCGGTGACGATCGCTTTCACCGGGCTGGCCCCGACCACCCCGTACGCATTCTCGGCGATCGGCGGACGCACCGCCGGCGGGATCAACGGCACGATCAGCGTTCTGACGGGCACCGGTTCCGGCGGCACCTTGCTGAACAGCGGAGCGGTGTTCAATTTCAGCGCGACTTCCACTTCTTCGGGAAATCTCGTACTCGCTTTCGCTGCCGTTTCCGGCGGAAGCGGTGGACAAAACGCGACTTTCAACGCCCTCAGCATCACGGGCCCGTCCGGCCCACCGGTGACATCCGCGGCCATCAGCCTTAACTTCGGAATCGCCCTCGACGATGCGAACCGAGTCGATGCCGACGAGTTTTCCGTGCTGGCCTTGAGCGGGGCGGCGGCAGTCGGCGGCGCGGGGTGGAACAACGCGCTGCTCCGGGCGTCCGGTCCCGGTGCGCCCACGGATTTCACCACGGCCACCCAAGGCGGCGGACACATCGACCTGATCGAATCCTCCGGCAGCGATGCCGGTGTCGATCTCACCTCGTCCGGCGGATTTTTCGCAAATTTCGCGAACGTCAGCAGCCCGAATGAAGCACTTACCGGAGATGCCGGCCTTTTCCAGAGCTGCCTCCTCCTCGGTAGCACCGAATCCGTCCAACTGACCGGCCTCTCAGCCTGGGCGGGAAATGGCTACTACGCGCGCGCTTTTTTCGACGTCGGCCCCATCACCCGGACCTACGGCATCCGCATGGATGACAGCGGCTCCCCGCAGACATTCTGGACGGCGGACAGCGCGGGTGCCGACGCGGATCCCGACAATGACGGCGTGATTGGCTGGAAAATCGCCAGCGCCACGACCGAGGGCAGCGCCGGAGCGGACGCGAACTACGCCGTCTTCGGCCCCTTCACCGGCGATACGCTCACCATTTCCGGTGCCGGCAGCCAAGGCCGCGCAGCACTCAGCGGCTTGCAAATCGTGGCAAATCCGGAGCCGGCCGCGACCATCGTTTCCTTCACCGCCACGCCATCCACCTTCGCCGCCGGCCAGACCGTGACCCTGAGTTGGGAGGTCGCGAACGCTGGCTCGGTGAGCATTAACCAAGGTGTCGGCACAGTTCCGGCCATGGGGCAATTTGCGCTCACACCAGCCGCCGCCACGACATGGACGCTCACCGCGACGCGCGGCGGCACCCGGATCACCGCGCAAGCGACCGCCATCCTCTCCAAAGGCCCCATCGATGTCTATCTGCTGGGTGGCCAGTCGAACATGCAGGGCATGGCCCGGGTTTCCAAGCTCCCGCCCGAACTCAAAACCATCCCGGAAATCCTGTTCTATGCGACCGGCGAGGGCGTGCCCGCCGCCATTTCCGGGAAACTCGTTGGCCTGCAACCCGGGAACGGCAGCAATTTCGGACCGGAAATCGGCATCGGCGAAAGATTCCGCGATCTCTGCCCCGGCCACCCCATCGCGCTGATCAAGCACGCCATCGGCGGGTCCAGTTTGGAAATCGACTGGCGTCCCGGAGCCAACGCCGCGGACACGGCGAATTTCGGCCCCTACTACAGCCAGTTTGTGAACACCGTGAACAACGGCCTCGCGGCTCTGGAGGCGCAAGGCTGGACGCCCCTCATCCATGCCATGTGCTGGCAGCAGGGCGAACAGGACGCCAAGGATGGGCTCAATGCTCCGGAATCCACCACGAGCGCCGAAGATTATGGCGCGAATCTCGGCCATTTCACCAACCGCGTCCGCGAACAATTCGCCGGCCACGCGTCGGCGGCGGGCATTCGGTTCGTGGTGGGGCAGGTGCTTCCCTACGCACCGCCCGGCGGCGATGTCGTCGCCCGTTTCCCCGGCCGCGATCTCGTCCGCCAAGCAATTCTCGACGCGGACGAGCATTCCGGCGCGCCGCTATCCATTCCGGACACGGAAGCCATTCCCACCAACGCCACCGACTTCCCCAGCCACGCCCAGGAAATCGACGGCTACCGGGATGCCGACGAGGTCCATCAAAATGCCACCGCGCAGCTCGCACTCGGCCGCGCCATGGCCTACGCCATGCTCCGGCTCAAGCCCGTCTCTTATCCGGCATGGTCCGCCGCCCATCAACTCACGGGCGGCCCTGACGGCGACGACGATTCCGACGGCCTCACCAACCGCGCCGAATACGTCTTCGGCGGAGATCCGGCCAATCCGTCCAGTTCCCCCCGACCGACCATCACGCGAATCGCAACCGGCGCGGAAATCACTCGAATCTACACGGTCACCCGCAACCTGGAGGCGTCCGACTTCGTCCCGAGAACCCAGTTCTCCACGGACCTCACCCGATGGACGGCCGATGCCCCCCAGCTCATCTCAAGCATCAAACAAGCGGATGGGACGGCGGTTCTAACCTGGCGCTCCCCCTTGCCCGCTTCCAGCCCCGCCGGATTCTTTCGTACGATACTTGTGGCCCCTTGATGCGCGCGGAAGGCAAAGTATTTCCGGCTCGGAACGCGGACCCGCGCGACCGTTATCTATCAAGTCGGCGCGGCACGCGGGCGGGTTTCTGGTGAAATCATGCAGGCCGCAGGGTTCCCGCATCATGCCGGTTTTACGGACAGTCGTGCAACTTGCTGGTCCGAGTGATAATTTGCCCGCTCACCGCATTGGCGTTTCTGGCCCTATCCGGCTGAAATCAAGCACAGCCATGGGTTTCAGGCCGCGGAATGTCGTTGGAACTCTTTCTGCAATGCGGCGGCTTGTGGATGGCGATTCTTTGGTGAAATACGATGGGAGACCCCGCGTTGATCCGCGGCAAAACCATGGTCACCGGCGTTATCTATAACTCACAAAATACAAAACAATGAAATCAAGCGAACAGGATAAGATAGAAGGAACCGGCAAAGATATCAAAGGCAAGATCAAGGAAGGCGCCGGCAAATTGGTCGGCAACGAACGCCTTGAAGCCGAAGGCGAAGCGGATCAGGTGGAAGGCGCGGCTCAGAAGAAAGCCGGAGACGTGAAGAAAGTCTTCGGAAAATAGGCCCCGTCCTCCAACGCCGTTCGCCGGGACGCCGGATCTGTGCCCATGCATTTGCATGAAATGCGCAGACGGTTTTCGTCCGGCCGGAAAAACTCAAAACGAACCCGTAAAACGGTTCGTTTTTTTGTTGGCACCGAAGCAGCCGGCCGGGACGCGTTCCGATCGCTTCCGGGATGCGACTGATGTCACGTTAGAACCGCCAGGCGCAACCGACGGTGAAGCCGAAGGCGTCGATGCCGGGGTTGGGGTCGGTGAGGCCGGTATCGGAGTGGTGGATGAAATAGGGGCTGGCGGTGAGGGAAAGGGCGGGGGTGATTGCCTGGCGGATGCCGAGCTGGGCGAACCAATTGAAAATGAGATCCTGCCCGAGGCCTTGCTCGCCGCCGGAGCTGTCCGTGACGCCGAGTCCGCCGCCGATGGAGAGGAAAATCGAAGTGCGCTCGGAGGGAAACCAGTATTCGAGCGAGGGTGCGGCGGCGGCGCCGAAGTAGTGGGTTTCCGGGCCGGCGGCAAGGGCGTCGAAGAGGGCGG
>JBBSUD010000203.1:0-8115 GCA_038235225.1 Verrucomicrobiales bacterium
AGTTTCCCTTGTCTCGTATTCCTTTCGCAGGTTTCGATGACGCTCTGCGAGTTCTCTTAGTGACATATTTCGAAATGCCGCAGCAGGAGTTTCGGGCAATGGAGAAGCTGCTCCAACAGTTTAATCACTCCGATTTCCTCGCCTTCGACACGGTCTTGATGATGCAATGTTTGTGCGATGGACATGGTGCGTTCCTTCAATTCTGGAATTCCTGATAGCTGGTGGAGAACCAGCGGCAGGTCAAGCTGACTGTCGGCGTTGAATGACTAGCGCAGGATTGTGTCCAGCAAGGGATCGGGCAGCGGTCCGGTTAGGGTGGCATCGCGCCCGTTCATGTCGGCGGAAAACAGCAGAGCCGAGCGGGCCTGCGTGAGATCCGGCTGCACGAATGACCCAGCTTGGAGAGCCAGTGTATTGAAGTCGATTCGCGCGGCCACCGCAGGTGGCAGGTGTCGATTCAGGAAAACGGCGGACCATTCCGGGTCGGAGAAATCCGTCTTGAAGAAGGCATCGTGGTAGAATGGAACCGGCCCTTGGGCCGCGCGGGGGGGGCTCCATTTCCAACCCGTAGGGAATCCGCACATCCCCGGCAACTACCGAATCTATCCGGCGCGTTCGAAGAACAACGTGAACTCCGCGCGATTGTACGCCAGATGAGTTGTGGCGATATTTCGCAATCCTGCGGTCGTGGCGATTTCCAAAACCCGGGACAACAAATCGTTGGTCTCGGCGAACGTGGCGGCGCCTGCCGTTTTTACGGTGAAAATGATGATTCCACCGGGCTGAAGATTTGCCGAAAGGCGCGCCACCTCCGTGATCGATGTGGTGGCCGAGCCATTCATATCGCATAGAATGGCATCGTAAATCATGCCCGAGTTTGGTCGGAACGCGGCGGCATCGAGCCGCGCGAAAGTTAAACCAGAGCGCGATGCGACCCGCGGATCGAGCGGGGCGCGGTCGATCGCAGTGACCCGGAAGTCGCGCCGCAGCAGCTCGGAAGTCATGCCGCCCGGACTCGCGCCGAGCTCGAGCCAGTGACTGCCTGCGGGTGGCGGCTGCCGGTGCAGTCGCAAGTGGTGCAGCGCTCCGGCCAGCTTCGCGCCAGCCCGGCTCACCGTTTCCGGTGCCTCTTGGGCGATAAATTTCGTGCCGCCGGGATAGAATCCGTTCGCCAGCCGCGGTCGATGCATGCCGCAGAAAAGCCCGCGCTTTCCCACCAGGCAGAAAAGTGTCTCGCGCTCGGGGTCCTGTGCTTCCGCGTCGTTCGCAGCAGCGATTTCCTGGGGAAACAATTGGAGCGCGCGCCCGCGCAAGTTCGAGGCGAGCGCTTTGTAATATCTCCGTGGATCCGCCGGATCGATTTGCCCTACCAACATCGCCTGCGGCCGGCGCGCCGCGAATTTCCCCGCCATTGCTTGCGCCGCTTTTTCGACAAATCCGGTCATTTTCTCGGGATTGCACGGCCACGCGTGCTCCACCGGCAGGTTCCAGCGGAGATACGCGGAAATCGCCGGCTGGCGCAGCACGGCAGGATCCGGGACGCGCACCAAATGATATTCGCCGCCCGGCCGCGAAATCGGCTCCGCCCCGGCAAGTGCGAAAATGTCACAGGCATATCCCTCGAAATCCGTGCCGATGCGGACAAGCCAGTGAGAGGAAGAATGTGATTGTTGATCGGTCACCCCCGCGGCTAACCCATCGGGCGGCGCTGTGCAATCCCGGACCGCTTACTTGTCCGGCCGCAACCTTTCCCAGTCTTCCGGCGATAGGCAGCTCGGGTCCGCCGCGACCCAGTGGTCCGGCGCGATTTCCCGCAATGACAAATCCATGCCGATCGTCTCCGCATATCTGGGATGCGAAATCCGGTGGCCGAAAGCGCTTCCCGGCGGCGGATCGATGGGGGAGGGGACGTCGCCCTCCAGCAGGATTTTCTCCCGCACCACCTCCGGGTCGTGGGAAGGAATCGCCGAGAGCAACGCCTTGGTATAAGCATGCCACGGGTCCCGGTAAATCGCCTCCGCGGAGGCGATTTCCACAATCTTCCCCAGATACATCACCGCCACGCGGTCGCTGACATGTTTTACCACCGAAAGGTCATGCGCGATGAAGAGATAGGCCAATCCGAAATCCCGTTGGAGCTCCACCAGCAGATTGAGAATTTGCGATTGCACCGATACATCCAGCGCGGAAACCGGCTCATCGCATACAATCAATTTCGGCTTAAGCGCCAGCGCGCGGGCTATGCCGATCCGCTGCCGCTGGCCACCGGAAAACTCGAAGGAATATCTCTCCGCCGCGGATACCGGCAGGCCGACCCGGTCCAGCAATTCATTTACCCATCGAATGCGCTCGCCGCGCGATCCCATACGATGGATTGCAAATGGCTCCCCCACGATCGCGCGCACGCTCATCCGCGGATCGAGCGATTCCGAAGGATCTTGGAATATCATTTGAATGTCGCGCCGCAGCGGGCGCAACGCGCGCTGGCCGAGATGAGAGATATCGCGATTTTCGAAAACAACATTGCCGGCGGTGGGCTTGAGCAAGCGGACGATGGCTTTGCCGAGTGTTGATTTCCCGCAGCCGGATTCGCCGACGAGACCCAGCGTTTCCCCCGGAGAAATCGCCAGCGATACGCCGTCCACCGCGCGGACGGCGCCGGTCTGACGCAGCAGCACGCCGGTGCGCACCGGGAAATGCACCCGGAGATCCTTCACGGTTAACAAGGGGGCGTCGCTCACGGCTGGTAACATTCGGGACACATCTCCACCCATCGTCCGGGTGATACTTCGGCGAATTTCGGGCGCTCGCGGGAAATCCGGGTGGTGCGCCCGAGCCGCTGGCAGAACCGGCATCCGTGGGTTAGCTCCGAGAGCGGAGCGACCATGCCGGGTATGGTTTTCAACAAGGATTTCGAAGGCATGTCCATGGTCGGTATCGAGTCGAGCAATCCCTTGGTATAGGCGTGCAATGGATTTGCGAAAAGTTCCTTCGCCGGCGCCCGCTCGACGACCCGGCCGGCATACATGACAACGACATCGTCGCAGGTTTCCGCGATCACTCCCAAATCATGGGTAATGAGCACGACCGACATGCCCATTTCCGCCTGCAGGCGCTGGAGCAAATCGAGAATCTGCGCCTGCACGGTGACATCCAGCGCGGTGGTCGGCTCGTCCGCGATGACCAGCGAGGGCCGGCAAGCGAGCGCAAGCGCGATCACCACCCGCTGCCTCATTCCACCGGATAGATGATGCGGATAATCCATCATGCGCTTCTCCGGCGCGGGAATTTTCACCAATTGCAACATCTCGGTCGCCGCGGCCCACGCGTCCTTTTTTGACAACTTCTTATGGATTCGGAAGACTTCGGAAACCTGCCGGCCGATGCGGTGGACCGGATTCAGCGCAGCCATGGGTTCTTGGAAGATCACGCCGATGTCGCCGCCACGGATGCGCCGCATTTCGCGACTCCGCGCGCGCAGGAGATCGCGGCCTTTGAAATTCACATGTCCTCCCAGAACCTTGCCCGCAGGCTGCGGCAGGAGGCCGACGATCGACATGGCGGTCACGCTTTTGCCACAGCCGGACTCACCCACGATTCCTACTGTTTTTCCCGTAGGAACCGTGAAGGAAACCTGATCCACAGCGCGCAACAGCCCGCGCTCGGTTTCGAAGGAAGTGATGAGTTTATCCACTTCCAAGATGTTTTCCGGCGCATCGCTCATGGATTTTCCGGAGTTATGGGTTCGGCATCTTCCGCCGCGGCGGGCTGGATTCGATAGTCCTCCACGGTCTTGATCGACTCGGGAAATGACCTGCCGGCGCGCTTGGCGGCTAGGGTTTCCTGTTTCATTTCCTCGTCAATCCAGAAGACAAAGGATTCGTGCGGATCATACACCACCGGCGGACTGAAATGAGTGAACTCGGAATCCGGCCAGCGCACCCAGCGCCACGATCCGATGCGCACGAAATCGACCGAGTAGCCGGGTATGAAAATCGCCTCGTCGTGCATGATGTGCTGAAGCTTTTTCGATGCGTCGGCGAGCTCTTCCTCGGTGGTGGCGTTGCGGACTTTCTCGCTGAGAGCATCGGTATCCGCACGATGCCATGCGAAGGTGTTGTTGGTCTGCGGCTTCAGGTTCCCTTGGGAGTCAATGGCGTTGCTGGAGTGGAGGAATTGATAATAGTCCGGCACCGGCGGGCCGACCAGCCAGGAACCGAAAGTGATCTCGTGCTGTTTTAGCATTTCTTTTTTATAATAGACCGTGGGTTCCAGTCCGTCGAGCCGGAGGTCGAAGCCGCAGGATTTCGCCTCTTCCTGCAGAATCGCGAACATGCGGTCATATTGCGGAATCGCCGGGTAGGTCACCGCTACCGAAAGCCGGGGGCCGCCGGGTTTGCTGAGGATTCCGTCGCGTCCTTCCTCCGTATAGCCGGCGCTCTTGAAATGTTCGCGGGCTTCGGAAATGGAATATCTCCGGGCTTTGATGGTGGGATCGCTGAAGGCGCCGTATCCTTCATTGAACGCGTTCAGTCGCTGGTAATCGCCGCGGAACATGATGTCGATGACCTTGTGCCAGTTCATGGAATGCGCGATGCCGACGCGCACTTCGCGCTCGTCGAGCGGCGGCTTGCTCACGTTTAGATAGAGTCCGCGCGGGATCTTAGGGTAGCGGTTGTAGAATGTCACCCGCTCGATGTATCCCTTATACACCGGCTCAATTTCGGATTTCTCATACCACAGCCGCGGCTCTGTCAGGAAATACGTGTCCAGCTCACCCGCCCGGAACAGCTCAAATGCCTTCGATTCGTCGCGCACCACCGTGTGGACCAGCTTGTCAGGGTTGAAACGATATTTGTAGTATTTCTTGTCCCGCGCCCACCAGTTTTGCACCCGCGTCTGGGTGATGGACGAACCTTTCACGATATCTTCCGGCAGCACTTCATAGGCGCCGGTGGTAGGCGGGAAGCGCCATTGGTAGCGCTCGCTGTAGTCCGGACCATATTCGGCATAGAAATCAGGCGCGGATGGAGTCAGCGATCCGGCGATGGCCGGAGCATAGATCTTCGCTTCGGGCAGGGAGATCGATAGCGTGTGATCGTCATACATCGCGACCTGGGCGATGTTCTCCCGGTAGTATTGCTTTGCATAGGGATTGACGATGTTATCCGAGGTCTGGAGGTAGACGCTGATGAGGAAATCCCGCGCCGTGACCTTTTCGCCGTCCGAATAGGTGGCGGCGGGATCGAGGTGGAAAAAGGTGGTTCTGCCGTCCTCGGACACCGCCCATTCCTTCGCCAGGCCGGGAATCATTTCCATGGTTTCCGGGTGCAGTCCGACCAACGGCATGTCGATGTAATCATACAAATCCCCGCGGAAAAAATTGTTCGCGTTGTCGCCGACCGGCCGGATCGTCGGTGGGAAAGAGGGGATATAGCGCCGGAACGCGCCGCCCTTTTTTGCGGCCGGGTCGCCGATTTCGGGCTGACCCAGGCCGTCCTCCCAGATCAGGCCGGCGGGGATTTCGGAAGGCTTGCCGGTTTTCAGGAAATCACCGAGGCCTAGGCGGAACTTCCACTTGGTCTCGTCCGTTTGCAGCGCCCGGAGTTGGGCTTCCAGCGCGGTTTTTGCATCGGCTCCGGCAGTGGCGGTCTCGCCGGTCACACGCTGCATTTCCTTGGCCGTCTCCGCCTGGCGGGCAAGAAGCCAATTATGGATATAGCGGTTGTATTGCGGGACAAATTTATCGAACTCCAGCTTCCGCGCGGCTTCCGGCCCGGCGTCGCGGCACGCGGGCAGCGTCACCGCGCATAGGGCGGCGAATGTCAGGATCAGCAAGCGAATCGGGCGGCGCATCAACGATAGTAAGTGAATTTTTTCGGATCGAATGCCTCGCGCACCGCTTCACCCACGAAAGTAATGAGTACGAGCAGGCCGACCAGCACTACGAAGGTGGATGTCACCAGCCACGGGGCGGATAGATTGGAAAGTCCGTCATTGAGAAGCCTGCCCCAGGTCGCGTATTTCGGCGGCAGGCCGAAGCCGAGATAGTCCAGCGAGGTAAGTGAGGAAATCAGGCTGGACATGGTGAATGGAACGAGCGTCACGATGATCGCAACGGTATTCGGAAGCAAATGCCGGAAGAGAATGCGCGGCGTGCGCGCGCCTAGCACCCGGGCGGCCGAGACATAGTCGCGCTCCTTGTCGCGGTAGGCGGCGGTACGCATGAGATAAGTGATTCCCATCCACCCGAACAACATCAGGATGGTCATGATGATGGGCAGGCCCTTGTAGCGCTCCGGCACGAAGCTGGAGAAAATGATTACCACGAATAGAAATGGCAGGTTCGAGAAAATCTCGATGAGCCGCTGGACGATCAAATCGAACCATCCGCCGAAGTATCCCATGGTCATGCCGATGCAGATGCCGAGGAAATATACGACCGGCAGATAGATGATGGCGGCTTTGAAATTCACCTGAAGTCCGCCATACAAGTAGGCTAGCACGTCGTAGCCCTGCGAGGTGGTGCCGAGCCAGTTGCCTTCTTCCGGTATCGGCGGGGCGGGATGATATTTCACCGCCCGCAGATCGCTGGTGTCGAGGGCGAGGAAATCCTCCTTGGCGCCGGAGCCATTGTAGCGATCCGAGACAAGCTGGTTGTCCTGATATTCCGCGCTATAGACCGGCATCCCCTCCTTGTCCCAGCCATCCGCGGGGCCGGTGATGGTGCCGTTCCGCATGGTATAGCGGAGATGCATGAGGCCTTCGGAGGAATCGTAATATTTCGCGGCAAGACCGAAGTATGGCCCGGACTCGCCGGATTCATGGTAAACGCCCTCGCGATCAAGCAATTCGCGCGACCGCGGCGGAAGCGTGTCGCCGGTCGGGTCATAGGGAATGAGCGGCATGATGACGCGGCTGTCCTTGATGCCGCGCCACTCGCGCTTGAACTTGCGATAGTCCGCCGGAGCGTCAGCAGTGGGTCCGGCGACGCCGAAATCCTTGTTTTTCAGCTCGCGCGGCATGAACGCGGGAAACACCCATTGCCCATCATGTTGCACCGCCAGCGCCCGTTTTCCTACCACCGCCTGATCCATCGCCGCCAGCGCGGCCAACCCGATTAGTATAACCAGCGACCAATACCCGCGCTTCACTTCGCGGAAACGTTTTAGGCGCCGAGTCGTTATGGGGTTCCGTGCGCCGGAAAGAAACGAACCTACGAACAACCACAGTCCGGCGGCGAAAAACAGCCCCGCGCACAACCAGCCGAACCAGGGGGAATTCTTGCTGCCGGCGTTCAGCCACGGGATTTCCCGGCTCGTCTCGAAAAACCACCGCACCGTCGGCAATGACAATTTCATCAGTTCTCCGGCAGCCGCCAGCGCTCCGATGAATATGCCGAGAATTCCTAACGATCGCATGATGTCACTCGAATTTGATGCGCGGGTCCACCATTGCCACGATTACGTCGGAAATCACCTGCCCCAGCAGCATGAGCAACGCGGCGATCGCCAGGGTGCCCATAATGAGCGGGCTGTCGCGATCCACCACGGAATGATATTGCAGGAGGCCGAAGCCCTGGATGTCGAAAACGGTTTCAATCAACATGGATCCGCCGATGAAGATTTCGATGAGGCTGCCGAGGCTGGTCGCGATGGGAATCATGGAATTGCGGAACGCATGTCCGAACACCGCCTTGGGAAAGCTCACTCCTTTTGCCATGGCGGTGCGCACATAGTCGGCGGCCAGATTGTCCATGAGGCTGTTCTTGGTAAGCATGGTCAGCATCGCGAACGATCCGACCACATAGCATAGCAGCGGCAGCACCGTGTGGTGGGCGATGTCCTTGATTTTCCCCCAATCGTCGAGCTGGTCGAAGCCCGGGCTGGTGAGGCCGAAGAGCGGGAAAAGATTCATCCGCGCGCCGAGGTGCACCAGCAGGATCGCGCCCAGGGCGAAGCCGGGAATCGAGTATCCCAGAAATACGAGCACCGAACTCCAGGTGTCGATGAAAGTGCGGTGCTTCAGCGCTTTCAAAATGCCCAGCGGAAGGCTAACGGAGTAAGTGATGAAGGCGGTGAGGAATCCGAAATATGCGGCGATCGGCACCCGCTG
>JBBSUD010000204.1:0-7986 GCA_038235225.1 Verrucomicrobiales bacterium
CGGAAAAAGGACGAGTCGATCCGGAGATTTTGGGCGAGGCAGACTGCCTTCGAGATGCCGGTGAGCTTCGCCAGTTTTTCGGCGATCCGCTCGCGGTCGGCTGGTTCGAGATCCTCGCCCTTGAGCAGCGCCGCGGCGTATTCGCCGAACGCGAACTCCGTGCTTTCGCGGATCAACGCGTCGCGATCACCCTCGATTTTCCCGTGAAAATGAGCGACGCCGGTGAGTGACGGGAGGTAAACGAGGTAGGACAAATCGTTTCCTTGGGCGGTCTGGAGGGTCGAGAAATCGAGCAGCGAGGACATCAGCACCGCGCCGTTGAGGCTCATGCCGTAGCGTGATTGCAGGTGATTCGAGAGGCCGGCGACGCGGATGCCGCCGTAAGATTCGCCGAGGATGAATTTCGGCGATGCCCAGCGTTCGTGCTCGCCGATCCAGCGGCGGATGAAATCGCCGACGGATTCGATGTCGCCATTCAGCCCGTGGAAATCGGCGGCCTTCTGGTCCTTGCCCGCACGGCTGTAACCAGTGGAAACCGGGTCCACAAACACGAGGTCGCACACGTCGAGGATACTCAACGGATTTTCCGAAACCGTGACCGGCGGCACCGGCGGGCTGGTGCCATCTCCGGGCAATTTCAGGGTTTGCGGGCCGAGCACGCCAATGTGCAGCCACACCGCCGAAGAGCCGGGGCCGCCGTTGAACGCGAACATCACGGGACGCGTCGCGGGGTCGGTGACGTCGGTGCGCTCGTAGCTGACGTGGAATATGGAGGCGCGGGTTTTGCCGTCGTCGGTCTTGAGTTGGAGCGTGCCGGTGGTGGACTTGTAAGGGATTTTTTTCCCCGCGATCGTGACGCTGGCTTCGCGGACGACCGGTGGCTTGTCAGCGATTTTCGCCGCTTCGTCCTTGGCGGGTTTCTCCGGCGGCTTCGCGGTTTCGGCGGCGGCCGGGCTGGACGGGATCAAGGCGAGGCAGGCAATGGCGGGCAGCAGAAGTTGACGCATGGCGGGACGCTAAGAACGGCCCTGCGACTTGTCGATGGCCGGATGACACCGGATTGTTCACTTGTGACAATACATGTAATGCGGAATCCAAAATAGTGAATCGCCCGACCCAGCGACGCCTTGAGTTCCGATTTACGCGGATTCACCAAATGAGCATCCTCACCCCCGCCACGAGCGAAAATGCGACGACCATCCATTCGAAGGCCCGCTGCGGCACCCGCCGGATGAGCCAGCGGCCGCCGAAGACTCCGATGGCGACCGCGGGCAGCAGTTCCAAATTGAGTATCAGACTCTCGCGCGTGATCAGGTCGAGATTCACGCTCAGCGGGACTTTGAGCAGATTGATCACGAGAAAAAATCGCGCGCCGATGCCGATCAGCTCCATTTTCGGAATCCGGCACGCCATCAGATAAAGCTGGATCACCGGGCCGGCGGCGTTGGCGAGCATTGTGGAAAATCCGCCCATCACCCCTGCCGCCAAGCCGAAACCTGTGGATTCCGCGAGTTTCGCGAAATCGCCGGGACGCCATCGACGGAATGCTTCGAGCGCGACCATGCCGAGCACGCATGCGCCGATCGCCCGGCGCGCGCCGGTGCCGGAAATCATGCCCAGCACCAGCCAACCGCCGGCCAATCCCACGATTGCCGGAACCAAAAGCCGTCCGACCGGCCGCCAGGATCCGTATTTGCGAAAGGCAGGATACGCCATCAAATCGGCGGCGATCAGCAGCGGCAGCGCCAGGCCTACCGATTCTTTGGAACCCCAGAGATCTGCTAGAACCACGACGGAAACCATCGAGATCCCGAGAAATCCCGATTTCGACAGACCGATGCACAACGCCGCCAGCAGCGACCAGAGAAATACCGCGTGATCGGAGGGCATCGACGCCGAACCATCGGCGGAGCGGCACGGGCGACAAGACTATACTGCCACCGCCCGCACGCGACGGGCGTCACTTGCCACCGCGGATTTTACCGATCACCCACAGGATGAACATGACGATGGCGATAATCCACAGCAGATGGAGGAAGATTCCCGCCAAGCCCAAGGCCAGTTTGAGGACGAGGAACAGAACAACGAGAAAGATCGCAATACCGAGGAGTGTGCTCATGAGCGCCAAGCATCCACGCGAATCCATCGATCGCGAAAGAAATTTCGTCGCGATTCAGCGAAGCATCGATTCCAGCTCGTCCATGCTCCAGCCCGCTGCCTCGCTGGCCCCGGATTCGTCGTCGATGGCACTGGCGAGCTCCCGTTTTTTCGCCTGCAAGCGAACGACCTTCTCCTCCACCGTCCCACGGGTCAGCAATCTGTAAACTGTGACCGGCCGGGTCTGGCCGATGCGGTGGGCGCGGTCGGTGGCTTGCGCTTCGGCGGCCGGATTCCACCACGGGTCGAAATGAACCACGGTGTCCGCGGCGGTCAGGTTTAGCCCATACCCTCCGGCTTTCAGGCTGATCAGGAAAACAGGCGGTCCTTCGGGATTTTGGAAGTTATCCACCAGTTGTTGACGGTTCCGGGACTGGCCATCGAGCCGCAGGCTGTCCCAGCCAAGATCCCTGACGATCTTCTCGATTTCCAGTAATTGTTTCTGGAACTGGCTGAAAATCAGCATACGATGATTTCCAGAAACCGCCTCTTCGATGAGTTCAAGCAGGCGTTGGAGTTTGGCCGAGCGCTTGGCAATCACTAGTTGGTTCAGCTTCTCATTTCCCAGCAGAGCGAGGTCGCAACAGGTTTGCCGCAGGCGCAGCAGCGCGGTGAGCATCTGCATCCGGGCGGCTCCCTTGTTGCCGGAATCGGCAACGGCATCGACGCGCTTTCTGCCCTCCACGAGCAGCTCTTTGTAAACCGCTTGCTGCTCGGCGGAGAGATCGCAGAACTCGTCGATGAAGAGCTTGGACGGGAGTTCCGGTGCGACCTGTTCTTTCGTGCGGCTCACGAGAAATGGCGATGTTTTGAGTCGCAATCGCTCGATCGCCCCGCCCGCCGTTTCAGGCACGGCAAGCGGAGTTTCGTAGCGGTCTTTGAAATCTTCTCGATTGCCCAGCCAACCGGGCTGGATGAAACGAAAAATCGACCAGAGATCGCGCACCCCATTTTCGATCGGGGTGCCGGTGAGGGCGATACGTGCGGTGGCTTTCAACTTCGCGATTGCCTTGGCATGGTCGGTATCCGGATTCCGCATCAGACTGGCCTCATCTACCACAACGGCGCGATACGACTGCTTCAAATGCCAAGCCAAATCCCGGGCGAGGGTGCCGTAGCTGGTGAGGATCACATCCCCGGGTGAAACTTTGGAGCGGACTGCATCGCGGCTGGCACCGTGAAGCTGGCGGACGGTCCTCGCTGGGGCGAATCGCCCGAATTCCGCCTGCCAATTTCCAAGCAACGAGGCGGTGGCGACAACCAACACAACTCCCGAGTCCTCCGATACCTTTTCCATCATTCGTTCAATTAGATCGATCGTTTGAATCGTCTTGCCCAGACCCATATCATCGGCCAGCAATGCGCCCCCGTAGCGCTCGACCCGGTCGAACATCCACTGCGAGCCCAGCTCTTGATAGGGCCGGAGCTCGGCAGCCAATGTGGATGGTTTTTCATAGGCGATCAGACTGCATATCTGATTCGAGTTCTGCGTGATGTCTAGTTTTCCACAGATTTCCCGGACAAGCTCTCCTGCGATTGCTGATGCCATAAAATGGCCGCCCTCCTGTCGCAGCTCAAGATCGGAGAAAAGCGGATCGATGAGGTTGGCCACCTCGTTGGAGATCACGAGATGTTTGCCTCCCGCAGTTCGTCCGGTGCTATTTCCGGAGCGAAGCAGGCGCCGGACCTCCGCGGACGGAATGTCGGTTCCATCGGTCGTTTGAAATGATAGATCGAAACTAAGCCAGTCCGTTCCTGATCCGACAATTTCAATCTTGGGAGAGACAACGGCGACCTGCTTTTGAACGTGCGCAAAGTGTTCGCCTTCGGCCACCGTCCACTTTCGCCGGATTTCCGGCAGCGTTTGGGTGAGGAAGGAAATTATGGAGTTCTCACCTTTCAAAACCCAGCGACCGCTGGAGAAGTCTTCCGGCACGAATCCGGCACGTGACAGGCGTTTGGCTGCTTGTTCTTCGGCTTTGAGATCGCGGATTTCGCAACGGTCGCCGGCGAGACGCGGGAGGCCATCCACTTTGCCAAGGCCGGGCGGGACGGGCGGCGCTTGGCCATAGCGGACGAGGAGCTGCGCTTCGAGATGTTGGAGGGAGCCTTCTAGACTGAGGCTGAAATTCGGCGCGGCCGGGACGAAATGAAGCGTGTCGAGCCAGGAACCCTGCGGAAAACCGATCCAGTTTTGCCAGGAATCGAGCTGGTTGAAGAAGCGAACGGTTGGGATTTCGACCGGATTTCCCGCAGCGAGCCGGGCAAGCGGTTCGGCCAGCACGGCGGGAATGGTGCCCTCGCCGACGCGGGTGATGCTGTCCGAGCCGATGTGCCAGAACGCCCCGCCGATTTCCACCCACGGACCGGAGGCGGGGTCGGGAATCAGGCGGACTCCCCCTACCTCGTGCTTGGCTTCGGCGAGGCGGAGGCGCTCGCCGGAGCGGATGTGGATAAGTAGCCGGTCTTTGCCGGCGGCAAGACGAGGATGATCGGCGATGGCCTCCAAGAACGCCGGGACGCGCGCGCCGTCGATGTTGAGGCTGACAATGGCTTTGCCGGCTACTTTTTCCCGCGCCAGCCATGCGCTGAGCCGGTCGTCGGCGGGCGCGATTTCCTCGCCATTGGTTTGAGCCAGTGTGGCGGCCAGCCTGCCGCGGCCGAGAGCTTCGCGCCAGTTGAGCGGGAGCAAAATTTGCCAGGCGGCAGCGGCCGGCGGCGCGCTAGCCGCGGCCTTTGAAACGACCGCTTGAGGCATTGGTTTGGCTTTCGGTGGTGCCAGCGCGGCCAGTCCGGTGGCAACGGCGTGGGCGCAGACCGCGCCGCTGCGGCGGTTGTCGGCGCACGGGCAGCGGGTCTCGATATTGGTGGCGGATTTCACCAAAACACTGACCTTCAAAGGCCGGGTAGCGATGATGACCACGCCTTGCCAGCCTTCCGCTCCTGCCGTGGCCTCGCTGACCTTGCCACTATCGAATAGCGATTTCCCCTCTTTGAATGCCGGCCATGCGGCCGCGCTCCTGATTGTCGATTCCGTCCAGCCGCTCATTGCGGGCGGAGTCTTTCCGGATCGGCGGCGCGGCGCAACCGGATTGGCGGCGGGTCAGCGGTTGACGATTTGCCCTTTGAGTTCGCTCCAAAGATAGACGGCTTCGCCGCCGCGTTCCTGGCGGCTTTCCCACATGAACCAGCCGAGGGTTTCGTTCCAGAAAAGGTCGTAGAAGACGAGCTTGCGAGTCTGGCGGCTGCCATCGTGAACGCCATGGATGGCGGCGACGCGGCGGACGTCGGTCACTTCGAAGCCGGCGCCGCAGCGGGCGTTACCGGCCACGATGAAGGAAATCACGATAGAATTGAGCGGCGCGCCGGAGCGGACGGCGACGAGCGCGGCGGCCTGCTTGGGTGTGAGATCCGAGGTGGGAGATGGGGCGGCGACGATATTGGAAACGAGCAGGGCCAAGACTCCGGCGAGGGCGATGAGGGTTTTGGTCATTCGCATGAAACGCCGGTCGGCGGGGAATTATTCGGTAGAAATTCCGGTGGCGCGGACGGTCGATTTCGAGGTTTACCGGTCGCCGACTTGTGCAAGGGTCCGCGCGTGCATCCGCTCCCCACCCGTCTCGCAGGCCTTACGATTCCAGCATTCACACCCCGGCGGACGGGCGATCTCGGCATTGGCGATACGCTGGCGCTGCGGGGTTGGATCGATTGGGCGGCGGAGCATGAGGTGGGATTCATCCAGCTACTGCCGATCAATGAAAACGGCGCGGAAGAGAGCCCTTACAGCGGGATTTCCTCGGTGGCGCTGGACCCGATCTACCTGGCCTGCGAGGAAATCCCGGGTATTGCGGAGAGGGATTTGCAGGTGGCGCGGGAGCGTTTGGCGGGCGCGGTGGATTCGCCGCTGGTGAACTACCCGTCGGTGCGCGGGGCGAAATCGGCGCTGCTGGAGTTGGCGTGGGAACGATTTCAGACGAACGCCGGGACGGCGGCGGACGATTTCGCGCGATTCCGGGCGCAGGAGGCGGTTTGGTTGGAGGATTACAGTTTGTTCCGTTGGTTGATGGAAGTCCACGGTCCCGAACTGACTTGGGACGAGTGGCCGGTGGATTGCCGGACACCGCGCGGCGCGAGGGATTTCCTGGCGGCGAGACGGCGGGAAAATGCCGATACGGCGGACCGGAGGCTGGGATTTTTCGCATTTGTGCAATGGAATTGCTTCCGCCAGTGGCTCGCGCTGCGCCGCCACGCGACGGCCCGCGGGGTGAAGCTGATGGGTGATGTGCCGATCGGTGTGAGCCTGCATTCGTGCGATGTGTTCTTCGATCGCGCTGAGTTCCAGCTCGACTGGTTCGGCGGCTCGCCACCGGAGGGCATGGGGCAGGACGAGCCATTTTTCCAACAATGGGGCCAGAACTGGGGCATCCCGCTCTATCGCTGGGACCACATGCAGGAGAACGGATTTGCCTGGTGGCAGCAGCGGGTCGCGCGGTTGACGCGATTCTTCGATATCTTCCGGCTCGATCACATCCTCGGGTTCTATCGGATTTATGCGTTCCCGTGGCGGCCGGAGCGCAATCAGGATTTCATCGGACTAAGCCACGAGCAGGCTGCGGAAATCACTGGCGGCCCGCTGCCGAAATGGATGCTGCGCCCCGACGATTCCGTGGCCAACAAGTCCGCTAATCGCGACGATGGCGACGTCCGCCTGCGCGCCATCGCCCAAGCCGCCGGCGGCGCGGAAATCGTCGCCGAGGACCTCGGCTGGGTGCCGGAATACGTCCGCCCCCACCTCGCGGATCTGGACATCGCGACGTTCCGCATCCCTCACTGGGACTGCAACGAACACGGCCACCCGACGCCCGGAAATGCCTTTCCCGAGAACTCATTCGCCACCTATTCGACCCACGATCACGACCCGGTCAACGGAATCTGGCGTGGCTGCCTGCGCGTCATCCGCGAGCACCAGGAGCACCCGACCGAGCGCACCGCCTGGGCCGTCGATGGCGCGCACGGGACCCTGCGGATTCTCTCGGAATTCGCCGGCATTCCGATCCCGCGGAACGCGCCTTGGCCGCCCTACACCGAGGGCATCCGCCTGCGCCTGACGAAAGCGCTGCTCGAGTCGAATTCGCGCTTCGCCAGCCTGATGATCACGGAACTCTTCAGCCTCGACGATCGCTTCAATCATCCCGGCACCAGCGGTGGCGAGAACTGGCGCTACCGGTTGCCGTGGACGCTGGAGGAAATCCGCGATGATCCGCGGCTTGAGGCGATCGGCAGGAAATTCGCCGCCGTCATCAGCGTCACCGGCCGGGCGATTTCCGCCGGCGCGTGAACGGTCAATCCTCCTCAAATTTCCGCGCGATCAAATCGGCGATGGCCTCGAGCGCCGCGTCCGAGTCCGCGCCATCCGCGCTGACGGAAATGACCGAGCCGTGGCCCGCGGCCAGCATCATGAGGCCCATGATGCTCTTGCCATCGACTTCCTCGCCGTCCTTCTCCACGAATATGTCCGATTGGAACCGGTTCGCCGTCTTGACGAACTGCGCCGCCGGACGGGCGTGGATACCGAGCTTGTTGAGGATGGTGAAATCTTTCTTTGCCATGAGAATCGGCTGACGCCGCGCGGAACGTAGAAACTCCACCCGACAGCTCCAAGGGAAAAGTGAGGCCGTTGTCGCCGCCCGCATTGCGCCAGATAGAATGACACCGGGGAGCGTGTGAAAAATCCGCTTTGAGCGGTCGTTGCGTCAGAAAGAATGACACCGGATGAAAACACTATCCGGAATCATGAGCCAGACGAGCAAAGCACAATATTTGGAGAGC
>JBBSUD010000205.1:0-7717 GCA_038235225.1 Verrucomicrobiales bacterium
ACCGCACTCCAAGGGCGCTTCGCGCCGCGGAACCTTGGAGTGCGGTGGCAAGGCCGGAGGCCGCGACACCGCGTTGGATTGCGACGTCCGATGCTTTCGCAATCCAAAGCGGTGTGGCGCTTCGCTTCCCACCGCACTCCAAGGGCGGGGCGCTGATTTTACGAATCCCGCTGCCACAGCCGGTTTCCCCAAAACAGAACAGCGGCGGTCACCACGGCGAATGCGGGGATTTGCCAGAGCAGCGCGCCGCGGAGGGCGAGGCCCGCGGGATCGTCGGGAAAGGCGGCGAGGAGGCGGGAGAAGGCCAGGCTGAAGAGGCCGTAGCCGAGATTGAAGGCGAGGCCTTTGACGGACAGCACGGTGGCGCGGCGCGCGGAATCCGCCTCGCGGTGCAAGGCGCGGCTGACGGTGAAGGAGAGAAATCCGAGCGTCGTCATCAACAGCACGGCGGGCAGGATTCCCCAAATCGGCCAACCGGGGACGAGCGCGGCGAGGCCGGCTAGGGCGACAGCCGCAGTGATCCCAAGGCTGGAAATCGTGCCGAACCGGGCGTTCAGCCGCCGCGCGATGCCGGGGACGAACCAGCCGGTCGCGCCGATCGCCGCACCGATCAGGCCGAAGGTCCATTCCGGCAGCTCGATGAGGCGGTAGTAGCTGCTGTTGATGGTGGCGAAATTCCGTACTACGGCATCGATGCACAGGCCGATGGACACCACCGCCAGCGTGCGCGGCCGCGTGAAAACCCAGCGCGCGGTGCGCAGGGTGAGCCGCAGCGCCTCACCGGAGGTGCCGCCCGCGCCGACCTCGGTCTCGCGCGGCGGCTCGACCATTCGCCACGTCGCGACGAGGCAGACGAACGCTTGGCAAAGCACCAGCGCGACCGGCAGCCGGTGGGAGATTTCCGGTGGAATCCGCAGATTGGCGGGCAAAATCCCATTGAGCGGCGCGGGGTCGTAGAGAAATCCGCCGAGCACCATCGCGATCATGAATCCCGCGGAGCGCCAGCGCATGGCGGTGGCGAGCAGGAGTTCCCAGCGGTCGTCGCGGTCGGATTCCTCCAAGGAATCGTAGGCCAATGCCTCGTCCGCGCCGCTCGCGCAGGCCTCGGAAATCCCCGAGCAAATCCGATTCAGCACGCACAAGCCGAAGAGCAGCGCGCCGCCATTCCGCGGCGCGAGCAGCAGACAGAGCAGCTCGATGACCATCAGCCCGGACGCCGCGATGAGCAGCTTGCGCCGGCCAAGCGTGTCGGCCAGCGCGCCGGACGGGACCTCGAACAGGAAGATCGCCGCTGCCCAAATGAGGTTGAGCAGGACGAATTGATCGAGCCGCAGGCCGAGGTCGAGGAACAGCACCGCCAGCACCGGGTAGTAGGCCCGGGCGTTGTAGAAGACGGCGAAAAGAACGTAACGCCGGGGATTTCCTGACACTCCGGCGTTCATTCGGGAAATCGTGAGCCAGCGTCAGGGGCGGTCCACCGGGCCGCGGTCCACGTCCAGACGGAACGGCCGGCCGCGCAGGCGGGCGGTTTTGGTGCGATCCATCACCTGCCCGACGAACTCGTCCGGCACGTCCACCAGCGAGTGCTTCGGGAACAGCGTGATGCGCCCGAGGCAGCCATCCGGCAGCCCTGCCTCGCGATAGAGCATGCCGACGATTTCCTTCGGCATCACGCCGTGGGTCTTGCCAAGCGAAAGGAAAAGCCGGGTCATGCCACCCTCGGCGGCTTGGTAATTCCCGCGCGGCGGACCGGTGCGCGGGCCATCGTCGCGCGGCCGATCCTCACGCTGGCAGCGCGGCGCTTCCCGGCGTTGGGGGCGCTCCGGCTCGCGGTCCTCTTCAATGAGCGATCCTTCGCGGCCGCTGGCCTCGCGGATCATGGTGACAAGCGCGCCGGCGATGTCCGTCGGCGTGTGGCCCTGCTCGAGCAGGCGGTCGATGTTGTCCTGATAGCCGTCGAATTTCCCGTTCTCCAGCCGCTCCTGCAAATCCTCGAAAATCAAGTCCGCCCGGCGTCCCTCGACCTGCTCGACGGAGGGAATCCGCTCCCGCTTGATGACGCTGCGGGTGTAGCGCTCGATCGATTGCAGCCGATAGATTTCCCGGCCATACACGAAGCTCACCGCCCGGCCCGAGCGCCCGGCGCGTCCCGTCCGGCCGATGCGGTGGACGTAATCCTCGGGGTCGGTCGGCAGGTCGTAATTGAACACGATGTCGATTTCATCGATGTCCAGCCCGCGCGCCGCCACGTCGGTGGCCACGAGGATTTCCACCGCGCCGTCCCGGAAGCGCTTGAGGACGCGCTCGCGCATCTGTTGGGTGATGTCGCCGTGGAGGCGGTCGGCGGAGTAGCCGCGGTTGACCAGATCCTCGGTGCATTCGTCCACCGAGCGCTTCGTATTGCAGAAGACGATGCCGAGCCGCGGCGGGTTCATATCGAGAATCCGCGAGAGCACTTCGACTTTGGACCGCTGGCGGACCTCGAAGTAGGATTGCTCGACCGTGGAAACCGTCCGCGCCTTCTGCTGGATTTCGATGATCTGCGGATTGTTCCCGAAATTCTTGATCAGCCGGGACACGCCCGGATTCATCGTGGCGGAGAAAAACAGTGTCTGGCGATCGGCAGGCAGGGCGGCGAGCAGCTCGTCCATTTCCTCCTTGAATCCCATGTCAAGCATGCGGTCGGCCTCGTCGAGGATGGACATTTTAATCCGCGAGGGATCGAAACTGCCGCGGCGCAAATGGTCCAGCAGGCGGCCGGGCGTGCCGACCACGAGCTGCGCGCCGGAGCGGAGCGCCCGGAGCTGGCGGTCGATGGGCGCGCCGCCATAGACTGGCGTGGCGTGCAGGCCGCGCATTTTCGCGCCGAGCCGGTGGACTTCCTCGCAGACCTGCACCGCCAGCTCGCGCGTCGGGCAGAGAATCAGCACCTGCGGGTAGGGCTCGTCCACATTCAGCCGGGTCAGCGCCGGCAGCACGAAAGCCGCCGTCTTGCCCGATCCGGTGGCGGACAGGCCGACCAAATCCTTGCCCTCCAGAGCCGGCGGGATGCTCATCGCCTGAATCGGCGAAGGGCGCTCGTAGCCCAGTGTTTCAATGGCGGCGAGCAGCGGCTCGGGCAGCCCGAGTTCGGAAAAAGGAGGCGTTTCCATGGCAAAAAAGATCGGTAAGAATGCCGCGTGGAAAGTCGTCCCGGGCGGCGGGCGGGAAGGCTTCCAACGGTTTGTTTGGGAAAACAAGTACCGATGTTGTTCGTTTTCCCACAGCCGGGATTTGCCCGGAGCATCCGTTCTGGACGGGTAGTGGTGGTTGTTTCGGACCCGTCCGATGATCCGCACCGCCGATCGATCCGCCCCGATTTTCCGCAGTGGGTCGGTGGCCTTGGACATCCGCGCGCTCCGCCAGCCGTTCTCGCGGCGCCGGCTGGTGATGATTTCCGAGAGCCGCAGCGAAGGTCCCGATGCGAATGCATGGGTAAATTGGCCGCTGGAAGAAGTCCCTGAATCCAGCAATCTCCGGCACACATGAAAACGATCCTGCTCGTACTACTCGCCACTTTCTCCTTCGCATCCGCCGATCCAGCAAAGCCGGAATTCCAATACACCATCTACATCGCCAAGCCCGCGCAAGAGGTATGGAACGCGCTGATCCAAAAGTCATATGTGGATCAATATTTCATGGCTCCGCTCCATACTTTGGAACTCAAGAAAGATGGAAAAATCAGCTATGGCGGAAAGTCCGAATTGATCACAGGAAGGATTAGGGAAATCGAAGCGCCGAAGAAACTCGCGCACAGCTTTTCCTTTGTGGGATCGGCCGACCCGGAGACCGTGGTTTCCTACGAAATCCAGCCGGTGGGCGATGCGATGTGCTCCTTGTCCATCACGCACAGCGGCTTCGCCTCGAAGAACCAGACTTTTGAAGATTGTTCCGGCGGCTGGCCGGTGATCGCCTCCTCGCTGAAAACCCTTTTGGAAACCGGCAAGAGTTTGCCATGGCCCAAACCGCCGGCATCGCGGGATCCGCTGCAAAACTGACTTCTGGCACCGTTTCCCCTCATCTGCCCGAGTTCTTGGCGCTGTGAAATCCGGACACGGCCGCCCGGCGGCTACCGCTGTTAGAAGGACGATGCTTGTCCCGGATTTCCCGAATGCCGTCGATCGGGAAACAGGCGGATTCCCCGCCGTCGGAACTCCAACAGGTTTTTTCTCTTCCGGCCTGCGGCGATGCGGGATTCACTCCGCCCATGCATGCACGCATCGCCGCATTCACCGCCATCGCCCTCCTGGCCTGCGCCTCCGCCGGTCTCGCGGGAGGGAAAAAGGAGGACAAGGCATCCGCCACCTTCCACATGGAGACGGAAGCCACGGATAATCCGAAGATGATGTTCCCGCAGTTGGCCAACGGCCAGACGCGCTACTTCCGCCGCCTGCCGGAAATCAACAGCAAGGACATCGTCTCTTACAGCCCCTTCCCTTCGGAAATCGGCGAGGACTACGGCGCCGTCTTCCGCCTCAAGGACAACGCCGCCCGCCGCCTCTCCGCCGTCACCAATTTCAATATCGGCAAATGGATGATCGCCCAGGTCAACGGACGAGTCGTGGACGGCGTGCTCATCGACAAGCAGATCGATGACGGCCGCATCGTCATCTGGAAAGGCATCACCCTCGCGGATATCGATTTGCTGGACAAGCAGTTCCCGCGCATCGGCGAGGAAGGGAAAAAGAAAAAGAAGAAGTGACAGCGCTTATGTTCCGATTTCTCGCGCTCCTGCTGGCCCTCGCCGGCCTCCTGCCCGCCCAGCCCGCCGACCTGCGCCTCCCCACGGAGAACCATTTCCTGTTCTCCAATGAGCCGGACAAATTCTTCATGTATGTGGACCGCACTTTCGAAGGCGCGACCTCGAAGCCATGGCAGGCCGGCTCCTTCGGCCTCGTCCGCAACGCGCTGCGCATCAATGGCGAGGTGATTTGCACCAAATTCCACGAAGGCATCGACATCGCGCCGATGCAGCGGGACAAGGCCGGCAATCCGCTCGATACCGTTTGCAGCATCGCCGCCGGCCGCGTCGTCCACACCAGCCCCATCGCCGGCCGCAGCAATTACGGGCGCTACGTCGTCGTGGAGCACGATTGGCAGGATTCCCCGGTCGTCTCGCTCTACGCCCACCTCTCGGAAATCAAGGTCAAGCCCGGCGACGCGGTCGAAGCCGGCAGCCCGCTCGGACAGATGGGATTCACCGGCGCCGGCATCACCCGCACCCGCGCCCACTGCCACGTCGAGCTCGGCATGCTCATGAGCGATCGCTACGAGGACTGGCACAAGAAATTCAGCGGCGGCACCAACTACCATGGCATTTACAACGGCCTGAACATCACCGGCTGCGAGGTCAGCCGCTTCTTCAGCGAGCGCCGCGCCGATCCCGCCCTCACCTTCCCCGCTTTCATCGCCTCCACCCCGGTCTATTTCAAAGTCACCTTCCCCACCGCCGGCACGCCCGACTTCGTGAAGCGCTACCCATGGATCGCCACCGCCCGCGACCCTGGCGCGAAATCCTGGGAAATGGGTCTCAGCGCCACCGGCATGCCTGTCAGCTTCGCGCCCGGGAAGCAGGTGGTCGCCGCCCCCATCGTCACCGCCGTCCGCCCGTCCTCCATCCCGCACGGCTACCTCACCCGCGGCCTGCTCCCCGGCCAGGGAAATCGCGCCACTCTCACCCGCTCCGGCAGCCAGCTCGTCGCCCTCCTTACCGGGGATTTCCCCCCAGCCGCCCCCGCCATTCACAAGCCATGAACCCCCTCGAACGCATCCAATCCCTCGGCCTGGAACTCCCCGCCGTCCCCGCCCCCGTCGCCGCCTACGTCAACTGCGTCCGCACCGGGAACCTCCTCTTCCTCTCCGGCGGCCTGCCCATCCACGGCGAGGTCCGCATCGTCGGCAAGGTCCCCAACGAGATCTCCGCCGAGCAGGCCCGCGAGGCCAGCCGCATGATCGTCCTCAATCGCCTCGCCGTCATCCGTCAGGAAGTCGGCTCGCTCGACAAGGTCACCCGCATCGTCGCCCTCAATGGCTTCGTGAACGCCTCGCCGGATTTCCACGGTCACCCGCAAGTCATCGACGGCGCCTCCGAGCTGCTCGTGGAAATCTTCGGAGACCGCGGCAAACACGCGCGCACCGCCATCGGCGTCGCCTCCCTACCGCTTGGCGTGGCCGTGGAAATCAACCTCATTGTCGAGATCGAAGCCTGAAAACCCGCCCCCCCCGGATGTCCCAAGAACGTCGTTTCCGGGTTTTCGAAAATCCCGCCTCCGCCTGTGCCTGCGTCGCCGGAGAGCTCGCGCTCCTGATCCGCGAGCGCGCCCTCCTCGGTCGGACCGTCGCCCTCGGCCTGCCCGCCGGCCGCACCCCGCTCCCCCTCTACGAAGAACTCATCTACCTCCACCACGAGGAGCGTCTCTCGTTCCAGAACGTCCACACCTTCAACGTGGGCGAATACTTCGGCCTGCCCGCCGGCCATCCCGCCAGCATCCGCGCCTACATGGACCGGAATTTCTTCGACCACGTTGATCTCCCGCCGCAGAACATCCATTTCCTCTCGGGAAGCCCCGACGGCGAATCCCCCGACGACCGCTGCGCCGCCTACGAGCGGGAAATCGAGGACGCCGGCGGCATCGACTACCTCATCCTCGGCATCGGGCGGAACGGCCACATCGCCCACAACGAGCCCGGCAGCTCGATTTCCTCCCGCACCCGCTGCGCCGATCTTGCGGACGCCACTCCGCACGACGCAGCCGCCCAGTCCGATGAATCGGCGGATCCGCCCGCCCGCGCCCTCACCCTCGGCTGCGGCACCATCATGGAAGCCCGGAAAATCGCCCTCCTCGCCTGGTCCGCGAGGAAATCCCGGCTGATCCGCCGTGCCCTCACCGGCCCCGTCACCTCCCGCCTGCCCGCCTCCTTCCTCCAGCGCCACCCGAATGCCTGCTTCTTCCTCGACACCCCCGCCGCCAGCCTCCTCGCCGCCCCGGCACCGGCTTGCAGCGTAGCCTGACCGCCCCCGGAGCAACCCCGCCCCAAGTTGCCGGGACGTCTCGCCCCAAGTCAGTCGTGGGTGCGTCCCGCCCCCAAGCGCTCTCTTCAAGTGGCCGCCGCGTCTCGCGGCAGGCCGTGGCCGCCGGGTCTCGCCGCAACGCATTCATTCACTCATTCATTTCCCATCTTCAAATTCCCGAAGTTCCATTTCTTAAAATCCAAAATCCAAAATCCTCAATCATCAATCCACCTCTTCGACCCGATGTCCGCTGTTCCGCCGCATCCAGCGGACTCCTCACCCCCATCGCCCCCAGGCCTTTGGCCACATGGGTATAGATCTCCGTCGTTTTCACATCCGCGTGGCCAAGCAATTCCTGAATCGTCCGCAGATCCTTGCCTCCTTCCAGCAGGTGCGTGGCAAACGCGTGTCTCAGCGCATGGCTGGTCACCCGCTTGTCGATCATCGCCCGCTCCACCGCCTCGCGCAGCGCCGCCGAATACGAATCCGGGTGTACATGATGCCGTCTCACCACCCCGCTCTCCGGATCGCGTGACGGATTCGCACCAGGGAAAAGCCATTGCCAGGGCCACTTCTCGCCTGCCTTCCGATCCTTGCGACCGAACGCATGGGGCAGCGCCACCCCCGGCATCCCCGCCGCCCGATCCTGCGTTTGCAGTTCGCGCA
>JBBSUD010000206.1:0-7542 GCA_038235225.1 Verrucomicrobiales bacterium
GTGGGCACCGGCCAATTCGCTGGAAATATCCTCACCTTGAATGGTGCCAACCTCTACACCGGCGCCACCACCATGCTCAGCGGGCGCTTGCAGCTCAATGGCTCGCTGACCTCCGCAGTGACGATTTCGAACGGCGCGACGATCTCCGGACCGGGCAGCACCACCGGCCTGCTGACCCTGAATGGCGGCTCCATCCTCTCCCTCCCGGGCGGCGCCACCACCACCAGCCTGACCTCGGCGGGCGTCAATTTTGCCGGTATTCCGACCGTGGTGTTCGCAACGGCCCCGGTAGCTTCCACCGTCTATGACGTGCTCACCTACGGTGCCGGCACGGTCACCAATGACTTTAACCTCAATGTCCCTTATCGTGGAACCCTGACCGATACGGGAACGAAATTCACCTTTACCGCCGGTGCATTCGGTCAGACCCGGACCTGGAACACCAACAGCGGCACTTGGGACGCGGGCACGACACCCAATTGGCTCGAAGGAGACAATCTATTCTTTGCCGGCGACTCCGTGATCTTCAACGACCCCGCTGTGGATAGCTTCGTCACCCTCATCGGAGCGCTCGCACCGGCATCCGTCACGGTGAACAACGTCAATGCCTATACCTTCTCAGGTGGTGCCATTTCCGGCTCTACCGGATTGGTGAAATCCGGCGCAGGCACTCTGCAGCTCAACTCCAATAACAGCTTCACCGGCAACGTGCTCGTGGCAGGCGGCGAGTTGCAAACCTCTGGCACGGCTGGCATGAGCGCGCTCGGAGCGAATACCTTGGGCCGCACGGTCACCATCAACAGCGGCGCAACGCTGAAGTTCATGGCCAGCGATACATTTGGAAATGCCGCGGCCAATCCGAACACCTCGCTGGTCATCAATGGCACGGTCACCAACCTCCCGGGATCGTTCACGACACTCGGTGCCATCACCTTGAACAGCGGCTCGTTGATTTCCACCGGTGGAAATGGTCCAGCCTATCAAGCCTACAGCTTCTCGAACTCGGTGACGGCGACGGGCAATTCCATCATCAGCAGCAGTGGCACCAACTCCAACTTCCACCTTGGCACCAATACGACCTTCAACGTGCCCGGAACCTCGGATCTCTTGACCGTATCGGGCGCGCTCTTGAATCGAAACGGTGATCTCGGCGGCGCGGGTGGACTCACGAAGACCGGCGCAGGCACGGAGGTGCTCAGCGGCACCAACACCTACACCGGCGCGACGACGGTGAGCAACGGCACGCTCGCGCTGGTCGGAGGAAGTCAGCAATCCGCGATCACCGTCTCAGGCACCGGCGCACTCGGCTTTGACCCGGCGGCTACGACCACCTCGACCGCTGCGGTGACCTTCAACTCAGGTGCCAAGGTAACGATCATTGGCACGCCCACGGCAGCCACGCTAATGACCGCAGCTTCCTTCACGGGCACGCCGGTGCTCAGCCCCGCCATCTCGGGTTACACATTGGAAACCACCACCCCCGGCCAGTTGAAACTCGTCGCCACCGGCGGTGGTGGCTACGCCGCTTACGCTGCGGCAAACGCAGGGGGCGGCCCGTTCGATGGCGACTTCGACAACGACGGCGTGAAAAACGGTCTTGAGTATTTCATGGGCGCAACCGGTTCCACATTCACCCCGAATCCAACCCTGGTCGGTGGCACGGTTTCCTACCCACGAAATCCATCCGCCACCGGCGTGAGCTACCAAATCCAGACCTCGCCGGACTTGATGACTTGGACCGACGTGACCGCCAGCGCGGATACCAGCAATCCGAACTTCGTGAAATACACGCCGGCTACTGGCTTGGGCAAGGTCTTCGTCCGACTTGTAGTTACCCAGAATTAACACCGCCAGATCGGTCATACTCATCTCACCTCCTTCCGGTCCTCCGGAGGGAGGTGATTGGGAGTCGGAACCCAAAAATTCGAGCCTGTCTTTGCTTGTGAATATTCTACTGTCGAGATCTACTGAAAGCCCTCGGCCGTCCGGATCGAAACGTGATTCGACCTTCCGTCCCACCCCGTTTCCTTGGCTGATAGCATTGATAGTCCTGCTTTTCCTGCCGACTTTCCCATCCCTCGGGAAAACGCTCACGATACAGCCGGAATACCAGGCAGAAGGTCTTCTTCGGAATCCGGGCATGGGCTGGGTGCTTTACGACGATGGCGGACAGGAGGTGGCCGATGCCACGACTTATTGGCAGGCCCAGGATGCTGCGGCACGCGACCACGCATCGATTTTCTATGTCCGCTGGCGCTGGTCCGATGTGGAAAAACAGGAAGGAGTCTATGAGTGGGACAACCCGGATAGCAATTTTTCCAAACTGATCCAAGGCGCCCGCGACCGCGGCCTCCGTCTCGCATTCCGCTTCTATGTGAACCCCACGGACAATCTCCGCCAGGCCACACCCGACTGGGTGCGACTGGCATGCGGCGAAGCCAACGGCGTCCGCATCCAAGGTAAGTGGTCGCCTTACCTCGATAACCCGATTTTCCAGCAGAAATTTACCACGTTTATCACGGCGTTCGGTGCGCGGTTCGACCATCCGGGGGACGTCGATTGGATCGACGTTTCAGCCGTAGGCAACTGGGGTGAGGCGAATAATTTGGTCATCCAAAACCAAGCGAACAAAACGGCTGTGTATGAATGGTTGCTGTCCACCTATGACAACGCATTCCATAACGTATTGTTAGGAATGCAATATGGCACCGGCTTCGGCCTCAGTAACGACATTGCGCTCGCTTACGATAAATACGACTGTGTCCTGCGCCGCGATGGCTTCGGCAGCCAGTGGGTCGTGAATCAGATCGCTGGCATGCAAGCCCGCTTTCCGAAAAATCCAATCTTCGGCGAAAAAGCCTACTGGAACAACAACGAGGCGTGGCGCAATGACGCTGTTTTCAAGACCCAGATGCATTCGTGGGAGGATGTGCATCGGATCACGCTGGATCAAGCACTCGCCTGCCATGCCAATACGATGGATCTCCGCACCATCTGGGATACGACCGAATGGCTGAAAACGCCCGATCTCGTGGCCCGTTTCCATCGCGACGGTGGGTATCGGCTGGCGCTCGACAGCGTCTCGTTTCCCACGAGCATCGTCAGAGGAAACTCATGGACCGTCCGCCACACCTGGGAGAATCACTCCGTCGGCGTTTTACCCAACCACAACAAACGCTGGGGAAATAAATACAAAGTTGCGTTCGGACTTTATGATGCGGTGAGTGGACTTTCCGTGGCAAGCTGGATCGATGAAACGGCGAACCCGGGCGACTGGGTGAAAGGAAATGCCTACCCACAGGTTCTGACAATTTCCGGCGCACTTACCGCCGATCTTGCAGCGGGAACCTATCAGCTCACGGCAGCGATCGTGAATACGCGGGCGGACGGAGCACCGGATATCCAGCTATCCATGCCCAATCCAACAACCCCGCAAGGCGCGTCCATCCTCGGTGAAGTGCAGGTTGCGGATACGGCATCCGCCGACACCATGTATTGGGACGGCACCGCCAATTCCGCGCTGAGACAAAGCGATAACTCCAACACGGCGGACCAAGCATGGCTCGATGGCGGGTTGTGGGACAATGGCATCGTTTCCACTCCTCTCGCAACCTGGACCGATGGTGATTCCGCCATTTTCGGTGGCAGCGCGGCCAGCCAGACCATCATTGCGGATGTCATGTCAATCGGTGATATGACATTCAACCCCGGCACTGCCTATACGATTGCTGGCGGCGCGATCTCGCTGAACACCACCACCATCACCACCGCTGCGGGAGCCGTAATTTCCTCCAATCTTGGCGGCGACATGTTGGTGAAGAGCGGTTCCGCGCGGCTGACCCTCGCGGGAAATAATAGTTATGGCACCGGCACTTCGGTCACCGAAGGAACGTTAAAAATCTCCGCGCTGTCCGATAGCGGACTCAGCAACATCGGCACCAGCGGGTTTCTATCCGTCGAGGGCGGCACGCTGGAATATTCCGGCACCGTCGCGGCCACCACGTCGCGCGCGCTTTGGATCAACCAAAGTGCTGGCACTTTCAATGTCTCCGACGCGGCAGGTTCCCTGGCTTTCACTGGAAATGCGGGAGCCATCGGCAACGGCGTCACCAAAACCGGGCCGGGCGCGATGAGCCTTTCCCATGTCCTCACCGGATCGGCCACCGTGACCGTGAACAATGGCAGCCTTACGCTCACCGGATTGAATACGTTCGTTGGGAAAACCACGGTCAACGGCGGATTGATGGTCGTGCAGGGCATGCCTTCATGGAATACCGGCGCAAATGGATCGCGTCTCGGCAACGAAGTCGAAGTAAACGCCAGCGGCATCCTCCGCACTGGCGATCACCATCAGTTCGGCTGGACCGGCACGCTCGCCAACCTGACCGTGAACGACGGCGGCACATTCAACCAGAATGCCAAGGATCAATATATTGGAAATCTAACTTTGAGAGGAAACGCGTCGTTGCTGAACGGCAGCGCCAACTATCTCGGTCTGAGCGGCGGGATGCTGAGTTATACAGGAATGGGGGTTTCCCAACAAACGGTTGTGCCGACCAAGCTGAGACTCCGTGACGTCGCCGGGAATGGCGTCACCGCGACTGTCGCGGTCGAGGGATCCAATCCTGAGGGCGATTTGGTCATCTCCGGAGTGATCGATTCCGCCGGCGGTCTCTTCAAGACGGGCGGTGGTTTTCTCAAGCTCAATGGCAACAACATCTACACGGGCCTCACCACCGTTACCAGCGGTGTGCTTGGCGGCACCGGATCGCTGGCGGGTCCGCTCACCGTGGGGGTTGCTGGCACAATCGCTCCCGGCAACTCGCTCGGCACTTTCACCGTAGTGGGTAAAACCACTCTGACCGGCACCTACGCGGCTGAAATCAATGGAGCCACTTCCGACCTGCTGGCCGTCACCGGCGCCCTCGACCTGACTGGTGCCACACTCACCGTCAGCGCCACTTCTCCGACCGGAAGCACATGGACCATCGCCACTTACACCGGCGCTCTCACCGGCACCTTCTCCAACGTGCCCTCCGGCTACACGATCAATACCGGCACTGCCGGAGAAGTGAAACTTGTCGCCAGCGATTACACCATCTGGTCTGCCACCAATGCACCCGGTCAAACCGCCGGACAGGACCATGATGGAGACGGCGTTTCCAATGGAGTCGAATACGTGCTAGGCGGCTCCGCCACCACTCAGGATTCAGGTAACCTGCCGAAGGTCACCGTCACGGGTGGAAATCTGGTCTTCACCTTCAAGCGCATCCAATCCTCGAAAACCCTGGATACTTCCATGGCCATCGAGGTCGGCACCACGCTTGCTGCTTGGCCCAGCAGTTACACCGTCGGCAATGATAACTCCGGCTCAAACGCCGGGTCCTCCGCAGGCGTCACCGTCACCGATAACCTCGACGGCTACGACACGGTGACTCTCACCATCGACCAAGCCTCGGATCCCAAGAAGTTCTCTCGTCTCAACGTGACGATCAATTAACCGAAAGCCTCCCCAACTGGTAGGTCCAACCAACCTCGATATTCAGGTAGGAACACGGTTCCGCGCATTTCAATCTCACCACGAATTTCCCGCAATCCCATTCCCGCGTCATCCCACCATGAAACCCAAATTCAACCGCCTCCTCGCCGCCTCCATCACCACGGTCCTCGCGCTCTCCTCGTCCGCAAACGCGGCCACTTTCTATTGGGATGACGCCATCGGTAGCATCAACACAGCCTCCGACGGCGGCACCGGCGCATGGACGGTCGGCGTGGGCGGTTGGGAAAGCGGCGGTGCAGCCGTGAACTGGGCCAATGGCAACGACGCGGTCTTCGGCGGCACAGCCGGCACCCTTACCCTCGGCGGCGCGATCACGGCCACTTCGCTGACCTTTGGCGCGGTGGATGGCTATCTCGTCACCGGCAACACGCTGACGGTTGGGGCCGGCGGCATCACGGCCAACGGAAACACAGAGATCGCATCCGCCTTGGTGCTCAGCGCCACGCCGGAGACGTGGGCGGTGGCCAATGGCAAGACGCTGACTTTATCGTCGAATACTCGCATGTCGGTCAACGGGGCTCGCACGCTGAATTTCGGTAGCGCCGGCGGGACCCTCTCGTTCACAGGCACCGGAGGGTTTTCTGTTGGCGACGCGACTGCGGGAACGTTTGGTCACACGAATGGCACGGTCGAAATTACCACGACCTCTGAAGGATTTGGTAGCGGACTTAGGACGTGCAAAACAATAAGTTACCGAATTAGTTTGGAAATGTTAAATGATTTTGCAATGCTTTCGGCGTGCCGAGCCAACAAGTAGTTTCGTGGTTGCGTGACAAGTATGCGATTATAGGTTCCGTACTCGACGAGAGGGGGCGTCGCAGGTGGGCAGCCATGGAGGCGCGCTCGCTTGGCTGGGGTGGTGTGGCCGCCGTCGCATTGGCCACGGGACTATCAGACCGCACGGTGCGTAACGGTATCCTCGAGTTCGAGGGACCCGATGATCGTGGTGATCGTCAGAGGAGGCCGGGCGCGGGGCGCAAGCGACGGGAGAGCGAGCAGCCTGGGATTCTCGATGCACTAGATGCGCTCGTCGAACCGGATACAAGAGGAGATCCCATGTCCCCGTTGCGCTGGACATGCAAGAGTACTCGGTCGCTTGCGAGGGAACTCAACTCGCAGGGATTTACGATCAGTAGCGTCAAGGTCGGAGCCCTGCTTAAGGCCCAAGGCTATAGTCTTCAATCCAATCGCAAGACTGTCGAAGGGAAACAACACCCCGACCGGGACGCTCAATTCAAGTTCATCGCCAAACGCGTTCGCGCCTGTAGCCGTTGCGGCGAACCTGCTGTTTCGATAGACACCAAGAAGAAAGAAACTCTCGGCAACCTCAAAAACTCGGGAAAAACCTACCGCCGCAAAGGAGACCCGGTGCGAGTGAAGACTCACGACTTTCCAGATAAGGAACTGGGCAAGGTCGTGCCATACGGCGTCTATGACATCGCGACCAATGAGGCGGGGGTGACGGTTGGCATCGGGTGCGACACCGCCGAGTTTGCCGTCGCCGCAATCGAGCGATGGTGGCGCCAGATGGGAAGCAAGCGCTACGATGCGCCGCGCCGGGTCCTCATCACCGCCGACAGCGGCGGCAGCAACAGTCCACGGACGCACCTTTGGCTTTGGGAACTACAGCGGCTCGCCAACGAGACCGGCATGATTTTCGAGGCGTGCCATTATCCGCCCGGGACAAGCAAATGGAATAAGATCGAGCACCGGCTCTTCTGTCACATCACACGCAATTGGCAGGGCGTGCCGCTGGAAACACTCGAGGTGGTCGTGAACCTAATCGGTTCGACCAAGACTGAAGAAGGCTTGGAAGTGCATGCATGGTTGGACGATAAACAATATCAAAAGGGACGGAAAGTTACCGCCGAAGAACTCGGAGAGGTATCAATCAAACGCAACAAGTTCCATGGAGAATGGAACTACGAGATACACCCGAACGAATGAACAAATCCGGTAACTTATTGTTTTGCACGTCCTAA
>JBBSUD010000207.1:0-7339 GCA_038235225.1 Verrucomicrobiales bacterium
AGCGGACTCGCCACACTTACCTACGACTACGCTGCCGCCGCATGGCACGGCAGCGACGGGGAAAACCTCTTGAAAGTTACCAAAGGCGACGAAACCGCCTTCCTCGAAGCGTCCGATAAACTCCTGAATCCGGAAATTCGAAAATCGTTGGGAACCAACTCCCGCCTCACCACGGAGGCGCTTGGCTGGCCGGAAATCGTCGGCCAGCTCGAATCCGTTTTCCGCGAGGTGATTGCGGAATTCCACTCTTGAATCTTCATGTCGCACCGCACCGTTCCGCTGGAAACCGATCGCATGCCGCCAGGCATTCCCTGTATCATCGGCAACGAGGCGGCGGAGCGCTTCTCCTTCTACGGCATGCGCACGATTCTCGTCGTGTTCATGGTGAATTACCTTCATTTCATGGACGGCGCCGGCGGCATCCCGCTCGGCGAGAACCAGGCGGTTGAATACTATCACCAATTCGCCAGCTGGGTTTATTTCACGCCGCTCATCGGCGCGCTCATCGCCGACGTCTGGCTCGGCAAGTATAAAACCATACTATGGCTATCCATCGTCTAGTGCCTCGGCCACGCCGCGCTGGCGTGCATGGGATCTTATGGCGCGTGGCACTGGTGGCTGTGGTCGGGCCTGGCTTTGATTTGCATTGGCGCGGGCGGCATCAAGCCCTGCGTCTCCGCCCATGTAGGCGATCAGTTCGGGATGTTGAACAGCCATTTGCTCACGCGTATCTTCAACTGGTTCTATTTCTCCATCAATTTCGGCTCGTTCTTTTCCACGCTGATGACGCCGTGGCTGCTGGAAAAATATGGTCCGCACTGGGCATTCGGCATCCCCGGGGTGCTGATGGCGATCGCCACCTTCATGTTCTGGATGGGTCGGAATCGCTTTGTCCACATACCTCCGTCCGGCCGCGCGCGTTTCGTGAAAGAATCGCTCTCACGCGACGGCTTGATCGCGCTCGGCAAGCTGGTTCCACTGTTCGCATTCATCGCGGTGTTTTGGTCGCTCTACGATCAGACCGGCTCGTCATGGGTGCTCCAGGCGGAGAAGATGGATTTGAAATTCATGGGAATCACCTGGCTGGAGTCGCAGATCCAAGCGGTGAACCCCATACTCATTCTTGCATTCATTCCGTTGTTCACTTTCGTGATCTACCCCTTGATTGGCAGGGTTTTCACACTTACTCCGCTGCGTAAAATCGGGTTCGGGCTTGTGCTCATGGCGATTTCCTTCGCCCTGACAACCCTCATTCAATCATGGATCGATGCCGGCCAGCGCCCGTCCGTCGGCTGGCAAATTCTGGCCTATGTCATCATCACCGCTTCGGAAGTCCTGGTGGCGATTGTCGGTCTGGAGTTTGCTTATACCCAAGCGCCGCGCGCGATGAAATCGTGGGTGATGGCGCTGTTCTGGCTATCGGTCTGGGGCGGCAATCAGTTCACCGCCCAGGTGAATCGGTACATCGCCATACCATCGCCGGTGGAAGCGCAATTTGAAAATGCCATCGCCAAACTTCCGCAGGAATGGCGGACATCGCCCCGGAACGTTTCGCTGCCCGGCTACGATGGCACCACCGGCACCGCGGACGACTTTCTCGCCCGCTGCCCCGGCGGAAATCTGGAAGCCGTGGAAATTCCGGGAAGAAACGTTTTCCTAACCGCCGCCGGGAAAATCGAAGCCGCCGCGTCCGACAAATTTCCCAGCAATGTGGACGGCAACCGCCTCATCGCCGGTATAACCGATTCCTTCGGAAATCCAATTCATTATGATCTGGTGGACTCCGCCCATGCGCGCCTCGAAAGCGCCGGCCCCGACCGGGTCCGCCGCACGCGGTGGGACATCGGCATCGTCCTCGGCAAGCCGCAGGAGGATGCCGCGCCGGACCCGGCAAGCTGGCTGGCCCGGCGCAAGGCGGCGCTCGGCGTGGTGGAAAAGCCGGTCGTTGCCGGCTTCACCCGCACCGAATTCGCCGGAGGTCTCAGCAAGCTGGAAGGCGCGTCCTACTTCCGTTTCTTCACCCGGCTCATCTGCGGAACCATCCTTTTCTTCATTCCGTTCGCCTGGATCTATCGGCCGAAAGCATATCTCCACGACCCCGGCGGCAGGGGAAATGGATAGGAAGAAACCGCGGGAACGAGCGCGCCTGCGATCTTCGGAAACTTTTTATTACTTTAGGTGCCGATGTTGCTCGTCCCTGCCGCGGTGCACGTGATTTCAATTTCCGCGCTGCGGGTGGCGGAACCGGGGCCACGCGTCGTAGAGATAGATTGAGAAAGGAATCCACCAGATGAAATCGTTGGTGAGGCACAGAACCAGCGTGGAGTAGGGCCAGACGCCTTGCCAGATCTGAATTGCAAGTCCGATGGGGCCGATGATTTTGCCCGTCAGACCGACCGCCGCCATTAGCCAGCCGGTCTCGGGCACCCGGGCGATTTCCAGATAGAGTATGCCATAGAGGCCGACGACCATGCCCAGGCAAGCGAAGATCTGCGGATGGTTGGAAGCCGGCATACCCGCAAAGCGAAACAGCCATTGGGGATCGAGCGCCGCGTAAATTCCCCAGCCGATGTTATAAAATCCGGCGGCGGCAAAGACTCCGCGGTGCAAGCGTCTGCGGCGGATGGGTTTCATTTCAGCACGCGCGTTCCGATTTGGGCCAGGGCCAGTTTCCATAAGGTAGTTCGTAGGCGGCATAGAGCTCCCGCACGCCGGAAAGGAAGACGCCGCCCGCCATTAGCAGCAGCGTGCCGACGAGCCACTGCGGAACCGCGTGATATTCGTGAGTCAGCCCGGTGAGCATGGACCACCAGCGCCTGATCCGGGGAGTTGACGGGCGAGCCGAGATTTCCCCACGCCTCCCTGAGGACTCCCGCGTAGAGAATCGATGATGCGGAGCGGCTGACACGCAGGCTACCCTCCGACGCTAGCGCGCGCGGTCCGCCCGGAACAATCCCGGGGGAGGGCAGGGTCTTGCACCGGCCTGCCATGAAACATCCAGAAATCTCCGTCCTAACAATCATCATCTTGGTATCCCGCGCTACTCGCCCAAGGCTTCGGGCCGGTAGGAACTTAGGGTTACCCGGCAACCGGACTGGGAACTTTGCTGGAGATCCGGCCAGGCAAGCTATTGGTTTCGTGCAACGCGGATACCGCATTCGCCAGCGCTTCGGCGTCGCCATCTCCGGCGAGGCCGGCCCGCCGCCGCCGAATAATTCGCCGATGCCAATCCGTTTCATCCTGCCGGGCGTTTCCGCGTCACCGCCATCGTCCCGACGAGTCGCTCGGATGCCATCGACATTACATTCACATACCGCCCCCGCCGCGTCGATCGGATGAAAATCAGTTCCAACCTCCAGCCTCCCTGATCCAACGTCGACCGGGTTGCCATTCCAGCCGTAAACTCTCTTGGGAGGGGTTCCTTCGAACCTCCGCGCCCGCGAATTGACGATCCTCCGGGAGAATCCGGCATCCCAATTGTACGAGCATTGAAGCCTCTAGCGCGGCCGGTAGTTGAAATTCCATTTCATAATACCGACTCCGATTTGCGGCGGGTGAGTCAGTCGCGCCTGCGTCGGAAGAGTGCGATGAGTCCGATCCCTCCGAGCAAGACCGACGATGGCTCGGGAACCGAGTCGAGTGTGATATTGTCGAAGTCGACCGCCCGTGCATCAGTCCCCGTGGAACCAGGATTTACATACATCGTGAAAGTCACCGGGCCGTTGACATTTTGGAGAGCCGGGAAATTGTTGAGGGTGAAGGCGAATCCTGAATTTTCAAACTCCGGGTTGTTCGTTCGATAGGGGAGGAGGGCCGCATTCTCCGCAAGTATGGTCGTCCCTGTCACGCTGGAGTACAATCGAAAGCCCCGCGTACTTGAATTCGCGGACCTCCGGGCGAGCAGGGTCAGATTGTCGAAACTGACCGTTTCACCCACCACCGGAGTCACCGTGAAGCTGAAGGAAACATCATTGGTGACCGCTTGAGCCAAATTGGTGGTTGGGACGTTGGAGCGGATATCGAGGTAGCCGTTTCCTCCCGCAGTGGTCCCAGTCACGCGGGTTGCTCCCGCTCCCGAGGTGATGTCGGATGCGGTGGAAAGCAGGTCGGCGTCCGAGGACGCCAGTGAGCCGCCGGTGAATCCATATTGAGCGAGGATGACGGCATCGGCCTGTGAGGTGGCGAAGATGGCGGCGCCGCTCGCCAGGATCGCCGGGATGCGGTTTGTTTTCAGGTATTTGTTCATTGGTGTGTAGGTAGCTTCCTTATTCGATCAAAAAAATGTTGGACTGGGAAGAGGTTGTCACTGGTCCGCGCCGCCATCCCAGAAGATGTTCTTGGCACCGCCCTTGCCGTCGATTTCCCGGATGTCGCCTTTCGACATTTCTCCGACGTGTCCGTCATAATAAACGACGAGGGCCTTGTTGCCGTAGCGGTAGGCCATTTTGGCATCGTTGGTTTTTCCTTCAACCGCTTGTTCGCCGTCCCATCGGAACCGGCCGTCGTATTTGATGTTCCAATCGGTGCCGGTGATAAAGGCCGCGGTCTGGGACGGATTCTTCACCTGGCTGATTCTGAATCCCTTTTTCCCACCCGGCTTGCCCAGCGTCCCGGTGGTTGGCAGGGCGTTGTTGCTGTAGCCGTAGCTTCCGGAAATGTCGTCGTAATTTTTCTTCTTTGCATTCACCGCCGTGGGATCGAGCAAATTCAAGGTGAGGCTCGTGTCGAAATCGCCGTTCGACAGATACATGGCGCCGTCGCCTTTCAGATGTTTGATGTATTCCGGGTTCACGAACCAGTTGATCTGCTTCCCGTTGTCGTCCCACTCGTAGTTTGGCACGTAGCTGCCATTGTGATCCATGGCGAAACTGGTGCTGGCGATCTGCATCTGGCTGATGTTGCGCGTCGATACCACCTTGTTTCCAGAGTTCCGCATCTTGCCGAGCAGGACCACCACAAGGCCGGCGAGGACGATGATGATGGTGATGACCACCAAGATCTCGACGAGGGTGAATCCGGGTCGTGACCGTGGGGAGGGCGGGTGGCTGGGGATTGGATTCGGCGTCATGGGATTCGTCACAGAATCGGGTTCCGCCGGAGGTCGTCAATCGTAAATTCCCTGTCTGGGATATTCGCGTGGCTTCAGCTATATTTCGAGGAATCGCGGCGCGCCGCATGCCGGATGCGGACCGTCGCCGGCCGCGAATCCAGATATGAGGGCCCGGGACGCGGTTACACCTGCTGGCGGCCGCCAGCCGGAAACGGATGGCACATCTACGATTTCCGCCGCGCCAGCAAAAGACAGTGCCTCGATCGCTTGGACCTTTCATGCGGTCTGGAGGCGAATTCCTCGACGGCGAATCCGGCCTTGAGGAGGAGTTTCTTGAACTTGGGAGCCGGTTCGGACAACCAGTAGGCCACGCATCCCTGCGGCGTAATCACCCCGCGCAATTTCTCCAGAAATCCGGGCGAATACATGCGGGCGTTTCCCGAAGTGATCAGGTCGTCCGGTGTGTTATCGATATCGAGAAGCAGGGCATCGTATGACCCGGGCTGCGTCTTCGAGACAATGTCGAAAAGGTCACCTTGAATGATCACGGTCCGCGGATCTTCGAGCAGGGGACCGTTAAATTCCACCAAGTAAGTCCGGTTCCATTCGATCAATGGCGGCATCAACTCGGCGACATCGACGGTCGCGGGGCTGCCCACCAATTCGAGGGTGCGCTTCAGGGTAAAACCCAAGCCCAATCCGCCAATCAACACTTTGGGATGGGCAGGTCTGGTTGGATTTCCCACCAGCAGAGATTGGCAGCCGATTTCCGCGAGTTGCTGCTCGGAAAAGGTCATCGCCGTGCTCATCAGCTCGTTGCCGTTGTATTTGAGATAGATTTTTCCGTCGTGCTTATGAAGCGAATAGAGGGTGCCGTCGGGCATCGTGGATTCGGCGATTTTCAAATAGGGCTTCATGGCGGACGAGCGTTACCACCCGGCTGAGGGGGACAAGTGTGTAATCTCCAGGAATTGCTGGTGATCTGCCCGCCGACCAGCGTCGCAGGAAATCAAATTTCTGTTCGCTGCTCGTTCGTCCGCGACGTCCTGTCCTGCGCCATCCGGCCGGTGCCAGTCCCCGGCGGAACCACGTTTTCCAACGGCCGCTACTAGCTGGCCATCTGGAACGTGAGTTCGCCTGCGGCTTCCGCAGCCAGCTCGGCTTCGAAATCGGCCTCTAGTTTGGCCTGGATTTGAGCTTCGGTCATCTGGGAGGTGTCCTCGGCGGCGGCTTGCTCGGCGGCCCGCTTGGCTGCGAGCGCGTCGGCTTTTTCGTCCTCGCGAGCCATGCGCTTGTCCTGCTTCTTTTGCTCCCGCTCCCGGCGTTTCGCGTCTTTGCTTGGTGTGAAGGCCATTGGTCGATCTTTTGATGGTTCTTGTGACAGGTTGATCCCGTCCGCTGCGGAGAGGAGTTCTCCCGCTGCGCGCCGCCGTAAGGTCGGAACGTTTGCCGAGGCAACAGGAAAAATTCGAATTGGTCGGAAAAACGGGGAAATCGCCCCGGTTGCGGTTTCCGTATGTACCTGAGTTGGAAACGGCGCAAGGGCCGCCGTGCGGCTGCGACCCAGCTTCGTGATTCCCTTCCCTTCGCCAATCTCCAGCATGGGCGCGCCACCCCATGCCCGCCTCCACCGCGCTCCCCATCTGGAAAATCCACTCCGAAATTCTGCGCGCGCTGGCTGCGGGAAATCGCTTGGTGCTCGTCGCGCCCACCGGTTCCGGCAAGACGACGCAGGTGCCGCAGATGTTGCTCGATGCCGGCATCGCGGGCGACAAAATGATCGTGGTGCTGCAACCCCGCCGTGTCGCCGCCCGCACCGTGGCGGCACGCGTCGCTTGGGAGCGCGGGGGGAAGCTTGGCGCGGAGACTGGTTATCAGATCCGATTTGACGATCACACCAGCGCCGCCACCCGCATCTGCTTTGTAACCGAAGGCATCCTGCTGCGCTGGCTTCAGGACGACCGCTCGTTGTCGAACATCGGCGCCATGGTTTTCGACGAATTTCACGAGCGCACGCTGCTCAGCGATGTCGCGCTCGCCTTGGTGAAACATTTGCAACAATCCCATCGGCCCGATTTGGCGATGCTTGTGATGTCCGCCACGCTCGATGCCGAACCGGTCGCCACCTATCTGGCCGATTGCCCGATCCTCATTTCCGAAGGGCAGAGCTATCCCGTGGAAGTCAGTTATCTTTCCCAACCCGACTCGCGCTCCATCACCGCCCAAGCGGCCCAGGCGGTCGAAAGCATCCTCCATCGCGAGTCCCCCGGCGACATCCTTGTCTTCATG
>JBBSUD010000208.1:0-7327 GCA_038235225.1 Verrucomicrobiales bacterium
CGAAGCGTCTGGATCAATCCTACATGGCGGTGAAGCAGCACTGCGAAGAGCTGTGCGAGCTTGGCTACTTGGACCGCACCCGCGAGCCGCGAACAGCAGTTGGCAGGCCGGAAATCTTCTACAGCCTGAGCGCGAAATCCGACTCGCTGTTCCCGGAGCCCGGGACCGCTTTCTGTTTGGATCTGCTCGAAGGACTGCGGCAGCTTTTTGGCGAGACGGCTCCGGACAAGGCGCTGTTTCAGCATTTCCAGCGGCAGACGGAGCAATGGCGGCCGCTCGTCGCCGCCGTGTCGTCGCTAGCGGAAAAAACGGCCGAATTAGCCCGCCTCCGCTCGGCAAAGGGGTGTTCGTCGAGCTGCCGCGAGGGTGCCGGATTGGCGCTTGAGGAAATCCACAATCCGCTCCAGCGCATTTTCGAGCGCCATCCGCGGGCCGTTGTCATGGAGCAGCGTGCGATTGAGGAAATCCTTGGCGTGCGCGTCACCCGGCACGAAGTCGGGAGCGGACGCGGCGGCCAGCCTCGCGTGATTTTCCAAATCCTGTCCGCCACCGCCCGCTAGAATTTCCGTGAATGCCGCCCAGCCGGATCCCGTCGCAACCGCCGAATTTCGCCAGAACCCACTATGAAAGCCAAGCACCTCGCCCCCGTCGCCGCCGCCGTTATCGTTCTTGCCGGCTGCGATCGCCCGCAATCCGCGGCGGATCGGAAAATCGCCGAACTGGAGCGGCAGAACACGGAATCCGCCGGACGCCAATCGCGGTTGGAGCAGGAAATCTCCGATCAGAAAATCGCGGCCGAGCGGGATGCGATCGAGAGCGAGCGGACCCGGCTGGAGGACGAGCGGGCGGAGCTGGACCGCCAGAGCGCCGAGGCGGAGCATCAGAATTACGATCGCACGGCCGAGCAAACCGCCGCCTTCCGCGAGAAGGAGGCAGCGCTGGCGTCCCGCGAAATCGCGCTGGCGGCGAAGGACGCTTCGCTCAACCATCAGCAGGACCACATCATCGAAAGAGAGGACGCCGTCCGCCGGAAATCCGCGGATTTGTCTGAGCGCGAGTCTGAGCTGGCCGGCCGCGACGCGCTGCCCTTCGAGCCGGTCGCCGAATCCCTGCCCGTCGCGGATTACGACATGTTTTACGATTCCCTGCAGGATTACGGGGCATGGTTCGACTCGCCGGATTACGGCTACGTCTGGCAGCCCGCGGCGGTCCGGGATTCCGGCTGGCGGCCCTACACTCGCGGCCGCTGGGTGTGCAGCGACCGCGGCTGGGCGTGGGACTCGGAAGAACCGTTCGGCTGGGCCACCTACCATTATGGACGCTGGGCGCTGCTGCGCGACCGCGGCTGGATTTGGGTACCCGGCTCGAAATGGGCGCCAAGCTGGGTTTCCTGGCGGGAGAATGATAGCCACATCGGATGGGCGCCGCTGCCGCCTGAATCGCTCGGCTATCTGGACGAGGGCTGGGATTCCCATGTGGACACGCAGCTCGCGATCGCCGCCATTAGCTTCAATTTCGTGGAAATCCGCAACTTCGGCGGCGCGATCCGCGGCTACTGCCTGCCACCCGAGCGCAATTATGAATTCTTCCGCGCAAGCCGGAACGTGACCCGCATCCGTGTCGTCGAGCGGCAGGTGATTTCCGGCGGACCCGCCTACACCCGCGTCCGCGAGCGCTCCGCCCGGCCGGTGCCGTTCTATCGCTTGGAAATGGATCGGCAGCCGCGCGGCAAGCGCAATGTCACCGACATGCGCACCCGCGTCGATGACGGCAGACTGCGGGTTTCCGCGCCGCTGGTCGAAGAGCGTCCGGCCCGCGAGAACAAGCCGAGCCGTCTCCGCGGCCGCATCGACAGCATGCAGGTGGAGCGCGAGGGCAAGCTGAACGACGAGGTTGCCAAGCGGTTCCAAAAGCGCCGCGACGAGGACCGCCATCGCGATCCCGTTCAAGCGCAGGCCGCGCCTGATCGCGATGCCCGCAAGGCGGAAATCGCCCGCCAGCAGCAGGAACTCGACGCGCGCCAGCGGGATTTGGCCCGTCAGCAAAAGCTTGCGGAACCCGCCCGGATCGACCGGCCGCAGCGCGAGACCGACAAGCTCCATGTGATCCCGGAACCGCCGAAAAACCGCGCGGACCGGAAAGCCGCCAGGACCGGCCAGCCGGATCGGATCCAACCGACCCCGGCGGAAGATGGGAAGAAACAAGCCGTGGATCGATTGGAAAAGGAACTGCGCCGCCAGCAGGATGAGACCAAGCAAGCCACCGAGCGCGTCCGCCAAGAGGAGGAAGCGAAACTCCAAGGCAAGCGCGACCGCACCCGCGAGGAAGCGCAAATCCGGGAGCGCGATGCCGCGCTCCGCCAGCAACAGGAAGCCCAAGGCCGCGCGGAACGCCTCCGCCAGCAGGACGAGGCGGCCAAGCGCTTGCGCGAGCGGACGAAGGCGCAAACGGACGATTCTCAAAACCGCGCCGAGAAAGTGGACCGGCAGCAGCAGGAAATGAAGCGCGAACAGGCAAAGCAGCAACAGGAGGAATTCCAACGCCAAGCGGAGAAAGCGGCCCGGCAGCAGCAGAAGGAGTTGGAAAGTGATCAGGAGAAGCAGCAACAGGAGGAATCCCAACGCGGTGCCGAGAAAGCGACCCGGCAGCAGCAGGAGGAAATGCGGCTCGAGCAGGCGAAGCAGCAACAGGAAGAAGCGCAACGCCAAGCAGAGAAGGCGGCTCGGCAGCAGGAAGTGGAAACGAAGCGCGAGCAGGCAAAGCAACAACAGGAAGAAGCGCAACGCGAAGCAGAGAAGGCGGCTCGGCAGCACCAGGAGGAAATGCAGCGCGAGCAAGCAAAGCAGCAACAGGAGGAAGCGCAACGCCAAGCGGAGAAGGCGGCCCGGCAGCAGCAGGAGGAAATGCAGCGAGAGCAGGGAAAACAGCAACAGGAGGAAGCGCAGCGCCAAGCGGAGAAGGCGGCCCGGCAGCAGCAGGAGCAAATGCAGCGAGAGGAGGGAAAACAGCAACAGGAGGAAGCGCAACGCCAAGCGGAGAAGGCGGCCCGGCAGCAGCAGGAGCAAATGCAACGTGAGCAGGCAAAGCAGCAGCAGGAGGAATCACTGCGCGAGCAGGCCAAACAACAGGAGGAGGCCCAGCGCCTTGCCGAAGCTGCCCGTCAGCAGGAACAAGCCCGCCGCCAGCAAGCGGAAGATGCCCAGCGCCAGCGAGAGGAATCCCGCCAGCAGGAGGAAAATCAGCGCCAGCGCGAGCAGGCCCGGCAGGAGCAGGAAGGTCAGCGTCGCCAAGAACAAGCGCGTCAGCAGCAGGAGGAAAACCAGCGCCAGCAACGCGACCAAGCACGCCGCCAAGAGGAAAATCAGCGCCAGAAACAGGACGACGACAACAAGAATGGTCGCGGCCGCAACCGCTGATCCTTCTAAAACGCGGATGCGAGCCAAGCTTTGGAAGCCGATAACTCCGCCGCAATCCGGCAGACAGAATGAGTGCTGGCGGTCACCGCTCGGCAAACCAATCCTCAATCCAACGCGCCACCTCGGAGAATTTCCCGTCCCGCACCGCCTTGCCGATGACCAGCGCGGGGACTTGCTCGCGGGTGTGGTCGGTGCCGGGGTGGTAGGGATCGTTGCCGTGGTCGGCGGTGATGATGAGGAGATCGTCAGTAGTGATTTCCGGGAGGAATCCGCCGAGCCAGGCGTCGAATTCGCGCAGGCAGCCAGCGTAGCCTTCTGGATCCCGGCGATGGCCGTAAAGCGAGTCGAAATCCACGAGATTTGCAAAGATGAATTGCGGGCCGCCCGTCCCGGCCGCCCACAGCCGCTCGATTTTCGCCATGCCTTCCGCGTTTGATTTCGTAGGATGGCTCGCGGAAATCCCAGCGCCGGCGAAGATGTCGGAAATCTTTCCGACGCCGACCGTCTCCACGCCGGACTTCCGCAGCCGGTCGAACGCGGTTTCGCCGGGCATGAGGGAGAAATCGTGGCGGTTGCCGGTGCGGTGGAAGTCGGCTGCATCAGTGCCGAGAAACGGCCGGGCAATCACGCGCCCGACGCGGATGCCGCGCTCGTCGAGCAATTCCCGCGCGGTCCGGCACAAGTCCATCAGCCGCTCCAAGCCGAATTTCTCCTCATGTGCCGCGATTTGCAGGACGCTGTCGGCGCTGGTGTAGAGGATCGGCTTGCCGGTTTCGATGTGCTCCGCGCCCAGGCGGGCGAGGATTTCGGTGCCGGACGCGGCGACGTTCCCGAGAAATCCGGTGCCGCCGCGTCGCTCCAGTTCTGCCACGAAATCCGCGGGAAATTCCCGGTATTTGGCGAACGGCTCTGCCAGCGCCAAGCCCATGAGCTCCCAATGGCCGGTCGTCGTGTCCTTGCCGGCGGAAGTCGCCGTGAGCGTCGCCCAATGCGCGCCGGGACGTTTCGCGACCAGGCCGGGAAGCGCGAGCACCTCGCCGAGCCCGAGGGATTCCAAGTGTGGCAGGGTCAGGCCGGGAATTTTCTCATAAAGATGGCCGAGCGTGTCCGCGCCGGCATCGCCGTAGTCCGCCGCGTCCGGCGCATCGCCACAGCCCGCGGAATCCAGCACGATGCAGAGCGCCCGTTTCATGCGGCTTTCCTAGCAGGGAATAGGGCTGCCTCCAGCTTCATTTCCGCGCCTCCCGACTTGTTGCTCACGCATACCGATTGAATCCGGGCGGCCGCAAAAATCCCACCAACCCTTGCCCGGAGCGCTTCGCGAAATCCACGGCCAGCGAGCTTGGCGCAGAAATCGCCGCGATCAGCGAAATCCGGCCGGCCAGCGCCTTCTGTAAAATCTCGAACGACAGCCGTCCCGACACCAGCAGGAACATGTCCTCCAGCGCGATCCCGCCCCGCAGCGCGTGGCCGATCGCCTTGTCCACCGCGTTGTGACGGCCGATATCCTCCCGCGCCACGACAAGCGTCCCGCCCGCCGTGAAAATCCCAGCCGCGTGCAGGCCGCCGGTAGTCTCGAAGGCGGCTTGCGCGGCCCGCAGGATTTCCGGCGCGGCTAGCAAAATCTCGTCCCGCACCGCCAGCGGCCGGGAGATCGGCGGGAATTCCAAGAAGATCGCGTCCAGCGTCGCCTTGCCGCAAATCCCGCATGACGAGCCGGTGTAAAGGTGCCGCGTCAGCCGCGCCAGATCGACCTCCGCGCCGTCGTGGAGGAAGACCAGCACGCGGTTTTCGTCCGGGCGCGGCTCGATTTTCCGCACGTCCGCCAGCGTCCGGACGATGCCCTCCGTTACGAGAAATCCCGCCGCCAGCTCCTCGTCCGCGCCCGGCGTGCGCATCAGCACCGCCACTGGATGACCGTCCACTCGGATTTCCAACGGCTCCTCCACCGCCACCGCGTCGCGGACCTCCGCCGTGCCGTCCGGGCCGCGGCGGAGCAGGGAAATCCATTGTGATGCTGCCATTGCCCGCAGCCTGCCAGCCATCCGCCGCCAGGCAACCCCGGATCGCACCCCGCCCGCGATCTTGACTTTACCCCCGGCGGTCCTCCCGCTAATTCACCCCGCGATGCATGGATTTTCCTACAAAGACGGCGCCCTGAACTGCGAGGACGTGGGCTTGGCCAATCTCGCCGACGAGTTCGGCACACCGCTCTACGTCTATTCCGCAGCCACCATCGTGGACCGCTTCACCCGGCTCGATGCCGCCCTGGCCGGCGTCCGGCACGAAGTCGCTTACGCCGTGAAGGCGAATTCGAACCTGTCGATCCTGCGCCTGCTCGCCACGCATGGCGCCAGCTTCGACATCGTCTCCGGCGGCGAACTTTTCCGCGTCATCAAAGCTGGGGGCGATCCCGCGCACTGCACCTTCGCCGGCGTCGGCAAGACCCGGGACGAACTCATCTATGCCCTCGAAAACGGCATTTATTCCATCAATGTCGAAAGCGAGGAGGAACTCCGCTTCCTCAACGAAGTCGCCGGAGAAATGGGGGTCATCGCCCCCGCCGCCGTGCGCGTGAACCCGAATGTGGACGCCCAGACGCACAAATACATCTCCACCGGGAAATCCGAAAATAAGTTCGGCGTTGATTTCGAAGCGATTTCCGACCTCTACGACCGCGCCGCCGCCGAGCTGCCGCATGTGAAAATGCGCGGTCTGCAGATGCACATCGGCTCCCAGCTTACCTCGATTTCTCCGTTCGTGGAGGCCGTGGAAAAGGTCGTCCCGCTCGTCACTGCGCTGAAGGCGAAGCACGGCATCGAGTTCTGGTCGATCGGCGGCGGCATCGGCATCATTTACGAAAGCGCCCTCGAATCCGGCTCCGAGGACTGGTGGGAAAATCAACCTGCCGAATCCCGCCCGCTCACCGCTGAGCGCTACGGGGCGGAAATCGTCCCGCTCGTCAAGGATCTCGACCTGAAAATCCTGCTCGAACCCGGGCGCTACATCGTCGGCAATGCCGGCGTGCTCGTCACCAAATGCCTCTACGAGAAAAAGGGCGCCGCGAAGACCTTCAAGATTGTCGATGCCGGCATGAACGACCTGATCCGACCGGCGCTCTATGAAGGCCACCACCAGATCGTCCCGCTCGTCGAGCCGGTCACCGCGGACCGCGTGAAAGTGGACGTGGTCGGCCCGATTTGCGAAAGTGGGGATTTCTTCTGCCAGGACCGCGAATTGCCCGATTTCCAGCCCGGAGACCGCGTCGCGCTCATGTCGGCCGGCGCATACGGATTCGCGATGGCCTCGAACTACAACTCCCGCCCGCTGCCAGCGGAAATCCTCATCGAGGGCGGCACCGCCACGCTCATTCGCAAGCGCCAGTCCCTCGAAGATCTCATCGAAGGCGAACTCTGACCGGAGAAGGGCCGCTCGATTTCCCCCACTTTCAATTACGCGAACGGATTGAGAATCCGCAGCGGCCCGATTTGCCGATCGTGTTGGAGGTCCTCCGAGTACAGGACCGGCGCGCCGGATTCGATGGCCGCCGCGACGATGAGGCTGTCGTAGTAGCGGTATTGAGTTTGTTGGTGGATATCCAAAGCACGTGCGTAAATCGCCGGGGAAGGCATAACCTGGCAATGGGGCCACATCACCTGACGGAGGAAATCTTCGAGAAAATCCGGGGTAAGCGGGATCTTGAATTTGTGCAGGCCCACGTTGCAGAACTCCTGAATTACCTGCCAGCTCACCACCCACGGATCTGATTCGCCGATTAGGTCCAGCGCCCTCAGCCGCTTGTCCACGGCGCTCCGGTCGAATGCATAAGCAACGATGTTGGTATCGAGAAAATATTCAGCGTTCATTCATTTGCTCTCTGGTGAAAGGCCCTCCGCTGTCGAACTCGGACA
>JBBSUD010000209.1:0-7243 GCA_038235225.1 Verrucomicrobiales bacterium
ATCATCGGTCCGGTCTTGGGAGCCATCGGCGTGAACGCGCTTAAAAGCTGGGCGACCGCCGGCGCCACCGTGGATTTCTGGCCGCTGATCCTCGGCGGTTCGTTCGTCCTCGTCGTCCTTTTCATGCCACGCGGCATCGTCGGACTTCCCGGCCAGATTCATGGAATCTTCCTCCTTTTGAAATCGCGAGGAATGCGTGGGGAGATCAGTCCGCCGGCACCCGCGCAAAAGCCGGAACTGCCGTCCACCCGAGCTTCCGTTACCGAACCATGAGCCAGAAACCATTCCTGCTCGCCGCCGAGGGATTGACCAAATCATTCGATGGATTCAAAGCCATCGACGATCTTACCTTCTATCTCGATGAGGGTGAGCTGCGCACCGTCATCGGCCCGAACGGCGCCGGCAAGACCACCTTTCTCGACATCATCACCGGCCGCACCCAGCCGGACGCCGGCACTTTGGTATGGGATGACGCGAAGCATGATTTGCTGAAGCGCAACGAATTCGAAATCTATCGGCTTGGCATCGGTCGCAAGTTCCAGACGCCTACGGTTTACACCGATCACTCGGTTGCCGAAAATCTCGCCCTTTCGTTGGCCGGCTCGCGGAGCATCTGGCACAGCTTGTTTGGCAAAGTGACCTCCGCCCAGCGCGACCGCATCGCGGAAATCCTTGGTATTATCAAATTGACCGCCCATGCGGACCGCAAGGCCGGCGCGCTCGCCCACGGTCAGAAGCAATGGTTGGAAATCGGCATGTTGCTCGCCCAGGACGCGCGCCTGCTGTTGGTGGACGAACCCGCCGCCGGCATGACCGATGAGGAAACCTACCGCACCGGCGAGCTGTTGCTATCGCTCGCCGGGAAACATACTATTGTCGTCATCGAGCACGACATGACCTTCGTCCGCCAGATTTCCCAAGGCCGGAAAGTCACGGTGCTCCACCAGGGACACGTGCTTTGCGAAGGTCCGGTCGATCAGGTCCAGGCTGACGAGCGCGTCATCGAGGTATATCTTGGCCGCAAATCCAAAGCCGCATGACCACCGCCCCGCCCGCCATCGATTGTCTACGGATGGAGAATCTGCATGTCTCCATCGGTGGCAGCGCCATCCTTCGCGGCGTGGATCTATCCATCCGTCCGCGCACCGTGTTTTGTCTCATGGGCCGCAATGGCGTCGGCAAGAGCACCACGCTCAAAGCGCTGATGGGCCTGCTGCCCGCGGACCGTGGCAAAGTATATCTCGAGGACACGCCCATCAATCGGATTTCCTCCGCCGACCGCGCCCGCCTTGGTCTTGGCTATGTCCCGCAGGGTCGGGAAATCTTTCCCCACCTCACCGTTGAGGAGAATCTCTTCATCGGCCTCAACGCCCGCGGAAGAAAGCGCGACAATGCCGCGACGGATCGTGTTTATAGTTTGTTTCCCATCATCCGCGAATTCCTCCATCGCAAGGGCGGCATGCTTTCCGGAGGCCAGCAGCAGCAGCTCGCGATCGGCCGCGCACTGCTCACCAAACCGAAACTCCTGATTCTCGACGAACCCACCGAAGGCATTCAGCCTAACATCATCGACCAGATCGGCGATGCGATCCGCCTGCTTCGCGAGGAAGGCGAAATGGGCATACTTCTCGTCGAACAATACCTCGATTTCTGCAAGGAACTCGGCGATGACTTCGCCATCCTCGAGCGCGGCGCTGTCGCTGCCGCCGGTGCCATGCCGGAACTCACTGAAGAGGTGGTCAGAGAGTTTCTGACTGTTTGAAGACAGCGCTAGGTTGCGCTGGAATGAGCGGCTTTCATGGATGAAGGGGCGTTGGATGAATCGGATGAATCATGGAATTTCTCTAAAATTCGGGGAGCGCTTGGCACACCCTGAGCTTTCTATGGTTCGTGCAGGCTGACCTGCGAACGCACTACGAACCACCTATCGCTTAACCATGAAAAACAAGTATTGCCGCAATGCGATTCACACATCGCTCCTCGCCGCCGCCCTGTCCGCCGGAGTGGCGTTCGCCGGCACGGAAACCATGATGTCCTCACCGCCACCCGCTCCCGCGTCCGCGGAGGATGTGGTGTCCGGTGTCCTGAAGCTGGACCTCAACACTCACTTCATTTCTTATGGAAACGACACTTGGGGCGACGGCAATCCCAACTTCGACGATCTCAATTTCAACCCGTTTCTTGAGCTGTCGCTAGCTCTCCCCGCCGGCTTCAAAGCAACCGTCGGCACGTGGTGGGACGTGAATGACAAGGGCAACTCCGGCTCTCTCGGCGGTAATCTCCGCGAGGTGGACGCATGGGTGGGACTGTCATACACCTACGACAAGTTCTCCATCGGCGTCGTCGGCCAGGATTGGCTCTACGGATCGGCTTCCGAAGAAATCGTTGACGTGAATCTTTCTTATAGTTGCTTTCTCTCACCCACCCTCGTTATTCACAACCGTGTTGGCGAAGGCGCTTCCGGTGGAGATACAGGGACAGTTATCGTTGCGGGAATCAGCTATAGCGTCGATGCCGGCCCGCTCGCGATCTATTTCCCCTTGAATGTCGCCTATTTCGCCACCGACGAATACCATGGTCCGGGCGGGGACACCGGCTTCGGCTACGCCTCCATCGGCATCGGCGCATCGCTACCGCTTTCCACCTACATGGGAACCGCCTATGGCGACTGGACGCTGAACGGCGGGTTCGCCTATTACTTCACGGACAATGACATCACCGTGAACAACACCGAGAACAACTTCCTCACCGCCAGTCTCGGCCTGAGCCTCGCATTCTGAGTTTTTTTGCATCGAAACGGTTGCGGCGGGGAGGTCCGATCGGGCATCCGGCCCGGTGCCTCCCCGCCTGCTTTCGATACGCTCGTATCTCTCCCCGAATCCATCGTAATTCAAATTCCCATCAATCCTATGATTTCCAAATTTGTTCCCGCCGCGCTTGCGGCCCTCGCCCTTACCGGCACCAGCGCCAGAGCTGCGGAAGGCACCGTGAAAGTCGGCGTCCTTCATTCACTCAGCGGCACCATGGCCATCAGCGAAACCTCGCTTCGCGATGTCCTCCTCTTCACCTTCGACGAAATCAATGCCAAGGGCGGTGTGATGGGCAAGAAGATCGAGCCTATCGTCGTTGACGGTGCGTCGAACTGGCCGCTCTTCGCGGAAAAGGCGAAGCAACTTCTCGATCAGGACAAGGTCGCCGTCACCTTCGGCTGCTGGACTTCCGTCAGCCGGAAATCGGTCCTGCCGGTCTTCGAGGAAAAGAAAGGCCTGCTCTTTTACCCGGTCCAATACGAGGGCGAGGAAATGTCGCCCAATATCTTCTACACCGCGGAAGCGGTGAACCAGCAGGCTACTCCGGCGATCGATTACATGCTGGAGGAAGGGAAGAAGAAGTTCTATCTGATCGGAACAGACTATGTCTATCCGCAGACGACCAACCTCATCCTGCTTGAGTATCTCCTCAGCAAGGGCGTGCCGCTCGAGAATATCGGCGGTGGATTCACCAAAGATGCGAGTGGGAAAATCATTTCCGCCGGCAAGTACACCCCGTTCGGCCACACCGATTACCAACAGATCGTTTCCGAAATCAAGCAGTTCGCCGCCAGCGGCAACGCCTGCGTGATCAACACCCTCAATGGCGATACCAACGTGCCGTTCTTCAAGGAATACGCCGCCGCCGGCCTGGATGCGGAATCTTGCCCGGTGGTGAGTTTCTCGGTGTCCGAGGATGAGTTCCGCGGGCTGCCCGCCAGCCAGCTCGTGGGTCAGCTCGGCTGCTGGACTTACTTCGAGTCCATCAAGTCGCCCGCGAACCAGAAGTTCGTAAAGGATTTCACCGCGTGGCTGAAAAAGTCGGACGTTCCCGGAATCGTCAAGGAAGGCCGCGTAACCTGCTCGCCGATGGTGCTTTCCTACGATGGCGTCTATCTCTGGAAGAAGGCGGTTGAAAAGGCCGGCAGCTTCGAGGTTGCCAAGGTGATGAAGGAATTGGAAAACGGAATTTCCTTCGACGGCCCCGGGGGCACCGTCACCACCCAGAAAAATCACCACCTCACGAAGAACGTGTATATCGGCGAGACCCGCGCCAACGGGCAGTTCAAGATCCTCAAGGAATACAAGAACGTGAAAGGCGAACCCTTCCTGAAGGGCACCTACAAATAAATTTGATCGGTTATCTGTGGTTTTGACCATGCCTCCCCCAGCGGGAGGCATGGTTTTTTGTTTCCGCGCTTGGCATGTCGGGTGCTCGGATTCAGCCTCCGCCCATGAAGATTCCTCCCTCGCTCTGTCGGCTGCTTTGCTGGATGATTTGCTTGTTCCCCGCGCTGTCGATGGCGCACCCCGGGCACTTTCACCCGGATGAAACCGACGAGTTCGACACTTTCCGCGAAACTTGGGTCCATTCTCACGGAGCACTGGATTATGTCATCGCCGCCATGGTCCTGGCCAGCGTTGCGATGGCATTGATGGAAGTCCGGCCGCGCGTCCGCGTGATTGCGGGTGCGATCGCCCTGGGCGGATTGGTGCTGCTGCCGATTCTCTAATCATCCCTCCGATGCATCTATCACCTCGGGAACAGGAAAAGCTGCTAATTGTCGTGGCTGGCGATCTGGCGGCCCGGCGGCGGTCGCGCGGGCTGAAACTGAATTACCCGGAAGCCGTGGCACTGATTACGGCGGAGCTGATGGAAGCGGCGCGCGACGGCAGGTCCGTGGCAGAGCTTATGAGTTATGGCACCACCTTGATTTCGCGTGATGAGGTGATGGAAGGAATCGCCGAAATGGTTCAGGATGTTCAGGTGGAGGCGACCTTTCCGGATGGCACCAAGCTGGTAACCGTTCACAATCCCATCCGATGATCCCGGGCGAGATCATTTCTCCGGACGGCGCGCCGGATTTGGAAATCAACGTTGGATTGGCGAAGCTCTCCTTGGCGGTTTCCAACGCCGGCGACCGACCGGTCCAGGTGGGAAGCCATTTCCATTTCGCGGAAGTGAATGACTCGCTCCAGTTCGACCGCGGGGCTGCGCGCGGGTTTCGCTTGGACATACCCGCGGGCACTGCCGTGCGCTTCGAACCCGGGGATACGCGGGAGGTTCCATTGGTGGCGTTCGCCGGCAAACGGGAGATTTATGGACTCAACAACCGGGTTAACGGCCCGCTCGATTCATGAAACAATCCCGCGTTAGCTATGCCGGCATGTTCGGCCCGACCACCGGTGATCGCATCCGCCTGGCGGATACCGAATTGTTCATCGAAGTGGAGCGGGATCTCATCGCGGAATCCGGCGGATATGGAAACGAAGTGAAGTTCGGCGGAGGCAAGGTGATCCGCGATGGCATGGCGCAATCGCCCCTCGCTTGCGATGCCGATTCACTTGATTTGGTAATTACGAATGCCGTGATCCTCGATTTCGCGCACGGTGTCATCAAGGCGGACATCGGCATCAAGGCCGGGCGTATCGTCGGCATCGGCCACGCGGGAAATCCCTTGTTGCAGGACGGCATCTCCATGACGATCGGCGCGGCGACAGAAGTGATTGCCGGGGAAGGGTGCATCATCACCGCGGGTGGGATCGATTCTCACATTCATTTCATTTGTCCCCAGCAAATCGAACATGCGATCGCCAGCGGAGTGACGACTTTGCTTGGCGGCGGCACCGGGCCGTCGCACGGGACTTATGCCACAACCTGCACTCCGGGGAAATGGAACATCCACCGCATGCTGCAAGCGGCGGAGGCGTTTCCCGTGAATCTGGGATTTCTCGGAAAAGGAAATTGCTCGTCACCCGAGCCGCTGCGCGAGCAGGTCCGGGCGGGGGCGATCGGGCTGAAGCTGCACGAGGACTGGGGCACCACGCCGGCGGCGATCGATGTATGTCTATCGGTTGCTGACGAGTTCGACATCCAAGTCGCTATTCATACCGATACGCTCAACGAGGCGGGATTTGTGGAAAGCACGCTGGCCGCGTTCAAAGGCCGGACAATTCATACCTATCACTCGGAGGGAGCGGGCGGCGGGCACGCGCCGGACATCATCCGGGTCTGCGGCGAGCCCAATGTTTTGCCATCTTCCACAAACCCGACGCGGCCTTTCACCACCAATACCATCGACGAGCATCTGGATATGCTGATGGTATGTCATCATCTGGATTCGAAAATCCCGGAAGATGTGGCGTTCGCGGAAAGCCGGATCCGTCCGGAAACGATCGCGGCGGAGGACCGGCTGCATGATTTGGGCGCCATTTCCATGATGTCGAGCGACAGTCAGGCAATGGGCCGGATCGGCGAAACCATCACCCGCACCTGGCAAACCGCGCACAAGATGAAGGTGCAGTTCGGAAAATTGAATGGCCCGTCGCACCCGGCTGCCGACAATTTCCGTGCGCTCCGTTATGTCTCGAAATATACCATCTGCCCGGCGCTCGCCCACGGCATCGCCCACGAGGTGGGCAGTGTCGAGGTGGGCAAGCTGGCGGATTTGGTGGTATGGAAACCGGCGTTCTTCGGCGTGAAGCCCGAGACGATTTTGAAAGGCGGGCTGATCGCATGGGCCAACATGGGCGACCCGAACGCCTCGATTCCCACGCCGCAGCCGACGATGTATCGGCCGCAGTTCGGCGCGTTCGGTTTGGCCATTGGCGCGACGTCGGTGACCTTCGTAAGCGCGGCGTCGCTTGAGGCGGGGGATTTGCAGGAGCTCGGACTACGAAAACGTCTGGTGGCGGTGAAAAACTGCCGCTCGGTAACCAAGGCGGATTTGCCATTCAATGGAGCCATGCCTGCCATCACGGTTGATCCCGATACCTATACCGTCACCGCCGATGGCGAGCGCCTGACCTGCGAGCCGCTCGCGGTCCTGCCGATGGCGCAACGGTATTTCCTATTTTAATTCGGATCGGCTGGACTCCTGCCGTCGCGTGGTCCGGCCCGGAGTTCAACCTTCAGGTTGCTCTTCACCGTCGTCCCGGTCGCGGAAGAGCAACCTGAAGGTTGAACTCCGGCTAAGAATCTCCGAAAAGTCGGTTGCCGAGGTGCGGATCCGCGGAAGAACCGGCAGTCCTGAGAGTAGGAGATCCCCGCAAGGTGGCCTGTACGGCCCTGTTTAACCCGACTTTCGCTGTTAGTTCCGAAAAACGCCGGTTTTTTCTCATGTTAGACGCTGGAACCCTTATATTCCAACACCTGTTTTCTGAAAACCCGTGCGGTGAAGACCCGCCCCATCGACAGCCGCCCCCAATCCGGC
>JBBSUD010000210.1:0-7095 GCA_038235225.1 Verrucomicrobiales bacterium
AGGGCTGTCCTTCAATGATGAACCAAAGAATACACTAACACATAATGTGCTGGCTTCTGCTAAGTCACTACGTGCTGCTTCCACTATCTGAAACCTACCCTTGAACAAGCCCAAACTGTTGACACAAGAATCGCACAGATCATGAGCAGCTTGGTAGTCCCCGGAAGATCGCTGAGTTCTGCGGCCCGGAACTGCCATAGCAAATTGTGAATCCCATCTTGAATGGGTTGTGGAAGTTTCCCCAAGCCATCCGCGATTGTCGGGATGATCTGGTGCAATGTGTCGGAGGGGTTGCCATGAACATTTGCCCACAGGGTCTCGGATAGTGGCGACAAACTTGTTTGTCCAAGGTCGATATGACAAGCGATCCAGCGTTCTGTCACCCGGTGGTTCTTGCGGATCTCCCGATAGACAGGCCAAGGTTGGAAGCCGTGAGTTAATGCAACCGCCTTCTCTACACGCCTGACCAAGCTGTCCCAATCGAGTACTTCGTCCTTCGACGCGCTCTCCTTAGCTCGAAGATGAAGATGCAACTCCTTGTCTTTTTGGATGAGAGCGCCCTCATAGTCGTTCTCCGAGAATACGTGAGTATCCATCGACGATTTGGAAGCTTCACCTAGAAAGTCATTAGTGCGAACGGTGTTGGTTTCCGCATTTCGCAATCGTAGCTTGGGACCATGAAAGATGCTGTGGGAGCGGAAATCGTTTTCCTCCGTGCCATCGCTCTTGGGAGTCTTCCCAAGCAACGCTCTCAATTCAGTCGAGTGCATCTGGTCGGCTCCTTCCGGGAGGAGATGCATCTTTGAGGACTCCAATACGACGGTGGATGTGCCATGGCTATGGGTTGTCCTGCCACAAGGAGGGAAGACATCCCGTCATTCAAATGGGATCTTGCTCGCGATCTGGCCATGAATGGCAAATGTGTCGTCCTGAGTGAAGGTGGTCTTCCCTGGAGAAACCAGGCAGTGAGGCGGCTCCTCGCCGGCAAAATGAACGGTGAACTGGAATTTGTCGCCGTCGAACGAAACCAGCGCCGGTGCGGTTACCGGACCATCCGGCAAATCAATCGTGAAGTCCGCGATGATCTGACGGAGAGATCCGTCAAGCAACGGCATGAAAATCAATTCTCGGACTTCGGAATCCATGGGCGTCACAGTCCGCCCCGGAAGGCGCGTTGTTGGAGGGCAGGGAACATAGTTTCAGATGGCTAGAGTTTGAAAAGGCCATGAAGTCATTCGCGCTTCCGCACGGTCTTCTTCGCAGGCTTGGTTATTTGTTCTGCGGGGCTTTCTGGCAGTGTCGGCGGCAAGAAGTTCGTCGAAGGAATGATGATTGCGCGGTGGGGTCCGCGGCTGGTGAGGGCGCGGATCATTTCGCGGGCGGCACCGAAGAGCATGGCGGGGGCGTTGGCTTTCACGGCTCGTTCGAGACGCTCGCCGTCTGGGCCGCCGGGAAGGGCGAGGACGATGCCTTGGAGGGTGACGGAGAACGTGTAGGGGATATTGGCTTCGTTGCAGGGACCTTGTTCGATGGAGAGGCCGACGAGCCATCGGGTGCCTGTTCTTTCTGAATCGGGAGAGTCGAGAATCTTCACCTCGTTTTCAACGATGATGGAATCCAGATCGAGTTCGGTTCCTTTGTCGGGATCGTAGCTGGGGCATGCCTCCATGTGCAGAGTAGTTGCCCAGTAGTCGAGGAGTTGGAGGGGTGCGGGAGTCATGGGTTGGAGGCGGTTGACAGGATGGATTCGTCCCACGTGGCCAGTGGACCGGGACCGTGGCGGGATTTGGAGAAGTCGTAGTGGATGGCATCCGGCTTGCGGGTTTGAAGGTAGCGTTCGGATGCGAGCGGTCGGCGCGGGCCTTGGACCGCTTCCAGGGAAGCGGGGGCGATGAATCCCTCGTCGAGCAGGCGCAGGATGGTGTTGGAAAGGCCGGTTGGATGGCCGTGGCCGTTTTCCCAATGCGAGAGCGTTTTCTCGCCGCACTGGAGAAGGGCGGTGAGTCGTTTTTGCGGGAGCTTCAGGCGTTCGCGCATGGCCTTGATGTCGGCACCGGTCATCAGCCCGAGGTGACGGGCCTTGATGCGCTCGATCTTTTCGCTGGATTCGGGGGTTAGGACTTCCTCGCCGAAGCTGCGGAAGACTTCGACTTCGATGGTTTCGACGAAGCGGGCCGCTTGGTCCTTGGTAGCGGGAAGGTGGACGTCGAAGGTGGTGGTATAGGTTTCGGGATTCATGGTTTCCTTTTCAAGAAGTTGCGAATGGCCTGGAGCAGCTTTCCGGAATGGTCGGTATGCATGGAAATCATCACGAGATGAAGCCGGCTGCCGTGGAGGGCGATTTTGACGTAGAGTGGGATTTTGAGCTGGAGAGGGTGCGGGCAGAGAAACGCCCATGTTTCGCAGTGGGTGCTGTCGCGTTCATCGATCATTCCGTAGATTTGTTCGCCCAACATGCCTTGTGTGCGAAGGACTTGGAGGCAGAGTTCATAAGCATTCCATTTGAATTCCAGTCCGGCGGCGGCCATCTCGCGCTGGGCACGACCGGTCCAGAGAATGGAAGATGGATCGCCGCGTTCGAGGATGGGTATCACCGCACCAAGCCAAGACTCAGGCAACGGGGCGATCGTTGTTTTGCTGGTAGCCATGGGTCATGTCACGGGTCCAAGGTATGAATTCATACCTGGTGTGCAAGAGCTATTTTGTGGAGAGCCGGAATTCGGGAGATTTTTCCGATACGGTTGGAGGGCACGAAAAACCCGCCGGCCTTTGCAGGGCGGCGGGTTGGAAGTGGGATGGAAGATTCAGGCAGGATGCCTGAGCCCCTTTTCGAAGAAAGATATACAGGCAGGATGCCTGTGCCCCTTTCTCTTTATTTCGCGGCGCGGAGGGCTTCGTCCTTGGCTTTGGCTTTGGCGATGACGTCGTCGGAGACGTTGCGCGGGCAGGGGGCGTAGTGGCTGAACTCCATGGAGAACTGGCCGCGGCCGGAGGTCATGGTGCGGAGGTCGCCGATGTAGCCGAACATGGCGCTGAGCGGGGCTTCGGCTTTGACGCGGATGCCGCCGGGGGTTGGCTCCTGGCCTTGGATCATGCCGCGGCGGCGGTTGAGATCGCCGATGACGTCGCCGACTTTTTCCTCAGGCGCGAAGACATCGAGTTTCATCATTGGCTCGAGGATCTGCGGCGCGCACTTGGGCATGGTCTGGCGATAGGCGGCTTTGGCGGCGATTTCAAAGGCGATGGACGAGGAGTCCACGGCGTGGAAGCCACCGTCGCTGAGCGTGACTTTGAAATCCAGGCAGGGGTAGCCGGCGAGCGGTCCTTTGTGGACGGAGGTTTTGAAACCCTTGTCCACGGCGGGGATGAATTCCTTCGGCACGTTGCCGCCGACAACTTTGGATTCAAAGATGAAGCCGGAGCCGGGTTCGCCCGGCTCGATGGTGTAGTCGATTTTCGCGAACTGGCCGGAACCGCCGGATTGCTTCTTGTGAGTGTAGCTGTCGGTGACGGCCTTGGTGATGGTTTCCCGATAGGCGACCTGCGGCGCGCCGACGGTGACCTCGACCTTGTGGGTGCGCTTGAGGATGTCGATTTTGATATCGAGGTGGAGCTCGCCCATGCCCTTGAGGATCATTTCGTTGGTTTCCTCATCGGTTTCGACGCGGAAGGACGGATCCTCCTGGATCATCTTGCCGATGGCGTTGGCCAGCTTTTCGGCGTTCGCCTTGTCCTTGGGAGCGACGGCGATGGATATGACGGGGTCCGGGAAGACCATCGGTTCCAGCGTGGCCGGGTGCTTCTCGTCGCAAAGGGTGTGGCCCGTTTGGACGTTTTTCAGGCCGACGATGGCGATGATGTCGCCGGCATGGGCCGTATCGATTTCCTTGCGGTCATCGGCGTGCATTTCGACCATGCGGCTGATGCGCTCGGTCTTGCCGGTGAAGGAGTTGAGCACGGTGTCGCCCTTCTTGATGGTGCCCGAGTAAATGCGGGTGAAGGTGAGCGCGCCGAACTTGTCGTCCATGATTTTGAAGGCGAGCGCGCGGAGCGGGGCGTTGGCATCGATCTCGGCGAACTGGCCGGTCGGGGTGCCTTCCTCATCCACTTCGGGAAGCGGCTTCACGTCCGTCGGGCTGGGGAGGTAGTCCACCACGGCGTCGAGGACGAGCTGAAGGCCTTTGTTCTTAAAGGAGGATCCGCAGTAGGTTGGGAAAAAGGACAGATTAACGGTGCCCTTGCGGATGCAGTGTTTGAGCGTGTCGAGATCCGGCTCCTCGCCATCGAGGTATTTCTCCATGACCTCGTCGTCCTGTTCGACGGCGGTCTCGATGAGCTGGGCGCGGTATTCCTTCGCCTTGTCGAGCATGTCAGCGGGGATTTCCTCGATCTTGAAATTCTCCGGCAGGCCGGTTTCGTCCCAGACGTGGGCTTTCATGGTGAGCAAATCGACCACTCCGGCGAATTCGCTCTCCGTGCCGATGGGCAGGACCATCACCAGCGGATGCGCTCCGAGGATTTTCTTCACCTGTGCCACGACGCGGTAGAAATCCGCGCCGATGCGGTCGAGCTTGTTGACGTAAATGACACGCGCGACTTCTGAGTCATTCGCGTAGCGCCAGTTTGTTTCCGATTGAGGCTCAACGCCGCCGGAGCCGCAGAACACGCCGACTCCGCCGTCGAGCACCTTCAGCGAGCGATAGACCTCGATGGTGAAATCGACGTGACCGGGAGTGTCGATGATATTGAACTGGTAGTCTTTCCAGAAACAGGTGGTGGCGGCGGATTGGATGGTGATGCCGCGCTCGGCTTCCTGGTCCATGAAGTCCATCGTCGATGCGCCATCGTGCACTTCCCCGATCTTGTGGATCTTGCCGGTGAGCTTGAGGATGCGTTCGGTGGTGGTCGTTTTGCCCGCGTCAACGTGGGCGAAAATCCCGATGTTGCGGTATTTGCTGAGGTCCTTCATGACGGATATTGCTTCGGATGTCCGGGCGCCTTTTGCGCTCGGGGGGCGCATTCCTATTCGAGGATCGCCGTTTGGCAACCCCAGAGTCGGGACGCACGGGGGAAATAAAGCCGCCGTTCCGCGGCCCTCTCAATCCCTGTCCCGCGGGATTTTCGCGGAGCGGTCGATCGCTTCCTGCTCCATCGGCGCGGCGGGGTATCCGACCGCGATGCAGCCGGTGAAATACGCATTCAGGAAATTCCGGATCCCGCCGCAGCGCTCGTATTGCCCGGTGTGGACGCATTCGTGAGCGACCATTTGCCGGTCGCGCCAGAATTCCGAGCGAATGTAGATGCCGTAGCGCAGGCATAACCCGCCGGTATGGGTGGAAATCGCCGGAAAAATCGCGGCCAGCGCGGAAATCGCCCTCCCGTTAAAAAATGGAATGCGCGCCACCTGCATCAGCCGGATTTTCTCCGGATTCGCCACGCCCATTTCCCGGGCATCCCGCAATTCCTCGTCCGATAGTGGCAGGCCGAGGCGGCAAATCCGTCGTTCGTGATGGCGCACCCATGCGGCTGCGAGCGGGACCAGAGCGGGTAGCAGCCAGGAAGGTAAGTTCATATTAAATCGACGAAGCCCCAACCGGATTGCCGCGACAGCTAGCCGTTCAATCGCAGGACAGGCGGGCAGCCAACGCAAAAAGAAACCGGCCCCGCGGACGTTCCGCGGAGCCGGAGGTTGAATCGTTGAAATTCCCGTTCAGGCAAGCGCCTGGAGTTTCGCCTTGAGCTGCTCTTTCGTAACGCTCGCACCGACAATCTGGTCCTTCACCTCGCCATTTTTGAAGAACAGCAGCAGCGGAATCGAGCGGACGTTGTATTTCACCGCGAGTTCCCGGGCGTCATCGACGTTCACCTTGCCAACCTTGGCCTCACCATCGAGTTCCGAAGCGACTTGGTCGATGACCGGACCGATCATTTTGCAGGGGCCGCACCATTCGGCCCAGAAGTCCACGAGGACCGGCTTGTCGGAATCGAGGACTTCGGATTGGAAATTCTGGTCGGTTAGGGTCAATGCCATGCGCGGAAGCTGCATGCGGCGGCCCGCCACGTCAAGGGCCGCCCTGCTTGCGCGGGGCGGCCCTTGATTGTGAATAAGTTGGCGAATCCGAACCGCTTCAGACCGGCATTCCTGCGGCCTGCATGGCGAAGTAAAGAGTCAGCGCACCGAGGATGATGTTGATGATGGGTAGAATCATGAGTTCGAGGGGTTTTCAGTTTATTCCATGAGCTGCGACCATTGGCCGGTCTGCGGATTATCGGTCGCATTCACCCAGATGGTCGCTGTCATGATTTGGAAGGCGAGCACGACGAGCGCTGCGATAAAGCCGACAATCGAGAGAATGCCGGCGATGCCTTCGCCGCGTTCTTCGTCATCCTCCTCATCGGCCTGCATGGTGGCGGCGCCGGCTGGCGAGGAGAAAGAAGAGCCGAGCGGCTGGGTCGGCGGCTGAAGCTGCATGGTCGCCTTGGGCAGCGCCATCGTGGGAACTCCGCCGGCGCCGGGCAGTCCCGGACCCGCGCCGGGAGCGGCCGGGGCCTTGGAAGTGGCGAGGCGGATGGTCGGCGCCGAGGCCTTGGCCGTGGGCGCTCCCGCGGTGCGGAGCGGAATGGTGGGTGCCGGAGCGGAAGCTCGCGGCGGTCCGCCCGGAGCAGTGGGGGCGGGAGGGGCGGTCGGCACGGGCGGCCGGACCGGCGGCGCCATCGGCACGGTGGCGGACGGGACTGCGGGCGGAGCGTCGGCGGCCTTGAGGGTGACGCGGACGGTTTCCTTTTTCAGCGGCACGCTGGAGGTCTGCTTGGACGGGGCTGGTGGTTGGTTTTCGTTGTCGCTCATGCGAATGCGGGGTTTTGGGTTCCTGAGCTGGGAGTTAGCCGGGTCGTCGCGGGTCTGTCAAACTCCTGCACGCGATTTCTCCGGGGAAAATCCGGCCGGCGGGAACGCTGCGGCGGCGGGAGATTTTTGATGCTCTTTCCCCGGCGGCGTGATTGTGATCTCGCCACCGACATGCCTGCAGAAAAGACCGCAATCAGCCCAACCCGCGCCGAGGATTTCCCGGAGTGGTATCAGCAAGTCATCAAGGC
>JBBSUD010000211.1:0-6893 GCA_038235225.1 Verrucomicrobiales bacterium
GCACTCCGCCTTCATCGTCCGATGCATTCGCTCGTGACAGCCGTTGTCCTGCGGACAACCGGGCCGCGAGAACTGCACCTCGACGCCCAGCTTGGGTCCACCACACGCTCAACTTGCTCGGCCCGCCCGGTCCCTGCGAGGCGAATGGAGCACCGTTGTCCACCCGGATGATGTCCGGCAGCCCCTGGCGGCGGAACAGCGCACGAAACGCCGCCTTGGTCCAGGCCGTCCGAGCCTCTGGCAGCGCGTCGATTTTCAAGATGAAACGGCTGAACAAATCCGTTACCGTTAGCGGGTCGCAGCGCTTGCCGTCACCGGTTTCAAACCAGCCTTTGAAATCCACGCCAAGCACGTGGTTGCAGCGCTCGGGAGCAGTTAGGTCGCCGCGCTCGGCCTTGAAAACCGCGCCGCGTCTGCGGCGTTCGGCGACCATCCCGTGGCGCTTGAGCACTTCGCCCACCGTGCTGACCACCGGCGGATTTTCCAGCCCGTGCTTGGTTTCGAGGACCCGCCGGATTTTTTTCGGCCCCCAAGTCGGGTGCAGGCGTTTTTCCGCGACAACGAACCGCTCGATCTCGACGGACGTCCGGTTGGTCACGCTCAACGGCGCGCGGCTGCGGTCTTCGAGCGCCTTCAAGCCCCCTTGCGCGTGTCGCCCAAGCCATTTGTGGCCCGTCTTGCGCGACACTCCAAACTCCCGGCACAGCTCCGTCACCGTAAAATGACCGCTGCCCGCCAAACTCACAAATCGCTGTTTTTGTTCCATCGGTGACACATTTTCCCAGGGCAACCGCCCAGTTAGATGTGTAACCCATGTCCCCGGTCAACTTGTAACCCATGTCCTCGGTCCGAACCATACTCCCGTTCTCGCAGTTTCGCTTATTTAGCCTTCCGAGAGTTCCAGTAAATCGAATATGAAATTCCTGGCAACGACCCCCAATCAACAACAAAAGGAATCCAGCAATATTGAAACAATCCCAAAATACAAATGCCGGAACATCCTAATAGCCCGGACAACAGCGGGATCCAGGATGCCGTATTCCCTTTCCTGAGAATGTGCCTCCAAAAGAAAGTTCTCCAGTTCAGGAAAAGAATCCATCCAGAACATACTAACAACAAATATCCAATTATGCGCATTTTGCAATCCCAAGTTTCGTTAGCTACGGCTTATATATCCTTTGCCCAAACAATCCTTTCCACCATCCATCAATCCCCCATCCCTTCGGCCACTTCACTGCTTCCTTCGCTACCTCATATGCCTTTCCCGTACACCGCGCTGCAAAATCATTTCCAGCTCCAGGCTGCCATTTAAAGGACCTTAAATAATTTGATAGAGTATTCCCTCCTTTCATCACCCAGTCGCCCGCTTCAAGGCCCGGCCTGCCCCAGCGCGTGACAGTTACTGTTGCGTTGGCCGTTTGAGCAAGTCCCGCTGCTTGAACAGCTTTCCCAATTCCCGCACCAACCGCACCTCCAGCCGCCATGCACGCCAAATTCTCTGCGGCCATCTTACCCGCTTCCAGATCAACTTGCTTAAACTGCTCTTCATAGTTGGAATTCATGGCATTGGGATACCCTATGACTGAGTTGGTGATTGTTGGTATGCCAAAAAACCCGAGCATATCGATACTGTTTACCGGATTCCCAGACACATACCCATACAGGTTCATTCCTCCACTTTCTCCAATGGGATCCGCAGATAGCCATCTTGCCGCTTCTGGATCATAGGCGCGGTAAGGGGCGAGCAACAGCCCGCTGGGTTGGTGGTGGTAGTGGCCGGTGTAGCCGAAATCCAAGTCGAAGGTGCCGGAGACTTGTTGGAGCTCGCCCCACGTGGTGTAGTCGTAGCGGGCGGTGAGGGTGCCGGTGGAATCGATGACCTCGCGGACGCTGCCTAGGTGGTCGGTGCGGTAGGTATAGGTGCCAGCAAATGGGCCGGTTAGGATTTCAACGCCTTGGGGGTAGAAGCGCTTGAGGACGGTTTGGCCGTCGGCGGCGCGTTCCTCGGCGATTTCGAGACCGTCCCAGACGAAGCGTTTGTCGGAGGTGACGATTTGGGTGGCGTCCTTTTCGAGGATGCGGACGCGGCGGGAGAGGCCGTCGTATTGGAATTCGCTGCGGGTGCCGTTTTCGTGGTTGATGGCGGTGAGCCGGTCGAGGGCGTCCCATTCGTAAGATGTGTTGCCGGTGACGGTGGTGCGGGAAGTGGTGTTTCCATTGGCGTCGTAACCGAAATCGGTGGCGGCGGCGGATGCTACGGTGACTTCGTAGGTTTCGGTGGTGATGTTGTTGCTGAAGTCGATCGCTTCGATTTCCACCTGGCTGGTGCCGGGCGGGAGTTCGAGGTATGCTTCGAAGAGTGTTTGGTCGCGCATTTTCGCGGAGTCGCCGTTCACAGTGACGGTGCCGGGGTTGTCGAGGGTGCCGGCGAAGCGGAGCGGGCCGGTGCCTTGATTGAGAAGTTGGTTGAGCTCGTTATGTTTGGAGGGGACGATGCCGGCGGGGGTTTCGGTGGCGATGCGGTTATCGCCGGGGTCGTATTGCCATCCGTGGGATTCGAGGACTGCCTCAGCGGGATTTTTCGCGACGGCGGAAGTGAGTCGGGTGGCGTTATCGTAACCGAAATGCCAGGTGCGGGCGGGCAGGGCGCTGCGTTCCTGTTTCCATGTTTCGATGGTTCCATCGGCATCGTATCCATATTCGTGGGCGGCGAGGATGCCGCTGCCGGACAGGCGGTGCTCAATCCGGTCCAGCCGACGATCCTCCGAATTCGGCTTGTAGCCGAAATGGGTGGATTGGCCGTCGGGATAGGTGATGTCTTCGGGTTGGGAGGTTTGATTGAGATATTGGTAACCGAATGCGCCGAGGGTATTCGATTCGCTTTCCAGACGACCGAGGGCATCGAAGCCGCGGGTGAGAGAGTTGGCCGAGCCGTGGATGGTTCGGTTTTTGGACCTGCCCAATTTGTCGTAGATGCGGGTGATGGAGTCGTCGGTCAGTGGTCCGTCGATGGTATCGATTTGGCCCGCGCCGAGGGTCGACCCGTCGTAGGGATGATACGTCCACTGTGTGGTGCCGGTGCCGTCGGTCAGCTTGGTCGGACGATCGAAGCGGGGATCCCATTCCCATGAAATCGAGGCGGTGGGGTGGATCGCATTCGGAAACGAAATGGTGTCGGGATTATCGTCGATGAAATACGTATGTTCCGTGGTTTGACCAAGGGCATCGGTGGTGGATTCCAACCTGCCGCTGTCGGGATCGTATCGATAGGTGACGGTGGATTCGTCGGGGAAAATCTTGTCGGTGATGCGACCCTGGATGTCATATTTCCAGCGGGTGACGTTGCCATTGGGATCGACCAGGCGGTTGATTGCGCCGCAGGAGCAATAGTCATACTGGGTGATGCGTTTCTCGGCGTCGGTCGCCACCATGAGCTGGCGGATCGAGTTATACAGATAGGTGGTGCTTCTGCCGAGCCGGTCGGTGGAACGATAGGGATCGAGCGAGGGTACGATGGCGGATGAGGAATCGCCTGGGTCCGCGCGCCTGCCATAGACGATTTCCTCCGTGGTAGCGTCGGGATAGATGGTTTTAACGAGCCGGTCGAGGTCGTCGTATTCCATGGTAACGGAGTAATCTTCCGAATCGGTAACGGTACGCGGACGCCCGGCGCTGTCATAGGTGAAGGTGGTCTCCGATCCCGCGACCGGGCCGGAGATTTTGTAAAGATAACCATAGCCCGAGGCCGTGTCGTTCGCCGGATCGAAGTTGAGCCGGTGGTCGTAGGTATAGGTGGTCGTGTCGTCGTCCGCATCGGTCACGGACTTTAACTGCCCGCGGCTGTTCCATGCCAGATCTGTGGTTTGGCCGGAACCGTCGGTCATGTGGGCGGGAAGTCGATTCACATAATCGGAAAAGGACCGCAGTGTCTGCCAGACCGGACTTCCGAACGAGTCTTCACCGACCTTCCGACGGACCTCCATGACGTCATAATCGTTCGCGGCATAGACCCGCTCAATCTCGCGCCCCGCCGGATCGATCGAGCGCGTGGGATTTCCTGAATTGTTGTATTCGAACTGAGAGATGCGCGACGTTCCTGAATCTCCGCCGGCATGGTCGATCGCGGAAGCGATTTTTGAAATCAAGGCGGGCCAATCGTGAAAGCTGGGATAATATTGATGTTGATAATTGTAATAGATCCGGTTCTGTAACGGTGGTTTCTCCGATTCCAGAACCGACTCGGTCACGGGAGTGTTTTCGGAGTGCAGCCACTGGTAAATGTGAGCTTTGCCGTAATTTCCGGTGGCGTCGTTATTGATCGACCGCATGGTTTTGGTATCCCAGTAGAACGTATTCCGGTATTGGCGGTAGTGACTGGGCGATGTCCTGGTGGCTATCACCCCGTCCAGCTCATCGCTGCCATACTCGCTTCTGGGGGAAGGCAGAGGAAAATCGTCCGCTGCGATGCCCGGGGCTTCGTGGCGGTATTCCACCCGTTGTTTTTGTCCGGCCGGATCGGTAACCAGGAGCCACCGCCTCGTATCGCTATCGACATCCGGATCGGGATCGTCCAATTCCTCGCCGAACTCAAATCCGGTATCTCCATAAGGGGTCGTGAGGGTCTCGATAAAGTCACTGGTTCCATAGGTGAACTCTGAAACGATCCCTTCCGGATCCGTGATGCTTTTCAATCTGCCCAAGCCATCGTACCCGAAGTTTGCCTCACGGCTGAAAGGATCCGTGACCTTGGTGATCCGGAGCGGGTGCGCCGAATCGTCATAAGCAACCAAGGTGGTCTGATCAAGACTGTCCTTTATTTGGGTAAGCCGACCGTTGGCATCCCAAGTGTAGCTCAGGGAGTTCCCATGCGTGTCCGTTCGGGACGTCATGAAAACGCGCCGCGGCCAGACCACCGATCCGTCCGGAGAATCGAAAATGTCAACCGTTCCATCCCGGTGGGTGAGGATATACGAGGATGCTCCGCTTCGCTTCAGCAGGGACAAGGACTTTCGCTGGAGGTCGTATTCGTTGGTATGATATTGGTACACCTCATAGCGCTCCGCACCGCCTCCCGGTAAATAATGCTTCACATCGGCTCCCTCATCATTCGGATCGTCGATGATTGCGGAAATCCAACCGGCGGTCCACTTGGGACCGAAGTTCGGGTAGGCGAAGACGGAGGGTTGGTTCGCCTCGCGCTGGTTATACGTAATGGTGAGATCGGGAGCCGGCCCGAATGGCGGCGCATAGGAAACAGGCGTGTCGGAGATGTTCAGGCTGACGGCGAGTAAATGCGCATTCCAAATCGCCATTTTCCTGGAATCCCCGCCGCAGCCGATGGAGGTATCGCAACGGCCTGTGGCGTCCTTGTCGTAGCCATAGACATAACCCCGTCCCCATACTTCATCGGCCTGCAGCTCTCCTGCGGCGCTCCAGCCGGGAGGCAGATCGCCGCCATTGTCGGGGATGAGGAACCAGCCACTGGCCTCGTCCTCGAGCGCTTCCGGGCGGATTGAAAGCGAGTCTTCAAAAGTGCCATCCTTGATATGGTATCGCCCGTTCTTCATCTCGGTGATCGCGGCGAAGTGACCGCTTTTCCAATGCACCACGGCGGGCAGCGGAATTGCCGCGCCGGGTTGGCGGCGAGCCGGGCGGAGGGCAATTCCGGCGCGAAGGGCCAGCTTGTAGTTCTGCCAGAGTGAGGTTCCTTTGCGGGTGGATTCCGCTTCCCGCAACATTTCTCCATTCGGATTTTCCGGATCGAGACTTTTCATTACCTGATAGAGCGCCATCGGGCCGCACCGGAAGGCGGTCTCCGGCCTCCCATTCATGGCGCCCAAGCCGGCTCGCGCGCCGGAAACAAGCTCGGTGGCCATGCCATTCACCTCTTGTTTGGCAATGGTTTCCAACAACGGGTTCAATACCTCGAAGCGTCCGAGCTTGGAGTTCAGTATGAGGTATTCGCCGAGCGCGCGGTCCGCCAGAGCCTTCGCCCGCGGATGAGTCGGATTTCCGAAACCCGTCCGGCTCAGATTGAGTGTGACAAGCGCGCGGGAAAAATACCCTTCGCGATATTCCATCATTCCGAGATTCAGCCGAAGAGAAGGATTCCACGGAGAATCCGGGAAATCGCGAAGATAGGCATTCATCCCTGCCATCAGATCCGGCAGACCGTTGGAGAACGGAGCCAGATTCGAAGCGGAAAGAAGCAACTGCCGCAACGCCTCGTTCTCCGCCGGGGTTGGATTTCCCCCCGCAGGCCACACTGGTTCCGAAAACAATCTGCACGCGGCCAGCTCCGCGGTTCCGGCTGTTTCCGGCACAACCTTTGTAATTGGCATCTCCTCCAGCGCGGCCAAGCGGGCCAGACAAAGTGCGAGAATTGGGAAAATAATGAAGAAACGCTGCAAGCGAAGATGAGGAAATGGAGTGAAGAAGGACATCGGATCGAAAATGACAGGTTCGACTCAAGGCACCAACACAGCCGAAACCGGGCTGGCGAGGGTGATAACCGGCGGCGTCTGATCCGCAGGATCGGGAGCGGGCGGACCGGTCGAAATGATGGGAATGCCGAGTTTGTAGGCGATTCCGTCGAAGATACCATCGCCATTGGTATCGGGATCGAATGGCTCCGAACCAAGCAAATACTCTTGATAGGTGGTCAGACCGTCCTGATCGAAATCGCGCACCATCAAACCGGAATCCGTGTCGGCGGTGTGCAGGAGGCGGTAGAACATACGCGGCGCGTTGGACTCGAAAGCCCATGCCACAATATCGTCCGATCCGACTTCGAAGATTGGCATGAATTTCCATTTTGCCATGTCTTTGGATTGTTCGATAAAATAGAATCGATTCTCAATCCCCCACCAGGAAGCGAGGAATTCCGTTCCGGC
>JBBSUD010000212.1:0-6798 GCA_038235225.1 Verrucomicrobiales bacterium
GCCGCTGAGCCAAGTGAGCATTTCCCGGTCGAGCAATGTGGTGGTGGGAGAGGTGAGGCAGAGCGTGTCCGAAACGATGCCGGCGCACAGGCACATCGCCACGCTGGGCGCGGGCATCAGGCCGCGATGGAAGAATTTCCGGCCGACCAGCGTGCATGTCGAGCCGACCGGTTCATTCAGGTAGCGGATCGGCTCGCGCGAGACGAGGTCGCCCGCCAGGCGGTGATGGTCAATGACTTCGGCAACCTCGGCCTCTTCCACGCCGTTCACGGCCTGGGCGTATTCGTTGTGATCGACGAGCGCCAGACGGATGCGGGGCGGATCGACCAGGTCGGATTTCGCAATAACGCCGATCATCCTGCCGCCCGCCTGTTCGACGACGGGGAAGAGGTCCTGGTCGAGCGCGCCCAGCCGCTTGCGGAGCCGGGAAATCGGCTCGGTGCCAAGCACGGTTTGAAATCCTGTCTCCATGACGTGACGCACTGTGCGCGAGCAGCGGATGAGGGTGGAGGCACTGGCGGTATCTTGGTTGCAGCGCAAAACGATGACGCCCTCGCGCGTCGCATAGGACAGGATTTCTGGGGAAATCAGGTTCTGCCCCGTCACCAGGAGGGCGCGCGCGCCGTGGTCGATGGCGTAGCGCTGGACGATGGGGCGATCACCGCAAATCACGAGGAATTTGCCAACGTTGTCGTCCGTGATGGCCTGCTTGAGGCGGTTGTGAATTGTCGTCTGCGAGGACGCGCCAACCAAGAGGATGAGGTCCTCCTCGGTTTCCGGCTCGGGCAGGGGCGCGCCCAGACTTTCAGCCCCGAGGGTATCCGCCAACTTGGCGAGCGAGACATGGACCGTCCTCACGCTCAGACCCTCGGTATGTGCTGGGAGAAGCAGCTTCAACAGGTCGAAATAGCGCAGGATTCCCAGAAGATTTCCCTCGTCGTCCTCCACCGGCACGCACCGGATTTCCGCGGCGAGCATCCTGCGATAGGCGGTCAGGAACGTGTCCGCCATGCTGACTTTGATGACTTTCCGGTGGCAGATCATGGAGGCGTTGACCCGCACATCGGTAATCAGCAGCGGCGCGTCCAGGCCGGCGCGCTCCAGCACCCATTTCGTCCGCTGGGAAATTTCGCCGCACCGCGCAGCGATGGCATCCGGCTCCTCGCCCACCGCTCTCAGCAGCGCTGCATAACCGATCGCGGAGCAAATGGCGTCGGTGTCCGGGTTCTTGTGACCGATAACGTAAAAGGGAGGCATGATGGCGGACTGTCCCCCGACTTTTCGATAGAAGGAGAAGAACATCAAGTTCCATCCCGGCGAGTGCTGGGATTCGGCTCAGGGGGGATCACTGGTGAACCACGGGTCTGCCCGTCAAGCTGTCACGACCGCTTGAACCGCCGCTTGTACTCGCCGTTTAACTGTCGGAGCATCGATTTCAACTCATCCACAGGCAGTTCCAGAAGCTGCTCGCGGGGAGTAACCGGCAAGGTGAGAAAATCCTCAAGCGAATGGATCCTTCCGATCAGCTCTCCCTCCTCGCGGCCTTCGACTCTTCCGGTCGAGTGTCCTTTGGCGATGAGTTTGTCCGCGATTGTCATGGTTCGGTTCCGAAGTTCGGGATTAGAGGCGAGGTTATGGTAGATGTCCTCGACGTCAAGCTGCCCGTCCGAATGGAGCGCGTAATAGAGCAGGCGCCCTAGCAGACTGTCGGGGAAAGTACCGGCGAGGGTGTCGGCGAGCCACCGGAAAAACCCCAAGACCTTCTGGTCGCGGGACATTTTCATGAGCTGGAGGATGACGCGCAAGGTATCGTCGCTTTCCCGTGACGCGGGATCGTATTGGCTGAGGTCGAGCAGGAGATGGCGGAAATTCGGGAGAAACGGGAGCAGTTCGGCGGCAAATTCCTCCGGCAGATTGAAGAGATCTTTGAATTCCTGGGATTGCTTCCATTCCGTCGGTCCCTGGTGGAAAACGAAGGGCAGCACCGGCGGCAGCGGCAGCCCGTGGGTCGCGTGATGGCGCAGGAAAATCTCGATGAGATAGGCGAGGAGACGCAACGGCATCAGCGGATCGACCGCGGTCTGATGTTCGAAAAGCAGGTAAAGCAGCGTTTCGCGGCCGTCGATTTTCACGGAGAACAGCAAATCGCTGTGGACCTGCTGGAGCTCGGTTTTAACAAAAGACCCGGGCATCACCTGAAGCGTTTGCCAGTCAATCTTCGCCACGATCTCTGCCGGCAGATGTTCCCGGAAAAATCCGATCGCCAGTTCCGGCTGTGAGAAAATCTCCTTGAAGAACGCGTCGTGCGGGTTGGCGGCGTAGTCGGGTTCCTCCGGCGCGGGTTTCATTCCACAGCCGATAGCCAGCTCGGCACCGCCCGGCAATCCTCGAAATCGCCGGTCACATCCGCTCCGGCACCCGGATGCCCAGCAAATCCAGCGCCTTGCCAAGCGTCCGCGACGTGATTTCGCACAGTGCGAGGCGGCTGGAGCGGACCGGCTCGTCCGATTTCAAGACGGGGCAGGCTTCAAAGAACGAATGAAACGCCCGCGCCAGCTCCAACACGTAGTTGGCCAGCAGGTTGGGACGGAAATCCTCGATCACGGCCGGCACCACCTCGCCGAATCGAACGAGCAGGCGGGCAAGGTGGATTTCCGCGGCGGAATCGAGATGAATTTCCGCGGCGGCGGCATCGAATGGCGCGTGGAGCTTGCGGAAAATCGAGCGGATGCGGACGTGCGAGTACTGCAGGTATGGCGCGGTGTCGCCGTGCAGCGCCAGCATCCGGTCCCAGGAAAACACGTAATCCGTCAGCCGGTTTTGCGACAGCTCGGCGAATTTCACCGCGCCGATGCCGACAATTTCCGCAATCTCCGCAGCCTCGTCGCTCTGCAAATCCGGGCTTTTCTCCGCGATGACCCGAGCCGCGCGCTCGACCGCTTCCTCCAGCACCTCGACCAGCCCGACGTTCTCGCCGGTGCGGGTGCGCATCAGTTTCCGGTCGTCGCCGAGGATCGAGCCGAAGCCGACATGTTCGAAATCCGCCTCCTTCCCCCAGCGCCGCGCGGCGTCGAAAAGCTGGCGGAAATGGAGCTGCTGAGGCACGCCCACGACATACCAAATCCGGTCCGCGCGCCATCCCTCGATGCGGTATTGGATCGTCGCCAGGTCCGTGGTTGCGTAGAGAAATCCGCCGTCCGCCTTGCGGATGATGGCCGGATTATCCATCCAGCCTTCCTCGCGATGGACCATAAATGGATCGCTTTCCCGAGGGATTTCCCCGCCGGAGAAGACGCAGATGGCACCGGCGCTTTCGCGGGCCAGCCCTTTTTCCACGAATTCGTCCACCAGCCCCGCCAGCCGGTCGTTGTAGAAGCTTTCGCCCAGCCAGTGGTCGAATTTCACGTCCAGCCGGTCATAGATTTTCTGCAATCCGTCCTTCGAGACTTCGATGCATTTTTCCCAGATCGCGAGGTTCGTCGGATCGCCGCTTTGGAGCTTCACGAGCTCCGCCTTGCAGGCTTCCAACACGGCAGGGTCATCCTTGGCCGCGGCGTTGGTCTGGCGGTAAATCCGCACCAGTTCCGCGATTGGGTTCGCGGTCAGCGCGGCGTCGTCGAGGAAATGATTCCAGCCGTAAATGATCATCCCGAACTGCGTGCCCCAGTCGCCGATGTGATTGTCCGCAATGACGTTATAGCCGAGAAACCGAGCGATCCGCGCCAGCGAATCGCCGATTATCGTGGAGCGGATGTGGCCGACGTGCATCGGCTTGGCGACGTTCGGCGCGGAGAAATCGACCACCACGGTGCGGCCCGCGCCGGTGTCGGGCACGCCGAGGCGGTCGTCGCGGATGAGGGCTGCCACCCGCGCCTCCCAAGCAGCGGGGAGGATGCGGAAATTCACGAATCCCGGCCCCGCGATGTCCGCTGTTGCCAAGTCCGCAAGGTCCAGATTGCCAATGATTTCCTGAGCCAGCGCGCGTGGGTTCGTTTTGCGCTGCTTGGCCAGAACCATGGCCGCATTCGTCTGATAATCGCCAAAGCGCAGATCCGCGGCGGCGGTTACGGCGGCGGTGGCCGGCTCGCCGAGCGTCGTGGTCAGGGCGGCGGCGAGGCGGCTCTCGAGTTCTTGAATCAGTGTCATGGCGGATGGTCAGGCGCTGGCGCGGGAAGGTTTGGAATCGAAAATCGCGAGCACGTCCTCCCCGGTGATCGCCGCGCCGAGCTGGCGCAGCACCTCGGGATTCGTGAATAGCTTCGCGATCGCCGCCAACGTGCGCAGGTGCATGTGGTAGTCCCGGCGCGGGACGACGAAGAGCACGATGAAATGCACCGGGGCATTGTCCAGAGCTGCGAAATCGATGCCTTCCCGCGACCTGCCGAAAACGCCCACGACATGCTCCAGATGGTCCGAAAATGCGTGGGGAATGGCTACTCCCGAGCCGATTCCCGTGCTCACCAGTTCCTCGCGTTCGCGAAACGCGGCGAGCATTTCCGCGTGCTGTTCCATGGGGAGCTGCCCCGTGCCGACCAAGTGGCCGACCAGTTCCACGATCGCCGGCCAATGCCCCACCGCTTCCATTTCGAGGATCATCCGGTCGGAACTGAGCAGCTTGGCCAACTTCATATATCGGGAATCGGTTCCACTGGGGATGTGGCGGGGGCGAGTGGGTAAGGCTCTAACCTTATGATGGCAAGGGTTTTTCGGACAATGGCCGCGCCGTTGACAGCACCGCCGCAGGTTCCCGATAGTCCCGCCATGTCGATGGCCTGGGCGAATCCGAAACCGGCCAAGGGCCGCCAGCTCCCACCGGATTTCACCCGATGAGCGATCTGGAGGAATTCCGCGGGGAGCTGGAGCGAAAGGTCCGCGGCGAGGCGCGCGCCGGTTGGGAAAATGCCCGCAAGCGCTGGGCCAAGCCGCTGCAAGCGCGCATTGAGAGCGGCCGGGCGATCGGCCGGCTTGAGGTTTCATCGGAGGAAATTCGCAACGGCGTGCGCTGGGTGTTTTTCGACCCATCGTCGGACGACATGGCGCTCTTCGGCGAGGGCCAGGACGTGCGGATGAGCCGGAACGACCCGGATGGCGACCACGTTCGCGCCCGCTTCTACGGCCTGAAGGAGAAGGGCTTGTGCGTTTCCGTCCCGATGGATGCCAACCTTTCTCAACGCAGCGGTTGGTCGCTGGACGAGGAAATGATCGACCTCACGGAGTTCTATCTCGCCGCGCTGGCCGAGCTGGCGACCACCCGTCATGGCCGCGAGACGGTGCTGCCGGCGCTGATCGATGGCGCGGGCGATGAGGTGGATTTCGAGGCACACGAAGAATTTGCGGAGGAAATCAAGGACTGCGGCCTGGACGATTCCCAGATTGACGGCGTCGCGGCGTGCCTGGCTGCGGACCGGTTTCACCTGGTCCAAGGCCCGCCCGGCACCGGCAAAACCCAGACGCTGGCGCGGCTCGTCGCGGAATTCGTCTCGCGCGGCCAGCGCGTGCTGCTGAGTTCCTTCACCCATCGGGCGATCCACCATGCGTTGCGGAAAATCGCGCCCATGGTCGATTGCCCGGTCTTCAAAATCTCCGCGCCATTCCCCGGCGATGACCAAGGCTTCGTCATCAAGGGCGGCTTCGCGGAAACCGGTTTGCTCGATCATTCGGGGCCGTATGTCATTGGCGCCACGCCATTCGCGCTATTTTCAAGCCGGGCGCGGGAGGCGCGGTTCGACGTGGCGGTGATCGACGAGACCAGCCAAATGCGCGTGGAATCCGCCATCATGCCGATGCTCCGGGCGGAGCGCTGGTTCTTCTTCGGCGATCGTCAGCAACTCCCGCCTGTCAGCCAGCGTCCGAACGCGGACGCCGCCGCGGATTCCGTATTCGCCGCCCTGTCGCGGAACGGCGGTCACACCTTGTTGCGGACGACCTACCGCATGAATAAGCCATTGACGCTGTGGCCCTCGGAGAATTTCTACGGCGGCGAGCTCGTCGCCGCCAAGTCCAACGCCGCCCACCGTTTCACGCTGAAATCCCCGGCGATTTCTCCTCTGCTGGGGACGGATCCTTCGCTGGTGCGGGTCGAAATCGACCACGAGGGCAATCGCGCGTTTTCGCTCGAAGAGGCCGACGAAACGGCCTCGCTCATCGAGCAAATGCTCGCCGGCGGACTGCCGCCCTCGGAAATCGGCGTGGTCGTGCCGTTCCGGGCGCAGGCGGCGAAGGTGCGGGCCTTGCTGCGCTTCGAACGCTTCGCGAAATGGCCGGAAATCCGCTCGCTCGCCGTGGATACCGTCGAGCGATTCCAAGGGCAGGAACGCGAAGCGATGATCGTCTCGTTCGTCGCGTCCGAGGACGCTTTCATCGACCGCCTCGCCGATTTCCTGACCTACCCGCAGCGGCTGAATGTGGCCGTCACCCGCGCCCGGACCAAAGTCGTCCTCATCCATTCGCTCCGCTTTCGGCAATGGCTGGAGCGTAACGCCCCCCACCACGAATCCGCCCGGCTCGCGCTTTCCCTGCTAAACGCCGCGGATGTGTGACCCGAAATCGTCACTTCATTCGCAGTTTCTTTAAGGCTTGGGCAAATCGGCAAAATCCAGCCGATAGAGGATCTGGTTGTAGTTGTAGCGAGGCGTCGGCCTGGCGTGATCGGCGAACTCGGCGGTATAGGTGCCTTCGAACAGGACGAAAGGCGCGTCCGGCGGCGCCAAATCCGTGTGGATGACCGGATTGTAAAAGGTGTAGTTGTCGTGGCTCAGGATTTTCACGGCGGATTTCCACGGGCCGAGCGGCGAATCC
>JBBSUD010000213.1:0-6548 GCA_038235225.1 Verrucomicrobiales bacterium
ACCATTCCTCGAACATCTGGAAGACCTTCGGACGATGATCGGCCGGGTGGTGCTCACGCTGCTCATCGCGATGATCGCGTGCTTCGCGTTCAACAAGAAGATCATGGCGTTCTTCCGCTACCCGGTGGACCAGGTGCTCGTCACGCAGATCAAGAGCACGCTGCCGGAAAACGCGCCGGTGCCGCTAACGGTGGAGCGCCCCCCGGCCGTGGGGGTTGGAAGTGGTCGAGGATACGAGTGATAACGAGCCTGATATCGTGCTGACGCAGGGGCTGCATGCCGTAGGAAACTTTTGACTGCGGCGGGTAATGCTGCCGAGGTAACTGCGAGGGTAAATCCAGGGAGGGAGGGACCCGGCTTTGCCGGGAGGGTCCTGGACTGGATGCAGCATTACACCGCGCACGTCACATGTTCCCTCAGGACCAGCATCTCGCGTGATCAGCCGCCAGCGGGATGTTTGGCGGTGCGGAGCGACGAGCTGGAAGGAATTGAACCCGTGGTCCGGAGGCAAGAACTTCACTTTAGTTTGTCAGGGAACCTGTAATGCTTGTAAGTCGGGACCGGTACCATTTCGACGACCCTTTTGACGCATCAATCCGTAATTCTTCATGTTCAGGGCCGTTACCTGCGGAGTGTCTTGTGCAGGAGGCGATACGTGCCTAGCAGAGTCACAAGGATTATCACCACGATGAGCCAAGGTTTCGTCCGGGATGTGGGGGAATATCCATCCTGTTGATGATTCTTTACGACTTTGGACGAGAGGGCATCACTCCCAAATTTTTGGAGAAAGGATCTCCCGCCGCTCCGGGCGGGGTCTGGGATCAACCACGGGTGGGGAATTAAGCCGAGCCTTCAAAATCTCGAGATTTCCAGTTAGGTCCGTAATCGCAAATGGATCCTGCGTGAGGACCCATTCGAACAGTTCGATATCTTCCTTCGTCCCACGCCGCGCCAGCAGTCCCGACGCCACCGCCACGACGTCGCTTTGCGTGCGTTCGCGCAGCAGCTTGCGCGCGTATTCTAGGAATGGTTCAAGACGTATGGTTCCAAGATGTTCGATTTTCGCTAGAACCGATGATTCAATTCGGGTTTCTCTGTTTTCTTCAATCAACTTGAGAAACATTGGTGAGACGGCTTCGCCCCGGCTGCGCATGTCCGTCAGCGCCAGTTTCCGAGGCGGATCCAACTGTTCGAACGGCCCCATACTGTCGAGGAACACTCGGGCATAGGCCCATTTGAGCAACGGATCGTCCAAGGTCATCTTCGCCAGATCCGCTGCCTCCAGACTTTTCATCAAGTCAGGATTTTTCGAGACTGCTTTCATTTCGGCGGACATGGGACGGTGAGGATCGCCCATGTTTTGGTTGTTAGCGAACTCTCGAAGCCGCGCTGCGGTTTCGGCTTCCAAACGCTCACCCGAATTTGGAGCGGCATCCTGCCCATATGCACCTAACATCACCGCGCACCAGATCCCGCAGGCGGCTTTTGAATCAATTAGGGACATAGGGAACATAGAAGGATTGGCTGTTGCCGATGATTTCAAAATCTCGCGATTGGAAACGCTTGGAGTCGGGCGGTTTGTTTTCCCAAATCATGACGTTGCCTCCGCCGCCCTTCATAGTCAGGACTATGGCCTGCGACGTCCCTTGAGCAGGAGGCGATACACGCCGAGCAGCAACACGAGGATCATACCGCCGATAAGCCATGATTTTGTTTGGGATGTGGTAGCTCCTCCATCCTGTGGATGATCTTCAGTGCCCTTGGTCGAGCGGGCATCGCTCCCGACATTCGATGAAGATATATTCCGTCTGTCAGGGCGAGATTCGGGTTTGGTATTCAGTCGCTCACGCAGGATTTTCAGGCACTTGGTGAGGTCGTCAGCCACAAACGGACGCTCCTTTATCACCCATTCAAATAGAGCTTCGTCCTCCTTCGTGCCGTGCCGCGCCAGTAAGTAAGCCGCCGGTCCCGCGGCCTCGGCAGTCATGGTTTGCGTGCGCTCGCGCAGCATCTTGCGTGCATACTCCAGAAACGGCTCAATACGAACCGTGTCCAAGTACCCGACTTTGCCGAGAATCAAGGATTCGATGATATTCTCCTGATTTTCTGAAATCAGTTTGAGCAACATGGGTGAGACCGCCTTCCCACGGCGGCGCATGTCCGCCAGCGCCAAATCCAGAGGTGGCTCCAACTGTTCTAGTGGACCCATCGAACGCAGGAACACGCACGCATAGGCCCATTTCAGCAAGGGGTCGTCCAAGGTCATCTTCGCCAGATCCTCTGCCCCCAGATTTTCCAAAAGACTGGGATGGTCCGCGACGGCGCTCATCTCTGGAGACATGGGACGGCGCGGGCCACCCATGTTATTGTTTTTAGCAAACTCGCGAAGCCGTGCTGCGGTTTCGGCTTCCAAACGGTCACCCGAATTTGGCGCGGCATTCTGCCCGTAGGCGCACACCACCAACGCGAACCAGATTCGGCAGGCGGCTTTTGAATCAATTAGGGACATAGGGAACATAGAAGGATTGGCTGTTGCCGATGATTTCAAAATCTCCCGATAGGAAACGCTTGGAGTCGGGCGGTTTGTTCTCCCAAATCATGACGTTGCCTCCGCCGCCTCTCATTAACCACCTTTTAAAGGTGGATAACGGATGATCCAGCCCAAGCGCGTGACCCGTTTCATGGGCGGTCACGCCGAGAATGAGTCTTGCGTCAAGTAGCTCCAGCGAAATGATGATGCCGTCGGTGTCCTGATCGGTGAAGCCTCGCACTGGAAACGGCGGCTTAATTAGGGTTTCCTGCATCACGGTGGCATTCACGAAGCCGATCCTGATTTGCTTTCCAGGAACGGTAAAGCCACGCACCGTAGCTCTGGCGAGATTGGATTCCGTGGGGGTGAAATAGTCCGCCGCTTGGTTTGGGGTGGTCACGGCATCGAACCACGACGGGGGAACCGCCTTGCCGACGATCCCGTAATAGCCCACCCGGATGCCGATCTGCCGGTAGATCTCCTTCATCTTTTCGAGGTGGTTGACGATAAACCGCTCTTTGTCGGGTGGCAGGTCACCTGCCGGAGAAAGATAGTATGGCTGTATTTCCAAGTCGCCGAGGGGTTTCTGGGCGTGAAATACCACCATGGCATTGTCATACTCAGGCAGGGTCACCTCGATGGGGGAATTGAAATTCGCAAGGAGTGTCTGATCGTCCGTGTGATCATCCGTGCCCTTGCCATTGTAGCCCTCATCGTCATCGTCATCGCCATCGCTCACCAGCAGCATCCAGGTGCTCACCATGGCACCGTTTTCCTCAATCATGGTGACGTCGTAGTCGCCGTCGGTGCTTTTAGATACCCATTGTCCGTCAATCACGGCAGTCAGCAATCCGGTGGACTTGATGTGGATTTTGGTCAGGCCCGGCAACACGGCGGGGATGCGGATCCGGAAATGGTCGCGGTCATTCTCGGCGCAATCCGAATCCAAGTCATTACCCGTGAACGAGTCCAACCAGCGACAGAAGCGTATCGTTTTCACCACTTCAATTTGCTCAATGCCATTTTGATCGGTTATTTTATCGCCGTTCCCGTTCAACTTAGGCTGAACTACCTCCATGGGCAGGAGACCTACCAAATGGTAGGTGCCCGGCTCCGCCGGCGGAGGTTCCAAGTCGTACGGTTCCGATACCTTTTCGTCCTTCTTGATCGTGAGTTCGACAAGTTCGGTGTCTTCCGCAACCTTCGTGTACGCGCTAGTCGGAATCGCCCAGGATTGCATCTCGGACGAGAAGTTGGGATCGCGGGGGGACGGCATGGGTGCCTTGAGGTGAACCTTTAAAAACCGATAGGTGATATCTTCCGGCGCAGCCCAGTCGTTTTCGAGTCGAAGATTCTGTGAGGTGATAGCGGCGAGCTTTTGCACGGGCCGGGTGAGGTGGTAGGAATCGGAATGGATGGTGAGCTCGTTTCCGTAATGTCTCGTTCCGTCTGCCCACTCCGTGCTGGGGAGGCCGCGAAACGCCTTAAGAGGCACTCGATAAAGCGCCTGCTCGAAGGGAGGATACGCTGTCGATATCACCTTGGCGAGAAGCAGGCCGCAATCCAGCGCCGCGTCAACGGAGGACAGGGTTGGAGGTTTTTCAATCGACGAAAATGTTTTATATTCGTAAGCGGTGTGAATGGGTGAGGCCGTGCTTTGTTCCGTGGCGTCGCCCCTTCGCGACATCCACACGAGAAACGGATCGCATGGCGGAACGGATGTGGAGGATTTGGGATCGGAGCCAGCCGTAAATTCGATGGCATCGGAGGCACCGTCTCCGTCGGCGTCATGGGTGGAGGCTGGATGCTCATTCGAAAATTGTTCCAAATCCCCGATTCCGTCACCGTTGCTGTCGGCGAGATTGGGATCGAAGCCGTAGGCGTATTCCTCGGCGTTGGAGAGGCCGTCGCTGTCCCAGTCATCGGTCCAGACTCCGGTGTTATCGGCAAGCTGGCTTTCCTCATATTCCGTGAGTCCGTCGTAGTTGGTTTCCGTGTCACCGATCGCGACTTTGTAGCAGGACTTTGGCGAATCCCCGATGGGGAAATGATAGGTCACCACGGATCCGTTGCCGGTGAACGGCGAATCCATGGGCAGCCAGCTTTGCAAAGTGAGATCGTCGGAGGAGAACAAGGCGTAGCGCTTGCCGGCCAAGGTGGGCCAAGTAATTTCGGCGCACTCCACCACCATGGGATCGCCGTCTGGAAAATCGGGGTCGATAACGATGGTGCGTGTGTAGCCGATTTCCGGGCGGAGATAGCCGCCGGGCGGGTTGGGATCGAAAGGATTGGTGCCCGCGGCGGCTTCCTGAGAGTTGGTCCATCCGTCGGAATCGGGATCGTCTTGGGGATTCACCGAGGCGGGGAGGAGAGCGAAACCGTTGACCGATAATTCCCAGAGGTCGCTCATTCCATTACTATTGAAATCGACGATTCCCGGTGCCGGGAGCGATGCTAGCAGCCAGAATCCGGATGCCAGAACGAGGGAGCGGGCGCCGAGCCGGACGCGCGGGGTGGCATGATTCATGGACGGACTCCTTTCGCGGCTGGTTCTTCGGTGCGCCAGTAATCGATGGTGATGTTTTCCGGCTTTGGCGGATGCGCTTTGAGATATGCCTCGCGGGCGATTCGCGCTCGCTCGAGGCCTTGCCAAGCGGAGGTCAATGCTGCGAGATTGTTATGATAAAGATCATGGAGCGATTGGATGGCGATCAATTCGTCCGCATCGGGTTGGACGCCTTCGAACTGAAACGAGGCGGTGCCTTGAGCGAAGGCGGGGATGACGGGAGCCCGATCTTGCTGCCCTGCGGCGGCCCGGAATTTCGTTAGACGATCAAGATCCGCATTTCCCCAGCTCATGAAAATGGTATGGGTTTCGCCGGCGCTATCGACGAATGAATTGATGCCGCCGGCGATGAGGGCGAAGTCGGCGGAGGACCAGAAGGTGACGGCTTCGCCGCCGTTCTGCGGCCACCAGCGGACCAGGGAACGGGGCGGGGCATCCGCGGAACGGAAAACCGTGGCGCCTAGGAAAAGCAGGCTGTTGTTATGATGCGTTTCGCTATACGCGGCGGCCAGACGGCGGAATTCCGATTCCGTTTCGGAGTCGCGCGGCGGTGTCGGAACGGGCGGCGGGGGCAGCGGAAGCGGCTTGATTTTACGGATGGTGACGGTGCGTCCGCCTTGCTGGTGGGTTTTGGTTTCCAAGACATCCTTTGCCTGAACGACCAGCTTTCGCCTTGGCAGCGCGACCGGCGGTGGCACTCCGTCAGGGATTGCACCCAAGATGCGGGCGGCGGTGGAGATGATGGCAGGGGCCCCGGAAGCGGCTGCGGATTGGTCTTGGGCGTGGACGAATGCAGCGCTTGCCATAATGGCCAGGGATGCGAGCGGATGAGATTTCATGAGTGTGAAAGATTGGTGGAGTCCTCTCCGGTGGACGGGGAGTTCAAAAGTCTTACTGAGCCGACCGCGATGGCCTTTGGCCGGACTCCCCGAAGGCAGGCGGCTTGAACATGCGCCACCGCCTCCCCGGCCTTTCGAGTCGGTTTGGCGGCATCGTTGCGGTCGATGCCGACCGCTCAGTACGAAGATTTTGAAGTCCCCATCCACCGCAGCGGACGGCGCGCATTCGATAGGGGTGCGGGAAGCCGACAAGGTAATTCAGCGGGAAATCCAGCGGCGAGTGCGATTTCTCTTTCGGACATCGGCCCTTGCGGTGGCGGATGCGCGCGTTTTGAATCCCGCCCCCGCCCGCAAATGTATTTGCTGAAAAAAGTCATCCAGCTCAGGGAGCACGCGCACCCGGACCACGAGAAACCAGTCCTCGAACATCTGGAAGACCTTCGGACGATGATCGGCCGGGTGGTGCTCACGCTGCTCATCGCGATGATCGCGTGCTTCGCGTTCAACAAGAAGATCATGGCGTTCTTCCGCGACCCGGTGGATCAGGTGCTCGTCACGCAGATCAAGAGCACGCTGCCGGAAAACGCGCCGGTGCCGCTGACGGTGGAGCGCT
>JBBSUD010000214.1:0-6496 GCA_038235225.1 Verrucomicrobiales bacterium
AAAGCGCTGGCCAACGAGTGGGCCGGTAAAGGTGTAAATGTAAATGCCATCGCCCCCGGCTATGTCTCCACGGACAATACCGGCGCGCTGCGCGACGATCCCGTGCGCAGCCAGCAGATTCTCAGCCGCATCCCGGCAGGCCGCTGGGGCGATCCGGACGATTTCAAAGGCCCCGCGATCTTCCTGGCAAGCGAGGCCGCGAGATATGTCCACGGGGAAATTCTCGTCGTGGACGGCGGCTGGATGGGCCGCTAACAGCGAAATCATCTTCCCGATTTTCCCAGCGTGGTGAGATTCCGGTCCGTCACCAGCCAAAGGTAGCCATTGTCCCGCGCCCGCTTTACCGCCACATCTTTCCGCTCCCTCTTTCGGGGGTATTCAATCAGGAGGACCGGCTTTCCGGCTTTCTGAATCTTCTTTAGAAATCCAATCCGATATTTCGAGTCGGCGGCGGGTTGGAGACGGTTACCAACGGTAAACAAATCCTCAATTCCAATCGCACTGACGGCATCCACGAAGTCCCGGTACACCAGAAGTTGTGAACCGTTCTGCGGAATTACCAAAGCTGAAGGATTCGCATCCCGAGCGCGTGTCATGATGATTTTCACCCAGTCCACCATGTCCCGACGATAACTCTGCTTGGTCTCCGGATTGATGCGGTCGTCGATGAAATCGGCACCGTCTTGTTCGTAGATTTCGAAGCCATCCACAATGTCCAGGTAGATTCCATCGAATCCATCCTTCATGACACGATCAACGGTCTCCAGAACGATTTTCTGCCACTCCGGATTCCAATAGTACACCCGGTAGTTTCCCGGCCAGTCGGGATTCACTTTTCCCAGCCAGGCCGGCGCTTTGCCAGTGAGTTTGCCATGGCCGCCCCATTCCCACTTCCAATATGGCCGATAGTCCTCAGCCTCGCCGATGGAGAGATAGGCAATGATTTTACGTCCGGATTTTCCGGCACGGACGGCCTCCAGATCCCCGCGCAGCCAAGGCGAGCCGCTCGCGAAGACAGAATCTAGCACAATCCAATCCCGGTCGCTGGCGGCGAGACGGGCGACCGCGTCAGGTTTGGATTTCGCGAATGAATCCGCTGCAAAATGTAGCCAAACGATGCGGGCGCCGGACCGGCGACGACCGGAACACCTAACGCGAGAAGGACCAATAAAATGGAGCGGATCATGGGATAGGAAAGGGAATGCCAGGATCAAAAACCGGGCGACACCGGAGGGAAACCATTTCCAGCCTGATCCGCCTTACAAATAGCGTTCGCTCACCCGCGGGCGGAATTCATGGCAACATGGGATGCACTTCCTCGACGCTGTCAAAGTCGATTTCCTCGGAGCCAAATTTTTCCATGCCCTTGCGGTGGAAGATGGCGTAAAGGACGGGCAGGACGAAGAGTGTTAGGACGGTGGACGTGATGATACCGCCAATGACGACGGTGGCGAGCGGCTTCTGGACTTCTGCACCGCGTCCGTGGGCCAGCGCCATCGGCACGAAACCGAAAGCGGCGACGGCGGCGGTCATGAGCACGGGGCGGAGGCGCAGCACGCTGCCCTCGATGACGGCGGGAATGAGCTCCTTGCCGTTTTTCCGCAGGCTTTTGATGAAGATGACCATGACCAGACCGTTGAGCACCGCGACTCCTGATAGAGCGATGAAACCGACACCGGCGGAGATGGACAGGGGAATGTCCCGCAACCACAACGCGGCGATGCCACCTGTTAGCGCGAGCGGAACTCCGGAGAAAACAAGCAGCGCGTCCTTGATACTGCCGAAGGTCATGAATAGCAAAATCAGGATGAGGAACAGCGCGACGGGAATCACCAACTGCAAGCGCTTGGTGGCTGACAGAAGTTGCTCGAACTGCCCGCCATATTCCACCCAGTAGCCGGCCGGAACGACTTGCGCGTCCTTCACTTTTTCCTGCACCTCGGTCACGAACGATCCCAAGTCCCGGCCACGGACATTCGCACTGACGATGATGCGGCGTTTGCCATTTTCGCGGCTGATCAGGTTCGGTCCGTTAGTGAGATTGAGTTTCGCGACCGAACCGAGTGGAACGAAACCCGGCGAGGACTGGGAAACCGGCATGGTCGCGTGATTCCCGGACTCGGTTGACTCCGGGACCGGAATCGGCAGCCGGCGGATCGCATCGAGATCCTTGCGAATGCGCTCCGGCAAACGGACGACCAACGGCGAGCGGATGTCTCCCTCATACACCGTGCCGGCTTCCTTTCCGCCAATGGCGATTTCCACGGTTTCCTGCACGGTGGCGATGTCGAGGCCATAGCGGCTGATGGCATCCCGATCGATTTCCACAGTTAGCATCGGCAGGCCGCTGACCTGCTCGACCTTGACGTCCGCCGCGCCGGGAACCTGGCTAACAATCGCGGAAATCTTGTTTCCGGTAGCTAGCAGCTTGTCCATATCGTCGCCGAAAATCATCACTCCCAGATCGCTGCGGACGCCGGAGATGAGTTCGTTGAAGCGCAGCTCGATGGGTTGGCTGATCTCAAAATTGGTTCCTAACAGTGAGTTTGCGGTCTTCTCGATTTTCTCGATGAGCTCGGCCTTGGTCATTTCCGGATCCGGCCATTCCGGGCGAGGCTTGATCATGACATAGCCGTCGGAAGTGTTCGCAGGCATCGGATCGTTCGCGATTTCCGCGGAGCCGGTGCGGGCGAATGCCTTGTCAACCTCGGGCAGGGTTTCGAGCTTGCGTTCCACCTGTTTCTGCATTTCCAGAGACTGGGTGATGCCGGTGGATGGAATGCGGACGGCCTCCATCGCCACATCTCCCTCATCGAGACTCGGTATAAACTCGGACCCCATGCGGCTGGCTAACAGACCACTGAGAACGAGCAGCACCACCGCGGCGGTGACAACAAAGAGCCGGTGATCCAAGGCGGATCGCAGCAAGGGTGTGTAAATCGCCTTGGCCCCGCGGATGGCGAAGTTTTCTTTTTCCGAAATTTTTCCTCGCAGTAAAATCGCCACCATAGCGGGGACGAAGGTAATGGAGAATATCATCGCGCCGATCAGCGCCACGACCACGGTGAACGCCATGGGATGAAACATTTTTCCCTCCACTCCGGTGAGCGCGAAGATCGGAAGATAGACAACCATGATGATGACCGAGCCAAACAGACTGGGAACTACAACCTCCTTGGTTGCCTGATAGACCACCTTGAATCGTTCGCGCGCCTCGAGGATTCTGCCGCGCTTGTGTTGTGCCTCCGCCAAGCAGCGGATGCAGTTTTCCACGATGATTACCGCGCCATCGACAATGATGCCGAAGTCCAACGCACCCAAGCTCATGAGATTTCCGCTGACCTTGTTTCAGACCATGCCGGTGATGGTGAAGAGCATGGAAAGCGGGATGATGGCAGCAGCAATGAGGGCGGCGCGGATATTGCCTAACAATAGAAACAGGATAACAATGACGAGGACCGCACCTTCCAGCAGGTTCTTCTGGATCGTCTCGATGGTGGCATCCACGAGGGTCGTGCGGTTGTAGAGCGTGTTGAGGTGGACTCCTTCCGGCAGGCTTTGATTGATGATCCCGACCTTTTCGTGAACCCGTTTGGAAACGGTGCGGCTGTTCTCGCCAATAAGCATCATGGCGGTGCCGATAACAACTTCCTCGCCATGCAACGTGGCCGCACCGGATCGCAGTTCCTCACCGAGAGAAACCTCCGCCACATCCCGGATGCGGACCGGGATACCGTCCCGGCTCGCCACGACGATGCCGGCGATGTCTTCCAAACTCCCGACCTGGCCCGGCGAACGCACGATGTATTGCTCGCCGTTCCGCTCGATGAATCCCGCGCCGGTGTTTTGGTTGTTTCGCGAAAGCGCACCGACGACATCTTCTAACGAAAGCGCGTAGGCGGCGAGTTTCGCGGGCTCCGGCTGGACGTGGAACTGTTTGACAAAGCCACCAATGACATTGACCTCGCTGACGCCCTCGACATTGCGAAGCTGGGATTTCACGGTCCAGTCGTGGATGGTCCGCAGATCGGTCGGTGTGTAGGGTGTGCCATCCTGTTTTTTCGCATCCTTCTCCGCCTCCACGGAATACATATAGATTTCCCCGAGACCGGTAGAGATGGGTCCCATGACCGGCTCGACACCTGACGGAAGCTGATCCTTGATTTCTGATAGCCGCTCGGCGATTTGCTGGCGTGCCCAATAGATGTCCGTGCCTTCATCGAAGTTCACTGTGACTTGGGAAAGCGCGTAGCGCGAGATCGAGCGGGTGTTCTCAAGATTCGGGATGCCGGCCATCGCGGTTTCGACCGGATAGGTGATGCGCTGTTCGGCTTCGAATGGCGAATATCCCGGCGCGCTGGTGTTGATCTGAACCTGCACGTTGGTGATGTCCGGAACCGCGTCGATGGGCAGCCGGTTGAAATTGAAAGCGCCCAGCGCGCCCAAGGCCAGCGTGGCGAGAAGCACTAGCCAGCGGTGGCGGATGGAGAACTGGATGAGTTTGGAAAGCATTGAATATGAATGTTAGATTGTTAAAATCTCTCGTGAATCAGTCCTCCTCCACCGAGGATTTTCCGAGTTCCGCCTTGAGCAGAAAACTGTTGGTGGTGGCGTATTCCGCGTCAGCCTCTATGCCTGATAGAATCTCGGTGGTGGCTCCGTCGCTGCGTCCGAGGCGGACGGGAGCGGCCTTGAAATCATCGTCCTCCCGCACGAAGACCACGTCGTGATCCTCCCATGTCTGGAGCGCGCTGTTGTCCACCGCGATGGCGACATCCTCATTTGCGATGAGCACCTTGCCCTCGGCGAAAAGACCTGGCCGGAGATGGCCCGATTCGTTAGGAATGGACACGCGAGCGAGCATCGTCTGGGTGCCTTCGGTGCCGAAAGGCGAGATATAGTCGATCTTCGACTCGACAGGGTGTTCCAAAGCGGCTGCGGTGATGGAGACGGACTGGCCTAACTTCAGAATGCCATAGTCCTGCGGGTAGGCATTGAGATCCACCCACAGCGTGCTTAGGTCGGCCACTGTCATGAGGCGCTGCCCTTCGGTCACGGCTTCCCCGCGATTCGCTTCGCGGAAAATAACCGTCCCGGAGACGAGCGCCTTCACCTCGTAGCTTTCCAGGCTTTCATTGGACTCAATGGTCACCAACGTTTCGTCCTTCTCGACAGTGTCGCCGAGGCGCTTGTCAATCTGTTGGATAATGCCGGGAAAGCGTGGCGCGATGTGGGCGACCTTTTCCTCGTTGGCCCGGATTTGGCCGAAAAGCGTGCGCGAAAGATGAAGCGTGGCTGGCCCCGCCTTGGCGGTCCGGATACCAACCTCCCGCATTCGGTCGTCATCGACTTCCAACCTGTTGGTGACTTGTTCTTCCGCAGGCTTGGCACCTTCCCCGCCAGCGGCTTCTTCGGCTGCCGGTTCGGCTTTCTCCGTATGGAGGATGGCGCGTCCGACGACATAGGCGACGGCGAGCAGGGCGATGATGTTGAGGACTTTTAAAATGTGTTTCATGGGAAATGGAAAATGAGCTGATTGCTGTTAGTTCGGGAGCGAACCCGTGAGACCGGCGATCTCGGCGGCGGCTTCCTGATAGGCGGCTTTCGCGTCCAGGAGTTGGATACTTGCTTCGTTTAGGCTGCGGCGGGCATCGATGAGGTCGAGATAGCTGAGCCGACCTTTCGAATAGCCGTCCTGCACCCCGTCGAAGGCCTCACGGGCGTCCGGCAAGAGTTCGCTGTTGATGGTGTCCGCCTCCAGGCGGGTGGCGGCAAGCGACTGGAGCGCGGCATTCAGCTTCGCCTTCAGTTCGGCATAGGTCGCGTCCCTGTCACGGGCAGCTACCTCGATCTGCGCGGCGGTCGCGGCGATCTCACCTTGGTTGCCGTCATTGATCGGAAGTGGAATCGAGAAGCCGACGACCAGCGCGAACTCATCGCGGCCTTCGAGGAAATGCCGGGGACCGCCCTGGATGGTGAAATCCTGCTTTCCGTTAGCGATCGCGAGCCGGTGTTCGGCCGCCGATTTCGCGACATTACCGGCTTCCTTCTGATAGGCCGGATGCGAGAAGAGCCGTTGCTCCAACGCATGTTGATCCTGCATGCTTGGCAATTCGCCGAGCTTTCCCGCCACCCGTTGAAATCCGGCATTCGTGCTGCCCCAAGTGGCGGCCAGCCGCAATCGGGCCGCCTTGAACTCGCGCTCCGCCCGCAGCCGCGCGAGGCGGGCCATGGTGACCGCGGTCTTCGCACGACTGCGCTCCACGGCGGGAACTTTTCCCGCCTCGATTCGTTTCTCGATCTCGGGGAGGAATGATTGATTGAGGGTGACGAGTTCACCATACAATTCGATTTTCTCCTGAGCGGCCAGTGACTGTGCAAACGCCTGTCCCACTTCGGTGAATATCTCACGCCGCTTGATCCGATAGTCGGAAAGCACCAGCGCCTTGTCCGCGATTTCCACCGCGCGCCTGGCCTCGGGCTTGCCCCCGCGCTC